>NZ_JBLYZK010000011.1:0-99530 GCF_048551395.1 Acinetobacter sp. TY1
CCCATGTGAGAGTAAGTCATCGCCAGCTTTTAAATCTAAAACACCCTCTGTCATAAGACAGAGGGTGTTTTTTATTGTCAGGGGAAAGGGCTATAGTACATTGCAGGCAGCCGCTGAAAATGGTTATTTCGAGATTGTTCAATTACTTATTCAGCAAGGCGCAGATGCACATTATAAAAGTGAATATACAGCACTACAGCTCGCTGAAATGGCCGATCAGCAACAGATTGTTGAGTATTTAATGAACTTATAAGGTCTTAATCTAATAAGCTCATGACGTCATTTTCAGACAATTTAACTTCATTTTCATGATCAATACTGAGAATAGATTGGGTTAGATTAGCTTTGTTTTTTTGTAAAGCAAGTATTTTTTCTTCAATACTTTGATTAGTAATTAATTTATAAACAAAGACTGGTTTTTTTTGGCCAATACGCCAAGCACGATCAGAGGCTTGATCTTCAGCAGCAGGATTCCACCAAGGATCATAATGAATAACTGTGTCTGCAGCGGTGAGGTTTAAACCAACACCACCTGCTTTCAAGCTAATTAAGAAAACAGGAATATCTCCAGTTTGAAATTTTGTGATGACTTGATCACGTTTTTTCGTTTGTCCTATCAGTTTAACTGTTGGAATATTGAGTATTTTTAATTGGTTTTCAATAATTTGTAACATTGTTGTAAATTGTGAAAAAATCAAAATTTTACGACCTTCTTCAACCATATCTTGAACCATTTGCAATAAGTGGTCTAATTTTGCTGATTCAATATTTTGATTTTTGACATTATCCAATTGTAAAAGTGCAGGGTGACAGCAGACTTGTCGAAGTTTCAGTAACGCACTGAGAATTTGAATCTGACTACGATGAAAGCCCTTAGTTGCAATTAGCTCACGTATATTTTTTTGCATGGTTGCACGAACAGCCTCATAAAGTTTGGACTGTTGTTCATTCAAATCAATATTGACTTCAATCATGGTTTTTTCAGGAAGCTCTTTGGCAACTTCAGTTTTTAAACGGCGTAACATGAAGGGTTTAATACGAGAAATGAGCTTACTTTTAATACTTAGGTCGGCATTTTTTTCGATTGGTTTGCGATATGTTTTATTAAAAACATCCTGGCTATAGAGAAAGCCAGGCATTAAGAAATGGAATAATGACCAAAGTTCACCTAAGTGGTTTTCCATAGGTGTACCTGTTAAGCAAAGTCGATGTTTTACATTAAGTTGTCGGACAACTTGTGATGCTTTAGCTCGTGGATTTTTAATGTTTTGGGCCTCATCTAAAATGAGCATATGATATTGATGAGATAAGAAAAACTCTTCATCACGGGCTAAAAGTGGGTAAGTGCTGAGAATGATATCGGCATCATAGATTTGGTCAAAGAAGTTTTGACGATCATGACCTTGTAGTACTAAGACTTTTAATTCAGGTGTGAATTTTTCAGCTTCTTTACGCCAATTATACATTAAAGATGTAGGGGCAATAATGAGAGCAGGATACTGCTCTAATCGACCTGCTTGTTTTTCAATGAGTAAATGTGCAAGTGTCTGTGCCGTCTTACCTAAGCCCATATCATCGGCAAGAATGCCACCATGCTCAGTTTCACGTAAAAACTGTAACCACGCCAAACCTTGTTGTTGATAATGACGCAATTCACCTTGAAAACCTTGTGGTGTGGCAATCTGTTGTTGATAGCTTGTTTGTAGTTTATGTGCAAAGGTTTTTAAACGTTCATTACTGTGCCAAGGCATACCTAAATGATGTTCTAAATTTAAGAGTTGTGTAGCTTCATATTGATCAATTGCGTTTGATTTCGGATAACGTAAAATATCTTTTAAATAGCTTAGAATGGGCTTGATATCTTTGATACTGAGTGCAAGTTGTGTTTCATTTTCAGTGATAGGAACAAGAAAAAACTCATCTTCTTTAAGTTGATCAATATATTGATCTTCAAGTAAATGGGGATTGGACTGTATGACATAGCCAAGCAGTTCGATGAGATTGTAGGTTTGACCTTGGCTGTCTTGAATGGTTGCACCGACATTAAACCAATCTTGTTTTTGATCAGATTCAGTTAATAATAATTGTAAATTATGCGTGGCATTTAAGTTAAATAAACTATTTTTATGATGATCAACTTGCCACCCGAGTAGGGCAATTTTATTTTTAGGAATCAGTTGGTTGATCCAAATATTAGGATTTGCACAAACAATTGAATTTTCGGTGACATCATCAAAAGCAGGACGTTTACTCTTAGTGATTTGAGTGAGCCACTTTAATGATGGGATGGCTTCTTTTAGGGTGTCAATCGCATCTTTTTCTAAGGCTAAATCACGCTGTTGACGCACAGTTTGTTCATTGACTTGAGCAATAAAATAATGATCGGGAGAACCCTTTTTAATACGGCCCGCTGGATATTCAAACTCAATTTCAGCCATCGCATAATGATGCATCTGTCCTAAACGATCATATTGTGAAAAATAACCGAACTTTAAAATAGGTGCCGGCTTTCCAGTTTGAGTTGGTATATTGAGTATAGATTGTGCCTGTGGTAAATAAGCAAAAGCAGAGTAAGGCTGAATCGTTTGTTTAAATTCAGCCAATATTTCCACAGGCATTTGTGGCATATCCATCAATTCATTAATCATTTCACTTGAATAAGATGATTCAAGCATACCCACTTGATTATTGAGTGTATCTAAATAGCAAAGTGGATGAGAATGAATAATATAAATTTGCTGACAATGTTCTATTGAAAGGGGGGCATGCTGTGCATCAAAGAATTGTGCTGTGAGTTTTTCAGTCTTATTTTGAGGATGAGCTTGCCAATTGAATTCAAGCTGATAGTTGTGATCAGACCAAGTTAATATCGGATGTGTCGTATTTAGTGCATAGCAAGTACCACTTTGAATCGCAGTTTTGAGCTGTTCTTGGTAAATGCCTGAAATATCCCATGTTGGTGGATAATAATGTGCATTTGGAAAATTTAATTTGGCAAAAAAATACAAATGGCTAAAGATTTTTTTTTCTTCAGAACTTACTTTTAAGCGTTCGTTGAGAACATTATCATAACTAATATAAGGTGTCGTATCTCGAATTTGCCCATCTTTGGTACGTCGTACTTTATAAATACTAATGTGTAGTTGTTGGCTATTATTTTTTGGCTGAAACACATAAATAAGTTGATGTTGCAATTCAGTTTTAACTTGAGCCAATTGTTGTTTAAATTGATCTAACCATACTTTTGCAGTGTGATGGTTTTGTTGTTGTGAATTTTGCTGAGGTTGATTGAGATTACTTTGTTCTAAATTTTGTCGATCATAAAAATAACGGGCTAAAGCCGCTGCATGTTTACAATCATATCCGACAGGACAACTACAATCAGTGTCAATAATCGCTTGTTTCAATGGGCTAAAAATGAGGGTGGTATCATAACGATAGCTTCCTATAATACGTGCTTCAACCACAATATTTTGGCGATCTTGATACATTTCGAGTGATTTAAAATCAATTTTTCCGACATAACTGATACTGCGTTGCAGTGTTGCAGTGTTAAATCGTGCTAAAAACTGATCCAGTGTCATCATGAATTTAAAACATAAATAGTGAAAAATATTACTCTTAGTCTAGCGTAGTTTTATCATCGAGAATGCATTAAAGATGGTAGATTGTTGATTTTTTGATTGACTAAAAATAACAATTAGTTTGTTTTAAAAGATGATTTCTGCAACTTAAAAAGCCTAAAAATCTGTCAGTATAGATTTCTGAATGATTCGTACAAAAACGTAAGGATGCTGAAAATAATGAAACCTAATCCAATTTACTATACAGATCAACATTTTGCATTTGCAGATTCCGTTCGTAAATTTGTCCAAAAAGAATTGATGCCACATATTAATGAATGGGAGGAAGCTGAAACCTTTCCACGCGAGCTTTATCAAAAAACAGCGGATATTGGTTTGCTTGGTTTAGGTTTTGATGAAAATTATGGTGGCATAGCAGGGACAGATGCCTTTCATGTGTTGTTATCATCCATTGAGCTTGCAAAAACAGGATCAGGTGGGTTATGTGCATCACTATTATCACATTCAATTGGTGCCCCCCCGATTAATCATTTTGCCTCGGCTGAAATTAAACAAGCTGTACTGACGAAAATTTTATCGGGAGAAAAAATTTCGGCTTTAGCCATTACTGAGCCGACAGGTGGTTCAGATGTTGCAGCATTACAAACCAAAGCGGTTCGTGATGGTGATGACTATATTGTCACTGGTGAAAAGACATTTATTACCTCGGGTATTCGTGCCGATTATTACACCGTAGCAGTGCGAACTGATCCTGAGGCCAAAGGGCCTAATGGTATTTCAATGTTATTAATTGATGCGCATAGTGCAGGTATTACCAAATCTAAACTCGATAAGATGGGGTGGTGGGCTTCAGATACCGCACATTTACATTTTGATAACGTACGAGTCCCTGCGAAAAATTTACTGGGTGCAGAAAATATGGGCTTCCTAGTCATCATGAATAATTTCAACATGGAGCGTTTTTTCCTTGCGGCAAGTAGTTATGGTTTTGCATTGGTCTGTTATGAGGAAGCTTTGGAGTGGGCACAGCAACGAAAAACGTTTGGCAAGCGCTTGGTTGATCATCAAGTGGTACGACATAAATTGGTAGACATGGCGACACGTTTAACCACGACTTTGGCTTTGCTTGAAGATACAGCGTACCGTTTAGGACGAGCTGATATGCAGGGTAGTGAATTGATTGCACAAATTTGTATGCTGAAAAATGTTGCGACACAAACTATGCAATTTTGTGCCGATGCATCTGTGCAGACACTAGGTGGTATGGGCTTTATGCGAGGGATTAAATCTGAACGGATCTACCGTGATGTTAAAGTGAATATGATTGGTGGTGGAGCGGAAGAAATTATGAAGGATCTAGCGAGCCGTCAATTAGGATTTTGATTGCGATTAAAATCAGTTAAATCTTTATTTTCAGAATTGAAGTGTATTTTAGAAAATACACTTTCATCAGCATTCAATTGAGGTGTTTTGGTAAGTTAAGCATTTTCAAAAATTTAACTTATTTTTCTATTTTAGAATAAGTGGAGTTAAATTTAAGGGAGTTAGAGATTCAATATTGTCATTAAATTGATCGATAAATGTTTCAATATTGGTAATGTCGTATTGTTGAAAATCCGTGAATGCGTAATTCCACCATTGTAATGCTAATAATTTTTGAATATGTGTTTCACTGAAACGATATTTAATTATTTTTGCAGGATTTCCACCAACAATAGCGTAAGGAGGGACATCTTTGGTGACAACAGAATTTGCAGCAATGACAGCGCCTGTGCCTATATTTAAATTTTGTTTTAACACCACACGGGCACCAATCCAAACATCATGTCCGATATTTAAGCCTTCTTGATTTGTTCGAGGTAAAATTCGTGCATGTTGTTCAGTTTGCGTATCTGCTAAAAACTTTTGATAAATAATAAAATTTTTATCGTAAGTTGTTGAAGATGTGGTTAACCATTCATATGGATGTCTGAACCCCATGAGTTTTACGTCTGCTGCAATTGAACAATATCTACCAATTTTAGTTTTTATTGAAAATTTTGACCATGAGTAGGAAAAAGCGCCCATTTCCCATAAGTGATTGCCAACCATAAATGCACTATAAGGTTCTATTTTTGCACCAACTAAATAATTAAGTTCATCGGTATTTTTAAATCGTTCTGCGCCTGATGATTGAAAAAAAATATTATGTGTGATCAAGCTATTTTTTAAATTTTCATAGGTATTTTTCATGTCATTCCTATTGGTAAAGTTATTAATTTATATGTTTTAGTTAAAATAATTTATAAAAATGTTTTGAAATTTCATCATAACATGATGTTTAAAGCTGATCTTTTTTAAATTAACCTTATTACTCTTTTTGAATGAGAGCATAATTTTATTGTAATAATTGATTTAATTTTAGTGGCTTATAGCCATTTCCCATACTATTTCCGTCAATTCATCTATGCTTATTTTACCATTTGGATTATACCAAGTCACCGTCCAAGCAATCGCACCACCCATTAAACGACGCCAAATAAAAGTATCATGCTTAATTTTGCCAAGTTTACGTAACTGATGAATCACTTCAAACCAAATGTCTTCATAAGCATTACGCATTTTGAGTAATTCATTTTGACGCTCTTGCGATAAAGCTTGCCATTCATAAACCAAAACAGCCATTGCTGATCCTGTATCTCCTGTAATGGAAATTAACTCAGCTTTGATTAAATTTTTCAGTTGTTGTTCAGGATCATCTGATTGTTGAATGGCATCTAAAAGACGATCATGGTTATAAATAATGGTTTGTTTCATCACATTGGCAAGAATATCATCCTTGCTTGTAAAGTGATGAAATAAGCTACCTGACTGAATACCAATGAAATTTGCTAATTCTCGAACTGTTGTTTTCGCATAGCCTTGCTTGTGAAACAGATAAGCTGCACCAAGCAATAGACGACCTTTAGGGCTGTAATCGAAACAGGCAATCGGTTGAATATCATTGATAGAAGCAGCAATCATTTTTTAGATATTTCCTACAAAATTTAAATATTTATAAGGTGATGATGTGTAGATTGAACACATTGGTCATTACAGCATAACATTTTGCACTTTACAAACCAAGCGCTTGCTTGGTATAAAATGAAGTATAAATTTTATTCACAATAAGCAAAATAAGTTCATCACGAAATAGGTGTGAAAATGGAAGATCAACGTATTGTCAAAATTGGATGTGCTTCTGGTTTCTGGGGAGATACCAATACGGCAGCTTTCCAATTGGTGCATTTGTCCGATATTAATTATCTCGTTTTCGATTACCTTTCAGAAATCACCATGTCGATTATGGCAAAGGCTATGATGACCAATCCTGAACATGGTTATGCCTTGGATTTTGTCAGTCGTGTCATGGCACCATTGATCAAAAAAATCAGTGATAAAAAAATTAAAGTGATTAGTAATGCAGGCGGTGTAAATCCGTTGGCATGTCGTGATGCTTTGCAAAAAGTCATTGAAGCACAAGGGTTAGATCTTAAAGTAGCTGTGGTTTTAGGCGATGACTTGATGCCAAATCAAGCTGAACTAAAAAACCAAAACATCAAAGAAATGTTTAATGGTGAGGATTTACCAGATCATTTGGCAAGCTGTAATGCTTATCTCGGTGCGATTCCCATTCGTGATGCTTTAGATGCAGGTGCAGATATTGTCATCACAGGTCGTGTTGTAGATTCTGCGGTGGCATTAGCACCATTATTACATGAGTACAAATGGTCGCCCGAAGATTATGACAAGCTTTCGCAAGGTTCATTGGCAGGGCATATCATTGAATGTGGTGCGCAATGTACAGGTGGAAATTTTACCGACTGGCGTTTAGTTGAAGGCTTTGACAATATGGGTTTCCCCATAGTCGAAGTAAAAGAAGATGCATCGTTCATTGTAACAAAACCAAATGGCACAGGTGGTCTAGTTTCAACAGCAACGGTTGCAGAGCAAATTGTCTATGAAATTGGCAACCCTCAAGCCTATTTACTACCCGATGTAAGCTGTGATTTTAGCCAAGTAAAATTGGAACAAGTCGGTGAGCATCGTGTTGCGGTAACGGGTGCAACAGGTCGTGCGCCTACACAACAATATAAAGTCAGTGCAACCTATCCTGATGGTTATCGTGTCTTAGTTAGTTTCTTAATTGCAGGGCGTGAAGCACCTGCCAAAGCACAAGTTATTGCTGATGCAATATTGACGAAGTGTGAACGTGTTTTAGCTTTGCGTTCTGTCCCTGCATTTCAAGAAAAATCGGTTGAAATTCTCGGCATTGAAAGTACTTATGGTGCAAATGCTCGTCATACAGACAGTCGTGAAGTTGTAGTGAAAATCGCAGTTAAACATATGTTTAAAGAAGCATGTATGTTCTTTGCTTCGGAAATTGCACAAGCCTCTACAGGGATGGCACCTGCCTTGGCGGGTATAGTTGGTGGTCGTCCAAAAGCATCACCAGTGATTAAACTTTTTTCATTCCTTGCTGATAAATCAAAACTAAATATTGAAATAGACATCAATGGTCAACGTCAAAAAGTCGTAATTCCTCAAGGTTCAGCAGAGCAGTCATTTACACAACTACCAATCGGTGAAGTTGCTCAATTTACAGGTGATGAAGTTGAGATTGCATTGGTTGATATTGCCCATGCACGTAGTGGTGATAAAGGTAATCACAGCAATATTGGTGTGATTGCACGTCAGCCTAAGTTTTTACCATGGATTCGTGCCAATTTAACCGATGAGAATGTCACGAAATATATGCAACACGTGCTTAATCCTGAAACAAGCAAAATTATTCGCTATGAAATTGAAGGGCTTAATGCCTTAAATATTCTATTGGAAAATGCTTTAGGTGGTGGGGGAATTGCCAGTTTACGCATCGACCCACAAGGTAAAGCCTTTGCACAACAGTTGTTGGATATGCCTGTGAAAGTGCCGAAGGGATTGATTGGGAATTAGTAGAGAATATGAAAGTCCCCTCTTTTTAAAGGGGGACTTAGGGGGATTTTTTTTATTTAAAAACACCTCACCCTTGCGAACTCAGAATATCTTCTGAGGATTCTCATCTCCTATGAGGAGAGGGAGCTATGGAAATCAAAGAAAACAAATTGGAAATAAAAAATGCAATATAACTCAATCTTTAGATCAGATGCTTTTCAAGATAAAGTCATTATTGTCACAGGTGGTGGCTCAGGCATTGGTCGTTGTACAGCGCATGAATTGGCATCTTTGGGCGCACAAGTGGTCATTACAGGACGTAAAATTGAAAAACTACAAAATGTAAGTGCTGAAATTTTAGAAGATGGTGGCAAAGTCCATTTCATTGTGTGTGATAACCGCGAAGAGCAACAAGTCAAAGATATGATTGCAGAGGTTATCGAAAAATATAGCAAGTTGGATGGTTTAGTGAATAACGCAGGAGGGCAATTTCCCTCAGGCTTAGACAGTATTTCTGCCAATGGTTTTGATGCCGTGGTACGCAACAATTTACATTCTAGCTTTTATCTAATGAAAGAAGCCTATAACCAATGGATGTCGAAACATGGTGGCAATATTGTCAATATGGCGGCAGATATGTGGGGCGGTATGCCAGGAATGGGACATTCAGGTGCTGCACGTTCAGGCGTAGACAATTTGACCAAAACCGCTTCAGTGGAGTGGGGACATGCAGGCGTACGAGTGAATTGTGTCGCACCTGGGTGGATTATTTCATCAGGAATGGACAATTATTCAGGTGACTTTGCCAAATTTATTATCCCAAGTTTAGCAGGCAACGTACCTCTCAAACGGATGGGGACAGAGTCAGAAGTATCTTCTGCCATTTGTTATTTACTATCAGATGCCGCAGATTTTATTTCTGGAATGACCATTCGGATTGATGGTGCAGCATCACAAGGTACTCGTATGTATCCGCTTGCCGATGCTAAAAATAGCCATTCGTTTAATGGTTTTCATCGTGCATTTATTCCCGATGTTTTAAAAGATGGGCTTGGCAAAGAAGCACAAGATTCCAAATAAGGACAAGGACTAAAAGAAGATGACCATTCTACAATCTGAAATTGCGGTGGGCAGTGAACAATATGAGCAAAATAAAGCCCATATGCTCAGCCAACTCGATGAAGTGAAAGCCGTACAGAATAAGAGTTTTGAGAAGTCTTATGCGGTTAAATCCAAGTTTGATAAAAAAGGTAAAATTTTACCGCATGAACGTGTCCGTTTAGTTCTTGATGCCAATTCTCCTTTTGTTGAATTATGCGGATTGGTCGGTTACCAAATGCATGATGATAAAGATGGCTCAGAAGCGGGTGGTGGCATTATTGCAGGAATTGGTTTTGTCAGCGGTGTGCGTTGTTTGGTTTCAGCAAGTAATAGTGCCATTAAAGGCGGAACAATATCGCCAATGGGGGTACATAAAACCTTACGTCTGCAAAAAATTGCTTTAGAACAAAAACTTCCGATGCTGACGTTGTCTGAAAGTGGAGGCGCAAACCTCAATTATGCAGCAGAAGTCTTTACTCAAGGCGGCATGACTTTTGCCAATCAAGCACGTATGTCTGCGGCAGGTATTCCACAATTGTCGGTTGTACATGGTAACGCAACGGCAGGCGGTGCATATCAACCAGGTTTATCTGATTATGTGATTACCATTCGTAAGCAAACGGAAATGCTTCTTGCAGGGCCACCGTTATTGATGGCAGCAACAGGTGAAGTGGCAACGGCAGAGGAGTTGGGCGGTGCGGAAATGCATGCGCAAGTAGCAGGAACAGCAGAATATTTGGCGGAAAATGATGCCGATGGTATTCGAATTGCTCGTGAAGTTTTTGAGCATTTAAATTGGAAAGAGCAGGTCAATACAACAAAAAAGCAATATCAAGAACCTCGTTATGCGACAGAGGAGTTGCTTGGCATTATTCCCAATAATCCGAAACAACCTTTTGATATGAAAGATGTGATTGCCCGTTTGGTCGATGATTCAGATTTTCTAGAATTTAAACAAGAATATGATGATTTAACCGTGTGTGGCTGGGCAAAAATGGGTGGCTTGCATGTGGGGATTATTACCAATAATGGACCAATTACACCGCATGGTGCTGCCAAAACTGCACAATTTATTCATTTGTGCGAACAGACCCAACGTCCACTCTTATTTTTACATAACACCACAGGTTTTATGGTCGGAACGGATGCGGAACAAAACGGAATCATCAAACATGGATCTAAGCTGATTCAAGCGGTTGCCAATACAACAGTGCCTAAAATTTCGGTTGTAGTTGCAGGGTCGTATGGTGCGGGCAACTATGCAATGTGTGGGCGTAGCTTGTCGCCTGATTTTATATTTGCATGGCCAAATTCTCATGTGGCGGTGATGGGTTCAGCGCAAGCAGGCAAGGTACTTCGTATTGTGGCGGAAGGGAAACAACGTGCTTCAGGTATGGAGCCAAATGAACAAATGCTCGATTTTTTGGAACAAAGTACAGCGATGAAGTTAGAACAACAATCGACAGCTTTGTTTAATACAGCAATGTTACATGATGATGGCATTATTGATCCGAGAGATACCCGTAAAGTGTTGATATTTTTACTTGAAACCATTGATGAAGCATCAAAACGTCAACTGAATCCAACACGTTTTGGCGTATCGCGATTTTAATTTTAAGAGCATTCACCTTGCGAAGCTTTGCTTCTCATCTCCTAAAAGAGAGGGAGTAGACGGTCTAAGAAGCTCAAACTACTAACAAAATTTTGGAAATAATTAGTATATACAGGATAAAACAATGAAATTTACACCAGAACATGAAGCGTTACGCCGTACAACACGTCAGTTTGTTGAAACTGAATTGAATCCATTTATCCCAACATGGGAAGCTGAAGGCAAATTCCCGATCCATGAAGTTTTTAAGAAAATGGCGGATTTGGGCTTATTGGGTATTTGTAAGCCTGAAGAAAATGGTGGCTCAGGACTCGATTATTCTTACAACTTGGTGGTTGCCGAAGAATTAGGTCGTGCTGCCTGTGGCGGTGTACCTTTAGCTATTGGTGTACAGACGGACATGGCAACACCCGCATTGGCACGTTTTGGTAGCAAGGAATTGCGTGATGAGTTTTTAACGCCTGCTGTTGCAGGGGAATACGTGGCTGCAATAGCAGTATCAGAAGTACATGCAGGTTCAGACGTTGCAGCCATTAAAACCACAGCGAAAAAAGACGGTGATGATTATGTGATTAATGGCAGTAAGATGTGGATTACCAACTCACTCCAAGCCGATTTCTTTTGCTTACTTGCCAATACTTCCGATGACAAACCACATGTTAATAAGTCGATGATTATTGTTCCTGCAAAGACTCAAGGCATAAGTTTTTCTGAGCCACTGAATAAATTAGGCATGCGTTCAACCACTACTGCCGAAGTATATTTAGACAATGTCCGTGTGCCACAACGTAATTTGGTTGGTGCAGAAGGCATGGGCTTTATGATGCAAATGATGCAATTCCAAGAAGAACGCATGTGGGCGGCTGCCAATGCAATTGGCGGTTTAGAAAGCGTTATTCAACAGACCATTCAATACACAAAAGAGCGTCATACATTTGGGCAACCACTGATTAATAATCAATATGTACATTTTCGTTTTGCCGAGTTAATGACTGAAGTTGAAGCTTTACGTGCACTGACCTATCGTGCCTGTGATATTCATATTGATGGTGGTAATGCCACCGAAATTGCTTCGATGGCTAAGCTCAAAGCAGGGCGTTTAACCCGTGAAGTTGCTGACAGTTGTCTACAATTTTGGGGTGGTAATGGCTTCATGTGGGACAACCCAGCATCGCAACTTTATCGTGATGGTCGTTTGGGTTCAATAGGCGGTGGAGCAGATGAAATCATGCTCGGCATTATTTGTAAATTGATGGATATTTTACCATCTAAGCGTAAATAAGGAGATGACGATGACTCTTCCACAGACATTATCAGCGCTACAGCTAGATGACAGTATTGAATTGGATTTTGCCGAAGGAATTTTATCGCTTTATTTAAATCGACCAGAAAGTCGTAATGCTATGAGCCTGAATATGGTCAAAGCCATTCAGCAGGTATTTAGCAGTATTGAACATGATGTGAGTATTCGTGCGGTAGTTTTACGGGGTAAAGATGGGCACTTTTGCTCAGGTGGCGACATTAAAGATATGGCACAGTTGCGTGTAGATGCCACAAATGCAGGTTCAAATCAGCCTTATGTTGAGTTTAACCGTCAGTTTGGTCGTATGCTTGAACAGGTTGATCAAGCACCACAAACGGTTGTAGTCGTTTTAGAAGGTGCTGTTTTGGGTGGTGGTTTTGGATTGGCATGTGTTTCTGATGTGGCAATTAGTCGTTCAGATGTCACCTTTGGTTTACCTGAAACAGGGCTAGGGATTATTCCTGCGCAAATTGCACCATTTGTAGTTAAACGTATTGGTTTGACTCATACACGTCGTTTGGCTTTGCTAGGTAAACGTTTTAAAGGCTCAGAAGCATTGCATATGGGACTTGTGCATGAAGTGGTTGAAAATGAAGTTGCACTTGAATTAGCACTGCATGATGTTCTGATTCAAATTCGCCGTACAGCACCACATGCATCACGGGCGACCAAAGCTTTATTACATAAAACATTGAATGAGCCATTAAAAACTTTACTTGATGATGCTGCTCAACTTTTTGCAGACGCGGTGAGTAGTGAGGAAGGTATGGAAGGCACGATGGCATTTGTACAAAAGCGTGAACCAAATTGGATGTAAGCGCAGACAAAAATGAAAAATAACGAGCCAAATAAGGAATCATAACCATGGCTTTTTCAAAAGTATTGGTGGCAAACCGTGGTGAAATTGCTGTTCGAGTCATTCAAACAGCAAAAGCGATGGGGTATTGCACTGTAGCGGTGTATTCAGATGCCGATGCAAATGCACGTCATATTCAAGTAGCAGATGAAGCGGTTTATATTGGTGCATCAAAAGTATCAGAATCTTATTTACGGATTGATCAAATTATTGAAGCCTGTCAAAAAACGGGTGCAGATGCAGTTCATCCTGGCTATGGCTTTTTATCGGAAAATACCGATTTTGCTGCAGCTTGTGAAGCGAATCAAATCACCTTTATTGGACCAGGGTCAGCAGCCATTGAACTGATGGGCAGTAAACGCTTATCTAAAATTGCTATGATTCAAGCAGGTGTACCTTGTGTTCCAGGCTATGAAGGTGATCAACAAAATTTAGAATTTTTAGCAGAACAAGCAGAAAAAATTGGTTATCCCCTGATGGTGAAAGCATCAGCAGGTGGTGGTGGGCGCGGAATGCGCCTTGTACAGCAATCTTCTGAGCTGATGGAGTCATTAAAAACGGCGAGATCTGAAGCTGAAAATGCGTTTGGTTCGGGGGAATTAATTTTAGAAAAAGCCGTGATTGCACCACGCCATGTCGAAATTCAGGTTTTTGGCGATCAGCATGGCAATTATGTTTATTTGTTTGAACGAGATTGTTCGATTCAACGTCGCCATCAAAAAGTGATGGAAGAAGCGCCGTGTCCAGTGATGACAACTGAACTACGTCAACGTATGGGAGAGGCTGCGGTACAAGCAGCAAAATCGTGTGATTATGTTGGGGCAGGAACGGTTGAATTTTTACTTGATGCATCAGGTGAGTTTTATTTCTTAGAAATGAATACACGTTTGCAAGTTGAGCATCCTGTGACAGAAATGGTGACAGGGCTTGATTTAGTTGAATGGCAATTGCGTGTGGCAAATCATGAGGTTTTGCCGTTAAAGCAAGATGAATTACAACTGAATGGTCACGCCATTGAAGTACGTTTATATGCCGAAGATCCTCGTCAAGATTTCTTGCCTCAAACGGGTCAAGTACTACATTGGCAAGGTGCAGATTTACCCAATGTCCGCATTGATCATGGTTTATTGCAACAAGGGGAAATTAGCTCCTTTTACGATCCGATGGTAGCAAAAGTGATTGCTTATGCACAGACTCGTGAAGACGCGATTCGCCTTTTAGCGCGTGCAGTGGATGATTGTGTTTTACTTGGTGTAAACAGTAATAAACAATTCCTCGCCAATCTATTGCGTCACCCTGTGGTGGTTGCAGGTGATACCAATACCGCTTTTATTCAGCAACATTTTCAGGCAGATGAGAGTTTACAAGTTCAGACTTTAAGCTTAGAACATCTTGCGGTTGCTGCGGCATTGTTTACCCAGACTCAACAGCAAGCAAGTTGGAGTACAGGGCTGAGTCCAAAATTGCCATTGAAGTTGCAAATTGAAGAGCAAAAATTGGAATTATCACTTGAGTTTAATAGTAATGGCTTAAGTATTGAAACTTGTGGGCAGATTCAAAGTATTGAAATGATTTCACAAACAGCACAACAAGTGGTGTATGTGGTAAATGGTGTACGCCGTAAATTAAATTATACATTGCAAGATCAACAACTCTATTTAGATGTCAATAATGGCAATGTCTCGATTCAAAATATGACCTATGCACCGCCAGAAACAACCAATCTTGTGGGAGATGGCAAAATCAAAGCACCGATGGATGGTGCAGTGATTCAAATTTTGGTCAATGTTGGTGATCAGGTTGAAAAAGGGCAGACGTTATTGATCTTGGAGGCGATGAAAATTCAGCAACAAATTAAGTCTGATATTGATGGTGTAGTGAATGAGATTATTGCTCAAACGGCTCAACAAGTGAAAAAACGGCAGGTACTTTTTAATATTCAAGCAAGTGAATAATTTTGTATATAAAGCCCTTGATCTCAGATAAGGGGCTTTTTTCGGTTATGGATTAATAATCCAATTGCATAATCGCATTGCCCGCGTCTTTTAAACCATTGAGTAATTGTGCTAAAAGTACATCTTTAGACACTAACGTGACAATCATCATTGGATGTTTTTCTGTAGGAATAGAGGTTAGGATGGCACGCCCATTTTGAGCATCTAGCGAAATACTTTGACAGCCTGAAAGATTAATCTCGCCAAGAAATGCACCCACCATGGCTAAAATAGAGCTACTCACCGCAGCGAGTTTTGTTGAGTTATAAGCTTTAACCCTTGATAAACTTGCAAGCTCAAAACCATCCGTTGAGCTGATCATGATAAATTCAACACCTTTGACATTCATCAAAACTTGGTGAATCTGTGATTTAGCAAATTCGACCAATACTGTTGGGGCTGTTCTTCCTTCAAGGGTATTTGACATATTATTATTATCCTTGTATATATTTAATTTCCAAAATGGTTACAAGTGTTTCAAGCAACATTAACACATCATTCTTTTTACGTGCATCAATAAAAAAGAGTGGGTAATTCATATTATTTTCAATTAACCATTCACGGTATTGGTGAGTTGATTTTGATGTTTCTTCATCAATATGAGTAATACCAATCGCAATATTTTCACCATATTGTTTAAACGTTTCGAGATAATGTTTTAGATCATCGAGCGGATTTTCAATGGTATGGTCAATGAGAATGACTGTGCCAATAGCGCCTTTACAAATAACACCCCACATAAAATCAAAACGATTTTGTCCCGGTGTTCCATATAAACCAATTTTTGTCCCATCTTCTAAAGTGACTTCACCATAATCTATGCCTACAGTCGTTTGCATTTTTTTATGACTGTGATCATCAGTGTTCAGCACTTCAGTTGCAAGTACAGGAATTTCAGATAAAGACTTAATTGCCTCACTTTTCCCCGACCCCATTGAACCTGCAAATACAATTTTATATTGTTGAATAATCATAATATTTCTCTTTAAGACATGAAATTATCCTGAAAAATCAGGTCATAAATTTAGTTAAAAACCAAAACGTTTTTTGAGTCTACCAAAAAAGCTTTTAACTACACTTTGTTCCTGTTGTGGAATATCATCTAAATTTTGTTTTTTAAATAAAGATTGCTGTGCAGATACGGTAAATGCATTGTCAAAAACAATATTCGTAGCTATGAATTTCTGTACAGTGTTAACAGGAATATCGAAATGAGAGGCGACTTCTGAAATTTGAGCACCTAAAATAAAACTTGCAGAGAGTTTAATGACGATATTCTTTGATTGGTCATCAAGTAATTGTGGCCAATAATTCAATTTATAGTAATCATTTTCATGTGGCATTTCAGATGTGATTTTTGAGTTCCAACCCAAGGTGAACATCCAGTTTTCTAGATTATAAGCATTTTTTCTTGAAACTTTAACAAAGTCAGTCAGTACAGCATCGGCACAATGTGCTGTACCTGATGTTCGAATTTCACTTCTTGATGGATCGAGCCATACCTGATGATTACGACGATCGGTAATTGCAAGTGTACCTTGCTGATCTGTCAGATGAAACTTTCTAGTATCATACTGATACAAATCCTGAATGATGGAGAGTTTAATTTCATCGATCTCAATCGGATGTTCAATTTGGCTTAATGTAATATCTAAAGTATTGTCTTCTAAAAATGTTCTATCCAGTTTTTGTAATACATGGATTGTCATCCAATTTTGAAAAAATTCATCTGCTTGAATTGGTAAATAGAGTGTATCTCGATTGGGCTGATCTAGAGGAGGATTATTGCGTGAAATTTTGAGGTAAGGTGTATTTTGCTTAACAATGATACGTTGAACATGATCTGAATCATAGAAATGCTCATGAACAAATAAGCAGTCAATATTTTGATCCGCAATATTGCTCCAGTTAATACCAACATCAGTTGGTAGTATTTGTCGCAAACAGATTTTTAGTTGATCTGTCGATGATGAGCTAAGACCTGAAATCGCGATATTGATACGAATATTGTTCATAAGACGACTCTAATAAAATTTTAAATGCATCACGTAATATGTTGTTTTAAATTATATGAATATACCGCTAATTAGTCTTACAATCGCCTAAAAACAATCTTCTTTAAAAGTATACTATCCCATTTTTGTTTACCAATAACTTTTAAAATAAAGAAAATATTAATAATGTAGATTTTTAAATTTGATATTACTGCATAAAATGATTTTTGATTTTGAATTGAAGCCATGATAGAAGATACTTTATCAGGTTTATCAATAACTTTAAACCTAGGTTTTTTCATAATGGGCTCGCTTTACTGTAAGTGAATATTTTAAAAAATTATTATGATTGTCATGTATTAGGAAATTATAGTTTATTTTTTTAAAAATCTACAGAGCTGATCAGTATCACTAATTAATTTTTTTATAATCAAGAATTATTACTCGGTACTATTAATATAATTTAATAAAAATGCAGATTTATTTGTTTAATATGTAAAATATGTGATATTTATCACTTAAATTGGTGGCATATATTTATTTATCATTTTTGAGTGGATGAACGTGAAAAAAAGCGACCATATAGGTCACTTTTTGATTTATTTTGAATTAAGCGAAAATATGCTGCGCTGCGCTGTATAGTACCCATAAAACCACCAAAGCAACTAAAGGTTCAGCAATACGTCCCCAAGTTGGTGTAGTAGGCTGTGAAGTTGTTTCAGTGACAGCATGATCCGCTGTTGCATGTAAGTCTGTTGTTTGATGAACCATTTGATTGAACTCTTTCATTGTATCTTCTAATGATAGCTCTTCTTCTACTAGAGGTTGAGAGCCAATAAGCTCTTTTAGATTGTTTGTTGACCAAACCCAATCAGGGGCATGACCAGATAGATGTTCAATCTGTCCAAGGAGCAATTCTCCTAAACCATTTTGACCGAAATTTCCTGTGGTATCGAGTTGTTTTAACTCTGCAAACTGTAGAATTAAAATCTCAGTATAGCTAGATTCCATATCATTTTTAGCAAGTGCTGATTTATTATCAGGAGATGTTGTTAAATGACGGGCAATTTCTTGAATATATAGACGATCTTGCGATTGAATTTCTTGATAAACAGCATTTTGATCAGTTTTCCATAAACTAATAAGTTTACCTAAACATAGAATATTTATTTCTTCAATATATGCATTACGTTCGGCAACAGGATACTCGCTCAGAAGAGCTGGCTTTTGAATCTTAATCTGCTCTGCAAAATAATGTACTAAATCAAAAGCCATAAGCTACTCCATCAGGTTGTATTTAAATTAGTCTAGTAATCTCAGCGTCGATTTTTTCTTTGTGACACTTTGTTCTTCTGTTTCAGCTACTTTAGATTCTAAAGCATCTTCATCGGTTTGAACATTGGCATATTCGTCAGGATCAAAGAACATTCCTTGTCCATTTTCACGTGCATAAAGACCCAAAACAGCAGAAATAGGTACATAAATATCTTTTGATGCACCACTAAAACGAGCAGAAAAGCGAATGGCATCATTGCTCATATGAAATTGATGTACGGCATGTGGCGCAATATTAAGCACAATTTGACCATCTTGCACAAATTGAGTTGGAACATCTGTATGTGGTTGGGTGGCATCGACCAATAAATATGGGGTAAGGTTGTTATCACAAATCCATTCATAAATTGCACGAGCTAGATAAGGACGTGTAGGGGTTAAATTCAATTCTTGCTCAGACATAGTTAAATACTCAAAATTTATTTTTAATGGGTAATCAATGCACTATAACGATTTTTTTCTTGTAACGTCATGGACTTTAAAAAGGCAGGACGTTTAAAAATACGTTGATAATACAGGAGGATAGGGCGGCATTGTTGTGGGGGGAGCTCAATACCCATTTGGTTTAAGCGAATAAAAATGGGTGCAAGCATACAATCTAAAATACTGAAATGTTCAGACATAAAATAAGGATAATGCTGAAACAAGGGAGTTAGAGAAATCAGAATATTTTTCAATTGTTGTTGAGCTTTTTTGGCTTCAGCAGGCTTGAGCGTATCTGAATGACACAAGATGATATCTGCTAATTTGAGCCAATCTTGTTCAAGTCGCCAAATATATTGGCGTTGTTCCGCGCGTGGTGCAGGTGCATCGGCATAGAGTTTATTTTGACGATAACGATCATCAATATATTCAGAAATAATCGTAGTATTGAAAAGTTTTAGATCATTTTCAATGAGCATCGGAAGTTGGTTATAAGGATTTAAACTCGCTAAATCTTCGTCATCTTCACTTACAATGATCAAGTGATATTTTATTTGTTTTTCAGCAAGTAGAAATCGAATCCAGTGTGAACGAAAATCATCCTCGTGGCTATACAACGTAATCCCTTGTGGAGGTGCAGTTTCGACTGACATTATGTCCAAAGCTATGCAAAGTGAATAATCTAGAATACTAAAATTAGACATAAAAATCATCTTAACTTTTCTAAGATAACGATAGATAGTGAACTTGAAAAGTTAAAAAGAGGGATTACAGCGTGATTATATTAAGAAATAGACTAAGGATTTTTACAAAAACATGGATTATCATTTTTTTGATGATGGGATTATCAAATACTTATGCCAAGAAGCAATCTTCTATGCAAGATGAGGAGGTAATGATACTTGCAGAAGAGTCTGCATGTCAGGCAGACCCAACTTGTGAAACGACCAGAGATGCGATTGCCACTGTTAATATTGGGTCAGCATGTTCTGAAAATGATTCTTGTGATATAGCTTCAAGTGCCTCTGAGGATGCGTATTATGGGGGTATTGAGCGTGAATATGTCGTAAAAGGCTGTAAAGTTACAATTTATAATGATGGGCCAGTTAAAATGGTAAACGAAAAAACAGATAAACCTTGTAATGCTCCTATTCCCAAAGATCATAAATTCTCCAAAAATATTAATACTTATGAAGACAATGGTTGCATAATCACAGAGTCCGTTGCAGCAGACGGTATAATCGATGCAATAAAAGACTGTTCAAATAAAAATAATAAAAAATAAAGTATATGCATAAAAAAACCTCGGCAAATGCCGAGGTTTTCTGTCCGATTCGGTAAACGAATTAACGTTTAGAGAACTGAGGACGTTTACGAGCTTTACGTAAACCAAGTTTCTTACGTTCAACTTCACGAGCATCACGAGTAACGAAACCAGCTTGACGAAGAGCAGGTTTTAACGTTTCGTCAGAAGCGATCAATGCACGAGTAATACCGTGACGAATTGCGCCTGCTTGACCACCAATACCACCACCAGCAACAGTGATGTAAAGGTCATATTTACCAACAGCATCAAGAAGCTCAAGAGGTTGGTTAACAACCATACGAGCAGTCTCACGACCGAAGTATTGTTCTAAAGAACGGTTGTTGATTACGAGTTTACCAGTACCAGCTGATAGGAAAACACGTGCAGTTGCGGTCTTACGACGACCTGTACCATAATTAGTAGCCATGTGCTGTATCCCTTAGATGTCCAAAACTTGTGGCTGTTGAGCAGTATGTGGATGCTCAGTACCTGCATAAACCTTCATTTTCTTGATCATTGCATAACCAAGAGGACCTTTTGGTAACATACCTTTAACAGCTTTTTCTAAAACTGCTTCTGGTTTGTGAGCGATTAACTTTTCAAAGTTAGTCTCACGGATACCACCAGGGAAACCAGTGTGGCGATAGTATTTCTTATCTTGAGATTTCTTACCAGTTACAGTAATTTCTTCAGCATTGATTACAACGATATAATCGCCTGTGTCAACGTGGGGAGTATAAGAAGTTTTGTGCTTACCGCGTAAACGACGAGCGATTTCAGTCGCAAGGCGACCTAAAGTTTTGCCAGAAGCATCAACAACGTACCAATCGTGTTGAACTTCAGCTGGCTTAGCGCTGAGAGTTTTCATTAAACCACTACCTATTATAGTTGGTTTGGACTATGGAATCTGTCCAAACAAAAGGAGAGCAAATTCTACATGAAATTACATAGATTCACAATTGAAATTTAGGATTTCAAGCGCTGAATTATAAAGGATTGCTCGTTATTTAACTAGATCTTTTTTATGTAATATAATATTTGTGCATTATAAGTCTTTTTATTATAAATAAGAAAAGGTTAGGCTTAATTGAAATGAGTTTTGATGATGATAATAAATATTCAGAATGTTCGTTTCATCGTATTACTCCATCTTCTAGCAACAGTATATTTCCCATTATATTATTTAATTATTCATCCAAATTCAGGTGTTTGGACGATATTCATTTTATTAGCAACAATGATTGCGATTTCGTGGGGTATTTTACTGGTTCCAATTCTACTTGTTGTTATGTTCGGGTTAATCATTAAGTTTCCTTTCGTATATGTTACTTATCTCGTTTGCTTTGTTATTCCTCTCTTTTTTTTATTACAGTCTAAACCTAAAAAAAGACAGTATTTTTTGAAAATTAGTTTTATTTTTTTTTTGTACTGGGCATTTTGATCTATGTTGCCACTTTTATTGCTTATTTAAATGGCATGACTTTGAATAACTTTAAATAAGAATATCAGAATTTTTTTTTAAGATTATGTAAACTGATTATCTTGAGATTATTTTTTTCAGGTTGCTTATGCTTCCCTTATATATTACCAGTGGTGAGCCTGCGGGTATTGGTCCAGATATTTGTTTGAGTTTGGCAGATCGTATTGATGAGCGCCCAATCGTGGTATTGGCAGATATTAATATGTTACGTGATCGTATCAAAATTTTGAATAAAAATGTCGAACTGATTGAATATATGGGGCAAACCGAATCTTCCAAACAAGGTCAACTTTATGTTGAGCATGTGCCTTTATATGAAGATGTCGTTTTAGGCGAGTTAAATCCAAAAAATGCAGCTTATGTATTAGAACAACTTCGTCGTTCAGCTTTTTATGCAATGCAAAGACAAAGTGTTGGTGTTGCGACTGCGCCTGTTCAAAAGTCTGTCATTAATGATGCAGGTATTCATTTCAGCGGTCATACTGAGTATTTCCAAGAGTTTGCTGACGTAGAGCGTGTCGTAATGATGCTCGCTACTAAAACTTTACGTGTTGCCTTGGCAACAACGCACTTACCTTTACGTGATGTTGCAGATGCGATTACTAAAGAGCGTTTACATCAGGTCATTGATATTCTTATTCATGACTTAAAAACCAAATTTAAAATAAAACAACCACATATTTTAGTCTGTGGCTTAAATCCACATGCAGGTGAGGATGGTTATTTGGGCATGGAAGAAATTGAAGTGATCAATCCTGTGCTTGAAAGTTACCGTGAGCAAGGCATCAATATGAGTCGGAGTATGCCTGCCGATACTTTATTTACTCCTGAAAATTTAAAAGATGCCGATGCTGTTTTGGCGATGTATCACGATCAAGGTTTACCCGTGTTAAAAGCGCAGGGTTTTGGTGAAGCCATTAACATTACTTTGGGTTTGCCTTTTATTCGGACTTCGGTTGATCATGGCACTGCGCTTTCTCTTGCAGGTACAGGGCAGGCAAAAAGTTCGAGTTTAAATATTGCTGTTGATTTGGCGTTAGAATTGGCACGCTATTAAGTAAAATCATCATAATTTTAATAAAACTAATATCAAGAAGAGGCTGAACATGTCGATGATGATTCATAATAAAAAACAGAGAGAAACACCGTCCATCATTAGGCGAGTGAGTGTGTTGTCATTACTATTAATGACAACAGTTTTATCTGCATGTTCAACACCAATGACTGCGCAAAATCTGTGTGAGTTAAAAGTCTTGTCACTTTTGATTCCGAAGCAGTCTGAAGAAGCGGTGGAATCTGGGAGTTTAGAATCAATCCAAGTCTTAAAACGGAGTCAAGAAAAACTGAATCAAACGATGTATTTAATACAAAAAAATGATTCAAATCATCAAGATTTAAGCCAAATGCTTGCAAATAGCCAAGCAATCAGTAAGAACATTGATGTTATTGCAAAGAACCAAGACAATTTAAACAGGTTGTATGATTATCAAATCGTTGTTTTTGAACAAATTCCGAATATTCAAGCTGAGTATAATTTATTAACCGATATGATGGCACGGAAAAATTATCCTGCAACGCAAGTGGTCATTGCAAAAAACCAAGTGTTTATGGGCGAGAGAATATTGCGTTCAATCGGTAGTTTATCCAAATCAAATGAATTTTCTCGACATAGTATGGATGATTTTTTGGCTGATCTAGAAACATTTAATGTGTATTTGCACGCACAACTGAATGGCAATGCAGAATTAGGTGTTGAGCGAGTTAAAGATACCGAAATGCGTGAAAGTCTGCTTTCCATTCAAGAAGATATTCAGGTGATTTTAGATTCTGAAACATTTAAGTTACTGCAAAAACGTGAACCTTTGGCAAGTACCTATCAAGCAGCGAGAGATAATGTTGAAATTTCTGATGAAATATTTATTAAACTGAATCAATTAGAGCGAAATACAGCGCACTAGAGTCTATATATTATTGAAATGATTTTATGTTTAAAAAGTTAGACGGAATGCTTTTTTGTATCATTCCAAGCACTTTGAAAAGACTTATTGAATCTCTAAGCAATAACAACATACAGATGCAGTTTTGGCGATATATCACGATCAGGCTTTACCTGTGTTAAAATCACACCACTCTGGTGAAGCCATCAAGAATACGAAGATGGTTTACTTTTCCAAACTTCTGTCGAGCTGTGACTGCATTCTCCCTTGCAGATACGGAGCAGGTGAAAAGTTTATTGTCAATTTAACGCTTAAATTGGCACCTCACTGATTTTGTCTTATTTACCCGTTGGAAATTTTTTATGTATCAGATTAATGCCTTAAACCCCAAAGATGAAGGGCATCATACCCGTAAGCGTTTTGGGCAGAACTTCTTACATGACCAACGTGTGATTGCTAAAATTGTACGTTCGGTACATCCACGTACAGGTGAAAATATCATTGAAATTGGTCCTGGTCTTGCAGCGTTGACTTCACCATTAATTGGTGAATGTGATGCTTTAACCGTGATTGAGCTTGACCGTGATTTGGCTGCAGGTTTACCTGGTCGTGTGCCACATCCTGAGCGTTTAACGATTATTGAAGCCGATGCACTGAAATTCGATTTCACCACATTGTTTAAAGATGATAAACCATTACGTGTAGTCGGCAACTTACCTTATAATATTTCTACACCTTTATTATTTCACCTTTTGCAATTTGGCGATAAAGTCAAAGATATGCACTTTATGTTGCAAAAAGAAGTGGTTGACCGTATTACCGCATCACCAAATACTAAAGAATATGGTCGTTTATCAGTGATGATTCAGTATTTCTGTAAACCAACGTATTTATTTGAAGTCCCACCGGGATCATTCAATCCACCACCAAAAGTAACGTCAGCTGTGTTTCGTTTAGAGCCGTATGCGACGAAACCGATTATTGCCAAAAGTGAAAAAGCCTTGGCTCGACTGGTTGGACATGTCTTTACTCAACGCCGTAAAACATTGCGTAATAGCTTAAAAGGTATGTTAGTTGAAGATGGTTTTGAAAATACAGGCATTGATCCAATGGCACGTCCTGAAACGTTGACACTTGCACAATTTGTAGCTTTATCTGATCAAATGGTGGGAATCTAAAATGGCGTGCGACAAAATTCGATATAATTATGTCATTGGTGATGTGCAGGGCTGTTTTGAAGCGCTAAAAGCATTACTCAAAGAGATTCAATTTGATGCAGATCAAGATTTTATTTGGTTTGCAGGTGATTTAGTCGCACGGGGTGAAAACTCAATTGGTGCATTACGCTTTATTAAAAAATTAGTGGATCGTGGTGTCGCTGCAACGGTTTTGGGTAACCATGATCTCAATTTATTGGCTGTCGCACGTGGCATTAAAGTTTTGAAAGACAAAGATAAAATTGATGATGTGATTCATGCTCTAGAGAGTGATGATCTGATCGATTGGTTACGCAAACAACCTTTATGTCTATTTCCAAATGAACATACAATTTTAACGCATGCAGGAATTCCATCTATTTGGACAGCAGAGCAAGCCGCAACTTTAGCCAAAGAAGTTGAGGTGGTCTTGTCTGATGATGATTTTACTGTCATGGATACCTTTCTCAAAGAAATGTATGGTTCTGAACCCAACCTATGGTCGGATGAACTGACAGGCAATGCCCGTTTACGCTGTATTACTAACTACTTAACTCGTATGCGTTTGACTGATACAGAAGGGCGTTTAGAATTTAGTTTTAAAGATTCACTTGATGAATCAATGCCTGAAGGTTTTCAGCCATGGTTTGAGTTTGACTCAAAAGCCACAAAAACCCATCAAATTGTTTTTGGACATTGGGCTGCATTACAGGGCAAAACCATTAATGAATGTATTCAAAATGTCGATGGTGGGGCAGTTTGGGGACATCAACTAATTGCCTATCGTCTTGAAGATAAAAAGTCTTTCGCCGTTGATAATCCTGCAATGTAACTACTCGATTTTAAGTCAGTAAAAAAAGCCACTTCAGTGGCTTTTTTTATGAATACGTAAATTAAAAACTCAATAAATAATACAAATAGTTGAACAATCATTTGAAAGTGATGGTTACTTTACTCGTAACCAAGTTTGGCTACGTCCAATGGTTGAAACGCCGACGTAACCACGTAAATTTAAACGATTTCCATTGGTACTCAGTTTAGCTTTTAAGTTATATATTTTACCTGTGAGTGGATCGATGACTTTACCATCAGCATACTCATTGTTTTTAGCAAGTTTAAGCCCTGTAAAGGTTTTCAGTCCTAAAATCGGTTGATTGGTATAAGGAGGAGGGCATTTATAGCAAAGCTCTTTAGGTTGATAACCAACACGAGGTGTAATGGTTTTAATAGTTCCAGTATAAATCCCTTGATCATTGGGGCTGATTTCGATAATGGCTTTCACTTCACTTGTTTTATCATCGATACTTTGCCAAAGACCTGTAATATCTTGCGCTGAAGTTAATGTACTGAAACCCAATAATAGGCCAAGAGAAAGTAATTTAAAGTTGTTTTTCATATTATTTTACTCATTTGTTTTAATCAAACTTTATGAATAATGGCTATAAATAAATTATTTAAGACCATTATTGAATTGCTAGTTTATCGAGGTATTTTGTATCAAAAGTCACTTTATTTTGTTTAAAAAGATAAATAAATCACATTATTTTTAATCGGATAAAATGTATGCATATTAATTTTTTAATTAAAAAATAATTAAAATTTTTTATTAAGTATTATTTAACTATGAATTCAATATGGTGCATTAAAAATTAATATTTAGTTTTTATTGAACTTGATTTAAAAATTTAGTGAGAAAATAGAATGAAATAAAGTAGTGAATATATGTTGAAAATTCAGAATTTTAATATAAAAATTGTTATGTTAGACGAGAAGAAAAAAGCAATTTTGCTGTAAAAGATGGAATAAAGAAAATGCTTTCTATTGAACAATTAACAACGATTTATCCACTTATTGTTACCCCAAGTCATGATGGAAAATATTTTCATAACTATGTAAATTCTTTGTTGAATTTTCAAAATACAGCGCTTCACATTGGAATGCCTACACAATATTTGCTGATGCAAGGTGAAAGTCTCATCACTCGTGCACGTAATAACTGTGTTGCATCCTTTCTACAGAATCCTGAATGGACTCATCTTTTCTGGATTGATTCAGACATTGGCTTTAGTCCTGAGGCAGCACTGCGTTTACTTCAAGCGGACTATGAAATTGTAGCGGGGGTTTATCCGCTGAAAACTGAAGAATGGCCAGTAGATGGCTTACCAAAAGATATGACTTATGCTGAATTTAAAGCGTTATATCAAAAATATACGGTCAATGCTCGTGTACCTGCAGGAGCAGATTTTTTTCAACTTGATATTCAAGAAGATGGTTTTTTGGAAATGGCTGAAGCACCCACAGGGTTTATGGTCATTAAACGTTCCGTTTTTGAAAAAATGATGCAACACTATCCCGAATTACAGTATGTTTCAGATTCGCATGGTGTGGAAAACAAAGGCTTACATTACCGTTTCTTTGATGTCATGGTTGACCCTGAAACAAACCGCTATTTATCTGAAGATTATGGTTTTTGTCGTTTGTGGGAAAATATGGGGGGTAAAATTTATATTGATTGTCAATCGAATTTGACCCATCAGGGTGCAAAAATTTATTCGGGTAATTTTGCCAATTCATTGCAAAATAATTTTGCTCTTGCGATTCCTGCTAAAGCGGATATTCAGCTGAAAATTACAGGTCTAAGCTATTTAAAACCTAACCCGTAATATTCAGTTAATTTAATCAAGCTTCATTTGTCTGTTTTAAATTTAGATGGATGAAGCATGAATCGATAATATCAAGTAAATAGAATCTAGAATTAAACACTATTTCACACGAATCCATGCTTGAGTTCGACCTGCTATATTATTTGAAAAACCTTGTAAATTTAATCGGTTACCGCTAGCACTGAGTTTTACTTTTAAACTCGCTTGTTTACCTGAAATTGGGTCAAAAATTTGACCTTCAGCATAATCATTGCCAGACACATGCTTAAGTCCTGTAATGGTTTTTAAGCCAACCAAGCGTTGATTGGTATAAGGTGCAGGGCAACTTACACATGTTTCTTGTAGTTTAGAGCCAACACGAGGGCTAATGGATTTAATTGTACCGCTGTAAATACCTTGAGCATCAGATCGAATTTCAACAGTCGTTTTCACATTACCTGTTTTATCATCAATACTTTGCCATAGTCCTGAGATATCTTCTGCGAAACCCATCTGACTACCACATATGAGTAATGTAAAAATTATGGCTATTATTTTGTTGTTCAGTATTATATTTTTCATCATTAGGTCACTCAATTATTTTTAATTAAAGAAGTATTTCAATGAGATTTGGATCCTTTATGAAATAGGTCTCCATAGTTAGTCTCTTGTTATTGAAAATATAGTATTAATAATTGAAGCACTATAGTTCATTAAAAAGGTAAAATAAATCACATAATAGATTATTTATGTGATTTCATTTATTGTGAAAATATGAATTAATCAAGTATAGAGGGAATAATATTGGAGAAAATTTTAGATTTTATTTTATAAGTATTTGTAAATTATTGAATATTTTGTTAATTAACTAGGTTGCTTACATCTGTAAGATCAAAATGAAGGATAAAATAAAAAAACTGATCCGACAAAAGGTCAGATCAGTCCTTTTGATTATTCTTGACGAATCCATGTTTGACTGCGCCCAGCAATCGAAATACCGATATAGCCTCGCAGTGTCATTTTATTACCATTCGCATTGAGCTTTGCTTTACCATGATAAATTTTTCCAACCCGAGGATCTAAAACTGAACCGCCTATATAAAGATTTGGATGTTTTGGGTCTGCTTTTAAATTCTTAAGAATATCTAAGCCAATGAGGGGTTTATTCGTATAAGGTGCAGGACAATTGTTGCATTGCAATAATGGCGTTTCACCTGGTGCAGGAAAGTCTTGAATAATGGTTCCTGTATAAACACCATTATCCGATTTAGTAATTTTGATATGCGCTCGTACATAGCCAGTTTTATCATCAATCGTTCGCCATACCCCTGCAATATCGGCAGCAGAGGTATAGCTTGCGAAGCTAAGTAATAGACAGCAGAAAAATCCTTTTTTCATCGTTATTTATCCTTGTTATATTTGGGGGGTATTTTAATTTTTTTTATAATGCTGTCAGGTGAAAACGAGTTTTAGTTTTCACGAATCCAAGTTTGGCTACGCCCAAGTGCAGACACACCGACATAACCGCGAAGTTGTAAACGTTTACCATTACTACTGAGTTTTGCTTTTACAGAATAGGTTTTGCCTGTCAATGGATCAAGAATACGACCATTTGCATATTCTTCCGAATTCAATTTTTTAAGGTCTTTAAGAACTTCAAGTCCAAGAATAGGTTTGTTGGTATACGGTGCAGGGCAGTCAATACACGTTTCACGCGGTGTATAACCTGGGCGTGGAGTAATTTTGACGACCTTACCTGTATAAGTGCCATTCTTTTCCTGATGAATCGTTAAAATAGCTTTTGATGATCCAGTTTTGTCATCAATGCTTTTCCATGTACCCGTAATGTCCTGTGCTATGGCAGCGGTTGCAGTAAAAACGGTCAATAAGAGTGCAGATAGTAAGGTCTTGCATTGCATACTTAAGTTCCTGTCTTGGGAGGAGTGAGAGTATAAGCTCTATATTAAGATGAAAAATTACCCGATGCAATCATGTGAAATGTTAACTAAATCACAGTTATTTTATAAAGTGCATAAATGTCGGAAGCCAGATTGCAGTAAATACAGCATTTACCGCCATACCAAAGGCTGCATAACGACCTGCAACAGCACCTCGTTGCCAAGCTTGTGCTGTGCCAATAGCATGTGCCGCAAGCCCTAAGGCTAAACCTGATGCACGTTCATCATTTATATTACGTAAAATAATGGATGAAAATGCTGCACCAATCACACCAGATAAAATTACAATTAAAATGACCAATGTGACTGGTGAGTGCAACAGCGTTGCGATATTAATGGCAATTGGGGTCGTTACCGCTCGTGTAGCAAAAGCCATAATGGTTGGTTCAGACATATGCAGTAGATAAGCCAAACTCATAGGTAAAGCCACAGCACTAAGACTTGCAAATACTAAAATGCCGACAATTGATTTAAAGGGTAGGTCATCATAACGCATTGAAGCCAATGGAATGGCAAGTGCAACAGTAACGTAACCTAGCAAATGACTAAAAAGCCCATTCATTTGAGCATTATATTTTTCGTATGGAATTTTAAAGATTAACAATTGTGCAATGACAAAGAACATGCCAATGACCAATAAAGGGATTTGTGGAAAGCGCTTATTGACAGGTTTTGCTGCAATATATGCAATAAAGGTGATTAGGAAACCGATGAGTACAGAGAACATAATGAAGCTCCTAAAGCCACTTTTTTGCCATTTTTGCGTAAATCCACAATGGAATCAGTGTACTCACACACATCACCAATAAAAATAATGGAATTTCTTTGCCCATTGAAACCAACATTAATAATGAACCTGCACAAACAGGAAGAAAAGCAAAGCCGCTTTCTTTCATCAGTTTATTGTTGGTGTCGACAAGACGAGCGGGAATTTTCTTGAATTTACGCCAAAGAAGCAAAACACCGAGTAGGCTGAGTAAGCCAACCAGATTGCCCAATTCAGGATGGCTGAACTGTGTCATGATCCACACAGCACTTTCACGTACAACGATGATAAGGGCAAGTGTGCCAATCCATGCTTGCCAATCGATATTTTTAAACTGATCCATGTGCTGTCTTATTTGAGTAAAATTCTACCATTTACGTTCTAACCTATTTAACGCTTAATTTCAAATTCTTCCAATGACTTTTCGAACATTTTTGCTTTCGAACCCAATATTTCACGGAGTGGAAGATGTGCTTGACGAATTAATTGTTCAAGTTTATGTGGCGCAATATTGACCCGTAAAAGTAATTCTCCCTGTTCATTATACTGTTCAGATTGGATGACATTTAACGTATAAAGTTGGTTTTTAAGTTTGCCATATTCAGGTTTAAGTACGAGATCAAAACTTTGAATTTGTCCCATTAAGCATTCTTGTACTGCTTGACGTAATAGATTTAATCCTTGCGATGAATGTGCAGAAACATAAACACGATCAGGTACATGCGGTTTAGCATAAATGATTTTAGCATCTTCACCTGATTGATCAATTTTGTTATATACACGAAGAATCGGAATATCTGCGCCAATTTCTTTCAGTACTTTTTCAACTGCTTCAATTTGTTCTTCTACATCAGGACTGCTTGAATCAATCACGTGTAAGAGTAGCGTTGCCTCTAGCGTTTCTTCTAAAGTGGCTTTAAAGGATTCAACCAAGGCATGGGCTAAGTTACGAACAAATCCAACAGTATCGGCTAAAACCAATGTGCCAATGCCATCCCAAGTGAGTCTGCGTAAAGTTGGGTCAAGCGTTGCAAAGAGTTGATCCGCCGCATAAACATCCGATTTTGCTAAGATATTGAATAGTGTAGATTTTCCTGCATTGGTATAACCGACCAAGGAAACCGTTGGAATGGCTGCTTTTTGCCTTGCTGCACGTCCTTGAATACGAGTCTGACGAACTTTTTCAAGTTTATCTTTGAGTTGCCCAATACGTATGCGGAGCAAACGGCGATCTGTTTCAAGCTGAGTTTCACCTGGTCCACGTAAACCAATACCACCTTTTTGACTATCGAGTGATACACCCAAACCGACTAAACGTGAAGATAAATGATCAAGTTGTGCCAATTCAACTTGTAATTTTCCTTCATGAGTACGCGCACGTTGTGCAAAAATATCTAAAATTAAACGAGTACGATCGATAACACGGCAGTTCAAAACACGAGATAAATTTCGCTCCTGACTTGGTGTCAGTGCTTGATCAAAAATCACCAAACCGATTTCTAATGCTTGTACACGTTCAGCAATTTCTTCCGCTTTTCCTGAGCCAATAAAATATTTAGGATCGGGTTTAACACGTTGAACATGAATATGTTCAAGAATGTCTGCACCAGCAGATTTTGCGAGTAATCGAAATTCTTCAGTATCGAGATCATCGAGAATTTGAACGGAAATACTGACCAAAAGGGTATGTTCAGTGTCCTGATGTTGTAGCGCCGATTCCACAGATATTTTTGCTCACGCAGGTATAAAACCTTAGTGTAAATGAATTGACAACATAATTGTGTTTTTATGATCAATGCAACTTCGCAGAGATCTGTATAGAATAATGTGTAGTCGTTCAGCAATCTTTCCATTTAGTGAATATTTATGACTCAAGAAAAAACCACAGTAAAGTCAAAAAACTCTCAATTGAATCTAGTTTCTCGTGCATTTTTATACAGTAAAAAACTACTGACAGGCACTGCCGTGATCTCTGAAGGTTTTTATTTGGTATATCGCCATCAATTGTATAAAGATCCAAATAATCCTAAAAATACCCGTTATGTGCAGTATTTTTGTCGTCGCTTATGTGATGTTTTTAATTTAGATGTTCGAGTACATGGTGAAATTCCAAGAGAGCCAGCCCTATGGGTGAGTAATCATGTGTCATGGCTAGATGTCGCTGTACTTGGTTCAGGTGCACGAGTGTTCTTTTTGGCAAAAGCTGAAATTGAAAAGTGGCCTGTGTTGGGCAAGTTGGCAAAAGGTGGTGGAACTTTATTTATTCAGCGTGGTTCGGGTGATTCAGTTCGAATTCGTGAACAGATTACAGATTTTTTGAAGCATGATATTCCCGTATTATTTTTCCCTGAAGCAACGACAACAGATGGAACAAAAGTTAAAAAAGTGCATGGGCGTATTTTAGGTGCTGCCATTGAAGCGCAAAAACCTGTACAAGTCTGCTTGATTTGCTATGTCAATAAAAATGGTCAACTCGATACGATTACACCTTATGTCGGTGATCTTAGTTTTGCAGCACATGTGCAAGCAGTACTTGAAATGCCAAAAGTGACTGCACATTTGAAGACATTTCCTGCTATTTCTGTAGAAGGTCATACGGTTGAAAGTTTGACGCAAAAAGTTCAAAAGATGATGCAAGAGGGTTTAGAAGAGTTACAAAAGGAAATATTAAAGGCTTAAATTCAGTCACGATGTAATTGATTTATAAGTTTTAACATTAGATTGAAAATGGCAATGAGCTTTCATTGCCATTTTTATTGGTTAGAACTTCATGTTCCGTTAGTTTTACATATAACCTTCAATTGGTAGCCAAGAAATAAATTTGACTCCAGCTTTTTGCCACCATTTCATTTTTGGTTCTTTAGTGAGTGTCACGATCCCTTGAGGAGTTTGGCGTTGCCAATTGATTTGCTGTTCAGCGTTTAAAACCAATTTATAGGCATATTTTTTTAAATTATTGTCCATTGTTTGATGCACGGCTTTGGCAAGCGGTGGGCTGTTAATAATCACACCAATTTCAGTATTTAAGTTTGCAGAGCGTGGATCAAAATTAAATGAGCCAATAAAGACTTGTTTTTCATCAATTGCCATCAGTTTAGCATGCAGACTTGAGCGACTTAATCCTTTCATACTAATTTTAGTTTTTTCTGACAGTTCTTCATTACTTTTTTTCAGTTCTTCATCTGAAACAGCAGGGAGAAATTCATAAAGTTCTACACCATTTTTCAGTAAATTTTTTCTATATTTAGCATAAAAAGCATGGACAAGTGCAACATCATTGGCTTTGAATGAATTGGTTAATACCCGAACATGAACATTTTCCTTTGATAGTTCAGTTAAACGCTCTTCGCCTTTTTTTTGCGGTACAAAATAAGCGGAAATAATATCGACACTCGTCTCGGGTTTTTCCAATTGTTTAATCATTTGGAAATTAATATGTTGCTCTTTTTTAGCTTTAGAGCGAATTTTATCAGGTGAGTCTTTGACTACTTCTGCTTTGACCCAATCGAGTTGTACATGGGTACTTAGCCAATTATCAAAGTCATTTGAGCGATTGCTTAAATCAAGATAATTTTGCACGGTAATATCTTCGTAGTGCTGTGTCAGTTGTTGTTTTAAACCCTCATAACGCAAACTATATTGTGCAGGATTGACAATTTGGCGTACAGGATAGGCATAGCTATCATTCCAATATTCATCGAAAGAATGGCTTATATCATCTACAGACTTGCCAACCAACATGGCATCTACATCTGAAAATTGATAGTTCTCACTGACATTATAATAATGATTACTCATGTTACGACCGCCAATTAAAGCAATCTGATTGTCAGCAATAAAGCTTTTGTTGTGCATTCTGCGGTTAATGCGTTTGAGATCAATGACCATCTCTAATGGGCGTAAACGGCGAAATTTATAAGGATTGAAGAGTTTCACTTCAATATTGGCATGTTGATCTAAAGCCAAATAAATAGCTTCCATCGATTTAGCATTGTTATCATCAATGAGCAGGCGAACTTTAACGCCACGATCAGCAGCTTGAATAATTTTATATAAAGCCAATGAACCGATTTTATCGTTGTCCCAAATGTAGTATTGTAAATCTAAGGTTTTTTCTGATTTATCAATTAGATGTATTCTTGCTGCAATGGCTTCAAGTGGATCATAGAGGACATGATAGCCTGTTAATTCAGGATTGTGTTGCTTTAATGGCGTAATAATATGGGCAAGAGTCGTTTCTGATGTGTCTATATCTTTAGCATATTCTGCATGTTGCGCTATTTGCTTGGGCAAGGTACTACATGCGGACAGACTCAACAAGATACAGCTCGTCAGCATCAATATTGAAGATCGATGTATGCTATTTTTTTTGTTATTCAATTGATGCAATTGAACCTGTATCTGATGCGTTCGAGTCATAATGTCTTCAATGTTTAAGCTAATTGAGATCATCATGGTGATGATCGAGCAGATTAATCAATTAGATCAATCTAGAGGTTGAGATTTAATATGTGGATGAGTGATTCAATCGAATTTTACTTTTACGTGTGTTTTGCTGTTGTTGGGATTTGGGGCATTGCCCAAGCCTGGATCAGTCAATCACGTACAGAAACAATTCATCCATTTAAATCATTTGTCCATTTATTGGCATTTTACCTGTCTTATTTATTATTTCCGTTGTTCTTTTTTAGTTTATACGCAGGTTGGATAAAAATCTTCTCTTTACATGAAAGTATTTTTGCTTTTTTGATGAGCAGTTTACTGATTTATGCACGGTTTATTGAACCACATATGATTCGGATCAATTATGTGCATTATGATTTAGGACAGAAAAAACCACTGCCTAAACCTGTTCGTGTTGCACTTATTGCAGATTTACATATCGGTTTATTTTCAGGGCATGAACGCCAACTCAAACAGATTGTGCACAAAATTAATCAACAACAACCTGATTTTGTTGTCGTTGCTGGTGATTGGACCTATGAGCCTGAAAATAAACTTGCAGAAGAGTTAGCAGTATTAAAGCAAATTGAAGCTCCAGTTTATTCGGTCAATGGTAATCATGATGAACAATATCCTGGACCACCAATTCAGCAACTTTTAAAAGATGCTTTAGAGATTAACAATGTCATGGACATTGAAGGAAAGATTGTTGAGTTTGATGGATTTCGCTTAATAGGCGTTGGTGATTTGTGGGCAGGTAAAGCAGATATGCGTTATATGCCAGAATTACCGCAAGATAAACCTTGGCTGATTTTGTCACATAACCCTGATACCGTTGATATGGTTCCTGATTTACCCACTCGTCCATTAATGCTTTCGGGGCATACGCATGGTGGACAGGTTGAACTACCTTGGTTGACGAGTTATGTGATGAAAAAGGTATCTATTCTTGGCCACAAACGTGGTTTGTATCATCATGATAATGCTGATGTGTTTGTGAGTGTGGGTACAGGAATGGTCGGTGTACCATTTCGTTTTCGTGTACCGCCAACAATTGATATTATTGAATTAATTTAGGTCGAGTTTTAATAGTCTCAAGCTGTATAGAAAATGAAAAAACCTGTAAATACTGATGAAAAATAATTTTCACACAGCTTTTATTTTGAATATTTTTTAAACAGATGTGGTTTTATTATAAACATTTAATAAATAATAAAATTTATTTTTATCAATGGGTTGGCTATCTGTTTTTTTCCGTGTATATTCTAAAAATAAAGAATGTGCGATGCCTCACATATGTCTATTTAAGCGTGTTGAAGCAAGCAAATAAAAACAATAGAGGGCAATAATATGACATTTTATAAAGAAGTTGGAATACCTTTTGGTCTGTCTGAATCACAATCAGCACAATTGGAAGAAGGTCTAAAGTCACTTGAGAATGAATTTCATGCGGCGGATGATGTTAATGCAGAGAGTTTTGCCAAGAAATTCTATCAACAATTTGAAGACTTGATCAAAGCTTGTGGTATTGCAGATGGTGATTTAGAAGCACTCGTCAATCATCTATATTTCACTCAAGAAACACAAGAAATAGTGACTTTTATTATTCCGAGTTTTTACAATGCAGGTGGTGATCGAGAAGTTTTTAATGATACTTATGACTTGATGATGGCAGACTTAGAGCTTGAACAATAAGTTATAGCTTGATTCTCAACGTATTTAGCTACACTTCGTTTTTACAATAAAAAAGCCAACATATTTGTTGGCTTTTTTATGGGCATTTAGATGTGTAAATCATCTTTAGATTTGATTATTCACATCATCATTTTTAGTTTCACGAATCGCTAAGAAAGCAAGGAGTGAAAGAATAGAGGCAGCAGTGAGGTAATAACCGACAGCATACAAGCCGTATGTAGTCGCCAATTTTGTTGCAATCAATGGCGCAAACGATGCACCAAAAATACCTGCAAGATTAAAGGTCAAAGCAGAACCGGTATAACGTACTGAAGTTGGGAAAATTTCAGACAATACAGTACCAATTGGACCATAGGTCAGCCCCATAATCGCAAGACCTGTACATAAGAACAGGAATACAACAAGCGTGCTACCTGACTCAAGCATGCTTGAAAATACTAAACCGAACAATGCCGATAAAATACAGACACCAATTGATGTAGTTTTACGACCAAATTTTTCAGCTAAAATTGCTGAAAGTGGGATAAATGCAGCAAAACATAGAGTTGCTAGCAGTTGAAGCTTAAGAAATTCAGCACGTGTATAACCTAGCTCCGTTGTACCCCATTGCAGTGCAAAAACTGTGGTGAGATAAAACACCACGAAAGTACAAATCGCAGCAATCGTACCTAAAATAAGCATGCCCCAATGTTTGGTCATAACTTCTTTAAACGGAATATTCACTTCTTTTTGTTTATCGAGTACTTTTTGGAATGCAGGTGTTTCATGCAATTGCAAACGAATGTACAAACCTACAATCACCAAGGCAGCACTTGCAAGGAACGGAATACGCCAGCCCCATTGCATAAAGTCTGCTTCAGACATAAATGCACCGAGAGTGAGGAATGAGCCCGTTGCCAAAATAAATCCAATTGGCGCACCCAATTGAGGGAACATACCATACCAAGCACGTTTACCTTCAGGCGCATTCTCGGTGGCAAGCAGTACAGCGCCGCTCCATTCACCACCTAAACCTAAGCCTTGACCTAAACGACAAAGCGCAAGTAACAACGGTGCAACGATGCCAATTTGATGATAGGTTGGGAGTAGACCAATACAGACAGTCGAGATCCCCATGGTCAGTAATGCTGCCACGAGCGTTGCTTTTCGTCCTATTCGGTCACCCAAATGCCCGAATAGTGCTGCACCAATTGGGCGAGCAATAAAGGCAATGGCAAAAGTTGCAAGCGATTGAATTGTTGCTGTAGTCGGATCGGTACTTGCAGGGAAGAACAAATGCGGGAAAATAATCACTGCAGCAGTTGCATAGATATAGAAATCGAAGAATTCGATGGTTGTACCAACCAAACTCGCCATAAGTACACGAGCTTTTGAATTTGTTGGAACTTCAATTGTAGATGTTGATGACGCCATGATAGACCTTACACTTTGAAAAAGTAAAAAATAGTTCTCAAGCGTAATCTTTTTAAAAAAGGCGTAATTTCTTAAAAAAACAACGGGATCAATCCTATTTCACACATTCAGGGTCACTGAATTTTGAGTGGCAAAGGATTAAATGACGTAAAGATAGATGGATAGGAATTGTGATCCTGCCCCAATCAATACAAAAATATGCCAAATTGCATGCGTGTATCTTACTCTTTTTAGGGCATAAAACAATGCACCAATCGTATAAGCTAAGCCACCAATTACTAATAATTTTAATGCATCTGGTTTTAAAAAGCGTTGCATATCATCAATTACAAGCACAGCGAGCCAACCCATGACCAAATAAGCAATGAGAGAAATCTTTTGAAAACGATGAATGAAAATTAACTTGAATAGTGTCCCAATTGCAGCAATGACCCACAAGGCAATCAGGAGGTAATGTGCTTTGGCTGTTGGCAGAGCAATCGCTAGAAAAGGTGTATAGGTGCCTGCAATTAAATAATAAATAGCGGTATGATCTAGTTTTTTATACCAAGCTCGTTTTTGTTCATCTTGACAAAAGTGGTAAACAGCAGAACTTGAAAAGAGCAAAATCATGCTCAGACCATAAACAATTAGCCCAAAATACTGCCATGCAGGTAAATAACTACCCTTCATCAGCATAAAGCAAGTCGCAATGAGTGCAAGAATAGCACCCAAGGCATGACTGAGCCCATTGATACGTTCTTCAACAGGATCATATGTTTGTAGGGGAGAGATTGAAGTATTCATTGCTTTTGTTTTCTTAAAAATACATATGTATAGTAATGTAATTTTACCTTTTAGGTAAGACGTTTTAAAATCACGGTATATCTCCTTTAGGTTTTTGTTATGTCCGATGTGGCTTTATTTTCAGTTCAAGAACAACAATTGCTCGATGCCTTTCAGCAAGCAATTGATTCAAAAAGCTTTGATCGTCTAATTCTAAGCCAATACAAAGGAGAGTTAGAGCATTTAGAGAAAATCACTGTTCGTACAATTCTTCTGCAAAATGATACGGTGCTTAATGTATTGTATCGTTACAAGACTCAGGATGTGACTAAAAACTATTCACTTACAGAAGCATTAGCCTTAGTGAGTGAATTACTTGCACACTGTAAACAAGCGAACTTGCTGACGTATGAGCAAGAATATCAACTGAAAAAAAATAAAAAGAAAGCCATATTGAGCATGACTAAGCTAAACAATACAGTGAAAAAAGTCGATGAACAACAAGGACATGATCGTGCAAAAAATCGATTTGTCGATCAACAGAGTTACTTTTTACAGCCTTTAGGTATTACCGATGCGAAAGCACAAATTATTCCGAGCATGGCACGAAAATGGAAACAGATTAATAAATTTGTTGAAATTTTTGCAGGTGCAGTAGATGCAATTTCAACGGATTCTCGTCCCTTACATGTCGTTGATTTTGGTTCAGGTAAAGGTTATTTAACTTTTGCCTTATATGATTATTTGCAAAAAAATCATCAACAACCTTTAGTTACAGGCGTTGAACTCAATGAGAAAATGGTGAACTTTTGCCAAGATGTAGCAAAGCAGTCTGAGTTTAAGCAGTTAGAGTTTTTTCAGGGCGATGTCCGCACCTTTGAACCTGAACAACTTGATGTAATGATTGCCTTACATGCGTGCGATGTTGCCACCGATTTTGCCATTCATACAGGTATTCGATTGAATACCCAAATGATTATGTGTGCGCCGTGTTGTCATAAAGAATTACGTCCACAGCTCAAAAGTCCTGTTGTATTTCAACCAATGTTACAGTTTGGTATTCATGCGGGGCAGCAAGCAGAAATGTTGACTGATACGATTCGTGCATTATTTTTAAAAGCCTACGGCTACGATACCAAGGTCTTTGAATTTGTGGCACTCGAACATACAAGTAAAAATAAAATGATTTTAGCAACGAAGCGTAAAGGCTATACAACGCCTGATCAAGACGTTTTAGCACAGATTGACGCTTTGAAAGAAATGTATGGTATTCAACAACATTCGCTTGAATTATTGTTGAACGATATGTGGGATCAGCAGGGTATTGGTAGTAAGTGTTAATCGTTTAAGCGTGTATTTAGGTAATGATTAATTTTAAAGTTGCTCATTACCTTGATTTTCAGATTGAAAATTTATTGGGCTTTAAGGTGCGGCATCTTCTTCATCTATTTGTGTATCGAGTTCTTCTTCAGGTGTACCACTAATCTGTTGCGTGATACTGCCTGGAAAGTACTGTGATGAATCCATTTCAGGGATATAAAGTTGATCCTGACGATGGATTAAAATATGCGTTGGAAATGCTTTTTTAGGGGCTTTATCTAAACTTGTCGATAGCGTATCAATTGAACGAGCCATAAACTGAGCATCACTTTCGCTACTTCTACGTTCAGGAATGTTGAGTGTATTCATATCAAAATCGGGGATTTGACACAAAATAGGAACAAGTAAGTCATTTTGTTGTTCAGCGACTTTTCCTGAAATCTTACAACTTTGATAAAAAGAATTTTGCGTTTTGAGTTGATGTTCAAAAGCAGGTTTAATCACTTTGAAATCACTTACGCCAAATTGTTCTTCTAAAGTTGCAAACATACTCGCTGTTGGGGAAGCAAAGGTAGATAAACTCTGTTGATTTTCTTTGCGAATATCTGCTTCAGATACATTTTGGATTAAAGCGGTCATTTTGATTTGTGCATCTGGCTTGTTTAGATGTGTAGTCGCAAACATTTGAATCATGGCATTACTTAGCGCAATGGCACGAGGTTCATCAACTTTCTGTGCAGATGCAATTCCTGAGCTAAGGATAGTGCTGAGGATGAATGTATATTTTAATGTTTTAAATTTCATATTTTGAGTTAGGTCTATGTAAAAGTATGATGTAGTTCGTACTTAAATTAACACTAATTTAAAAATTGTGGCGGCTTTACACATATTTATTGTTTTTGAAATTGTAGAGTGTTTAGCAAATACAGAGGAAAAATGTGTATATGAAAGGATTAAATATTCAACATGCAGATTGGGCTGTTGTAGAGCAAGATGCACGTCATATTCGTACAGCTGTATTTATTGAAGAACAAGGTATTGCAGCAGAAGATGAATGGGATGATCAAGATGCAATCGCGTTGCATTTCATGGTTTATGACGAGCAAAAGGCGATTGCAACAGCACGGTTATTGTTAAATCACAGTGTGGGTCGAGTTGCAGTTTTAAGCCAATATCGTGGTCAAAGCGTTGGTCGAATACTGATGCAACAGATTATTTTTCAGGCAAAAATTGAACAACGTCCATTATTAAAACTGTCCGCTCAGGTTCATGCAATTCATTTTTATGAAAGTTTAGGTTTTGCTGTACAGGGCAGTGAGTATTTAGATTGTGGTATTCCACATGTTGATATGGCTATGATGCTTGATACTTCTACTTGATTTAGTTCAATCACTTTGAGTTGTACGATATATAAATAAAAAAGACCTATAGCATGCTATAAGCCTTTTTTATTTTGATCTGCGATAAGCGTAATCAAATCATTTTTTAATGTTATTAATGTGCATGTTCAGATGACGATTCTGTATGGTTCATCTGTTTCATTTCTTCATCAGACATGGCTTTACCATTGTGTTGATGTTCTGTAGACGCTTGATTATTAGGCTGAGTTTGATTTTGCTTGCTTGGCATATAATCAGGTTCATTACTCATTGCCATATAAAAAATGCCTAGAAAAAACACGCTGAGAACAGCGGCAATGAATAAACCTTTCCAACCTTTTTTTTCGTTGGCAATTTCTTGAGACTTAATGGCATCTGACATGGGAGTATTCCAGATAAAAAGGATAAGAACTAAGTAATGTTATAACATGAAAAGTACAATATTCAGACCAAAAAAATGTAAAAACTATGATTTATTGAGGGATACTTTTAGCTTAAATATGCATTAGATTCTTATATTTTTAATCTTGTGAATCAGTATGATTCATCAGCAGTAATTTGAGTGAAATGATGGTTCAAAGCTAGCGGATACAATTTTATATCGCCTTTTTTATGGTGAATCAAATTTTTTAGATGTATTTTTTAGAGATAAAAAAGGGATTGCGAACAATCCCTTTTTGTTGATTAAAAATCAAAATAAGTTAGCTGATTTTACCCTGAGTAACAGAATCTTTTAATTTCTGTGGTGCTTTAAAACGCTCACCATATTTTGCTTCAAGTGTATTGGCACGTAGTAATGCTTTTTCTAAACCATATTGATTTAAGAATTGAATTGCACCACCTGTCCACGGCGCAAAACCAATGCCGAAGATTGAACCAATATTGGCATCAACCACAGATTCAAGTACATTTTCTTCATAGCAACGCAAAGTATCTAAAGATTGAACAAAGAGGAAACGATCAATCATTTCTTGTTCAGAAATATCCACTTCTTTCGACCAATGGCTCAAACCATTCCAAAGATATTTTTTAGCACTTTCAGGATATTCATAGAAACCAGCACCAGCAGCTTTACCTTTACGGTTAAACTCGTGAATCATATGTTTTAATACATCTTCGGCAGGCGAGTGCGGTAAGTCTTTACCTTCAGCTTGCAATGCCTTACGCGTTTCATTGGTCACATGTTCAGACAGAGTCAATGCAACTTCATCTTGAATTGCCAATGGACCCACTGGCATACCCGCTTTAAGCGCTGCCATTTCAATACGTGCAGGGTGTACACCTTCTGCAAGTAAACGCAAGCCTTCATTGACGAAAGTACCAAATACACGGCTTGTAAAGAAACCACGGCTGTCATTCACCACGATTGGCGTTTTACCAATTTGCTGAACATAGTCGTATGCTTTTGCCAAAGTTTCCGCAGACGTATTTTGACCTTTAATGATTTCAACCAACGGCATTTTGTCGACTGGGCTAAAGAAATGAAGACCAATGAAGTTTGCTTCATTTCTAGAAGCTTTTGCTAAACCTGTAATTGGCAATGTCGATGTATTTGATGCAAACACACCACCATCCGTAAGGTAATGTTCAGCTTCTTGTGTTACTTTTGCTTTAAGTTCTTGATTTTCAAATACAGCTTCAATAATCAAATCACAGCCTTTTAAATCTTCAGCATTTGCTGTCGCTGTAATTAAACTTAAAACTTGATCACGTTTTTCAGCTGTCATGCGACCTTGTGAAACACGTTTATCGAGAAGTTTTTGGCTATAAGCTTTACCTTTATCGGCATTTTCCTGAGAAACATCTTTCAGGATAACAGCAATACCTTTGGTCGCAGTTGAGTAGGCAATACCTGCACCCATCATACCTGCACCAAGTACACCAACTTTCGTTGCTTGCCATTTTGCAATATCTTTAGGGCGGCTTGCACCTGCTTTAATGGCATTTAGACCGTGCCAGAATGTACCGATCATATTTTTCGCCACTTGACCTGTCGCAAGGTAAGTGAAATAACGTGATTCGATCGTCAGTGCTGTATCAACATCGACCTGAGCGCCTTCAACTGCAGCAGACATAATTGCTTCAGGCGCAGGATAACAACCCTTCGTTTTATCACGCAGCATTGCAGGTGCAATCGCAAGAACTTGCGCAACAGCAGGGGTTTTAGGATCACCACCTGGAATTTTATAGCCCTTTACATCAAAAGGTTGTTGTGACTTTGGATTGGCTTTGACCCAAGCAATCGCTTTATCCATCAGCTCTTCAATAGTTTCAGCTGTGTCTTGAATTAAACCTAAAGATTTAGCTTTATCTACACCAAACTGCTTACCCTCCATGAGGAATGGAAATGCATTTTGTAAGCCTAAAAGGCGAACCATACGCACAATACCACCACCACCGGGAAGTAAACCTAAAGTCACTTCAGGTAAACCGAATTTTGCTTTTGGATCATTGAGTGCGATACGTGCGTGGCAACCTAAAGCAATTTCCCAACCACCGCCAAGCGCCGTACCATTTAAAGCAGCGACGACTGGAAGACCTAAAGTTTCAATATAACGAAACTCTGCTTTCATCTTTTGAATCATTTCAAAAAATGGTGTTGCATCTTCAGGGCGAGCTTGAATCAGCTCGTCTAAGTCACCACCTGCAAAGAAGGTTTTTTTCGCTGAACGGAAAATGATACCTGTCATATCTGTTTCAGATTTAAGCTTTGAAACAATATTTTCTAAAGCGACACGAAAGTCACTATTCATGGTGTTTGCAGATTGATTTGGCGAATCTAGTGTAAGGATAACAATACCATCCGCATTTTTTTCATATTGAATTGCGCTCATTATTATTCTCCTTATACCAACTCAATAATGGTCGCAATACCCATGCCACCACCTACACACAATGTTGCTAAACCACGTTTTTTGCCTTGACGTTCTAATTCATCAAGCAGTGTGCCCAAAATCATTGCACCTGTCGCACCGAGTGGGTGACCCATCGCAATAGAACCACCATTCACATTGACTTTTTCCATAGGAACTTTCAATTCATTGATAAAGCGCATCACAACAGATGCAAAAGCTTCATTCACTTCAAATAAGTCAATATCGTCAATGGTTAAGCCTGCTTTTGCCAAAGCTTTACGTGCAGCAGGTGCAGGACCTGTAAGCATGATTGTTGGGTCTGTACCCACAAGTGCAGTTGCAAGAACTTTAGCACGAGGTTTTAAACCTTGTTCTTTCACTGCTTTTTCAGAAGCGAGTAATACCACTGCAGCACCATCGACAATACCTGATGAGTTTCCTGCATGATGTACATGGTTAATTTTTTGTGCTTCAGGATACTGTTGAAGAGCAATTGCATCAAAGCCCATACCACCCATCATTTCAAAGCTTGCATTAAGTTTTGCCAAGCCTTCAGCCGTTGTTTGTGGCTTGATAAACTCATCTTTATCTAAAATTAATACACCAGCTTTGTCTTTTATAGGCACAACAGATTTATCAAAACGTCCTGCAGCTTGTGCAGCAGCAGCTTTTTGTTGAGAGTTTGCCGCAAAACTATCAACATCTGAACGGCTATAACCATCTAAAGTGGCAATCAGATCGGCACCAATACCTTGTGGAACAAAATGTGATTTTAAATTTGTTTCAGGGTCAAGCGCCCAAGGTCCACCATCTGAACCCATTGGAATGCGTGACATTGATTCTACGCCACCTGCAACGACAACATCTTCCCAACCTGAACGAACTTTTTGCGCTGCCATATTGACAGCTTCTAAACCCGATGCACAGAAGCGATTAATCTGAACACCTGCAACATCATTGTTCCAACCTGCCGCAATCGCTGCAGTTTTGGCAATATCACCACCTTGATCGGCAATAGGGGTCACGCAACCGAGTACGATGTCATCAACTTTAGAGGTGTCTAAATTGTGGCGATCTTTGAGTTCGTTGAGTAATGTGGTGAGTAATGTAATCGGTTTCACTTCATAGAGTGAACCATCTTTTTTCCCTTTTCCGCGTGGTGTGCGAATGGCATCAATGATGTAAGCCTCGCTCATAGCTGTTCCTTTGTATATGACTTTAAAATTGTTATGTATTTCGAGTGTACTAAATAAAGTACAGAGTGCAATGACGAGAATGGGAAAGTCTGATGATATTTTTGGTCAATAGAATGAATTCAATTTGAAACTCCATGAATAGAACTAAAGTTTTTATTTTTGAAAAGCGTGACAATTAAACTGTAATAATTAATTGCTACAGTCGGTAAAACAGTCGGGAGTGGTAAATATGATTATTGATTTAAAAGAGCTTAATAAGCGAATTAAAGATTTTAGAGAGAATGCAGAACCACAAAAATTAATTTTGGGTTATAAAACGTATTCTAAACTCATGAAAGAAGATAGTTTTGTTGATATGTTAAGTAAAGACGTTCGAGATCCAATGATTCGGTATTATAATGAGATCAAAATTAAGCTTGTGACAGAAAAGCATTTCTTTGAAATTGAATAAAAATTTAAGAATGTTTAACTTTTTTAGGAATTGAAAATCTATATTAAGAAGATTGGTAATTGATTATGACTGAATAAAATAATGATATGATGAGGTGCTCTATGTGTGAGTGGGTGATAGTCAGTGATAAAATTTAAAACAATGATAGACTTTAACCACAAGACTGTTTTTATCCCTGTGATACTTTTACTTTTGTTATTGATGCTTTTTCAGTTGATCATACGACCTGTATATACATATATTGTTTTGCCAAAGTACGCTCTATTTAAAGCGGAAGATCCTAATAATATTATTGAGGGTTGTGCCTATTATTCAGGTAAATATAAGACAAAATATGGTGAATTCTATGAATATCATGTAGATGATTTAAATTTAACAAGTCATTCAGGGTTAACAATTGACTTCCCGTTTAAAGCTAAGCGTGGAAAGTTTGTTAATTTTTTGGAATTACAAAGAAATGAATGTATTAAAGTGAAATACATCACTATTAATTATTTATTCTTTAAAAGAAATTATATCTATGATGTATTTTATTAAAGTACATCATAGACCATTTTATTTTTTAGAAAATTTCTGAATATCCGCCAATACTTGCCCTGCATGGGTTTGTGTATTGACACTGCTGTAGTGATAAACAATAGTGCCTTGTGGATCGATAAGGAATGTTTCACGTTTGGCAATTTTGGTAATACCTAAATTACGTACAACACCAAACTGCGTTGCCAATTGGTGATTCTGATCAGCAAGAATTGGGAAATTTAGCCCTAGCTTTTCAGAAAATTTTTGATGTGATTTGACATCATCTAAGCTAACACCAAAAACTACGGCATTGTTTTTAATAAATTGCGGATAAAGTGCTTTAAATTCATTGGCTTCTTGGGTACAGCCAGGTGAATTGTCTTTAGGATAAAAATATAAGACAACCCATTTGCCTTTGTATTGCTTTAACTCATGCCATTTAGAGTTTTGGTCTTGCAGTTTAAAAGCGGGTGCAGGTTTTCCAACCCATTGTTTTTGTTGATTTGATGGATCTGATAAAATTGAAGTCTCTGCTTGAGCTGTACTATTGAACCCGAAAATGAGTAGGGTGGAAAGTAGACTGATATGACATATTTTTGATGACTTTATTTGTTGATTTGACATATGGTTACTTCCCTCAATGAGTACAATTTTATCTTAGCAATTTTTTCAAAATCTTGTGAGTGAATAATGTTATTGATATTGATTTGCAATGAATAATTGTTTAAGAACTCGATATACTCATTACAAACACACTTTTAAATTGGATCTATCTTGCAAAATATTTTACTCATTACAGGTTGGGGCGGTGGAACAAAATTGTTGGCATCACTTAAACAGGCTTTAGAAGCTAAAGGTCATATCGTTGAGTTGATCAATATTTTTAATGCTTTAGATGAGCATATTTTGCAAGAACAAGTAGAAAAAGCCAAAGATTTTGATGTAATTATAGGTTGGTCATTGGGTGGGCAACTTGCAACACTCTTGGTTGATCAAATTTCAAAACAATTTCAGCAGCAAAAAACTTTGATTACGTTAGCATCGAATCCTTCTTTTGTACAAAATGAAGAATGGCATACGGCAATGGATCAACTGACATTTCAGAACTTTACACAGTCTTTTGAACATGATGCCATTGCGACATTACGTAAATTTGGCTTTATGGTTTGTCAGGGTACAGCAACCCATAAGCAAGAATTTGTCACTTTACAAGGTTTGATACAGCCACAGAATTTAGACATTTTAAAACAAGGTTTGAATTGTTTGGAGCAACTTAATACTGTGAGTATCTTAAAAAATTATATAGGTCATCAATATCATTTGTTTGCTAAACAAGATTTTTTAGTTAGTTACAAAGTTGTAGAGAATCTTCAAAATTTCAATGCAAAGTTTTTAGCGGTTGAGTTAGTAAGTGGCTCACATGGCTTTCCTATTTTTCAATTTGAAAGCATAACTGACAAAATCTGCCAATATTTACAAAAAATAAATCAAACATCCTGATAAGTGGCAAATCTCGCAATTTATTTTTAATTCATGCAGGTTTAAGATCAGTGAATTAAATTTTTTGCTGTAGATGTTGCACATGGAGTTAAGGATGACCGATTCATTGACTAATTCATTAACCGGATTAGATGATCAAGCTTTTGATCAACAACATATTTGGCATCCTTATACTTCGATGACACATCCATTACCGACTTTTAAGGTGAAAAGGGCACAAGGGGCAATCATTGAACTTGAAAATGGTCGTCAACTCATTGATGGGATGTCATCTTGGTGGTGTGCGATTCACGGTTATAACCATCCTGAGCTAAATCAGGCGGTGACTGATCAACTACAAAATATGTCACATATCATGTTTGGTGGTTTTACCCATGATCCTGCGATTCAACTGGGAAAATTACTGCTTAAAATCACTCCGCCAAGTTTAGATAAAATTTTCTTTGCTGATTCAGGTTCAGTCGCTGTCGAAGTGGCTTTGAAAATGGCGGTGCAGTTTTGGCATGCTCAAGGCAAGGTTATTAAAAACAATTTTGTCACGCCACGTTCGGGCTACCACGGAGATACATGGAATGCCATGTCGGTTTGTGATCCTGTTACGGGGATGCATCAAATTTTTGGTTCAAGTTTGCCGAATCGGATTTTTGTACCAGCACCACAGGTGGGTTTTGATGAAGAATGGAATCAGGATGACATAGCTGAACTTGAGAAAACCTTAGCAGAACAGCATGAACACATTGCAGGTTTAATTTTAGAACCGATTGTTCAGGGGGCAGGTGGAATGCGTTTCTACCATCCTGAATATTTACGTCAAGCTAAATTGTTGTGTGAAAAATACAATATCCTATTGATTTTTGATGAAATTGCTACAGGTTTTGGGCGTACAGGAAAACTCTTTGCGTGGGAGTGGGCAGGTGTCGAACCTGATATTATGTGTATAGGCAAAGGTTTGACGGGTGGTTACATGACCTTATCAGCGACATTAACTACCAAGAAAGTCGCTGAAACCATCAGTCAAGGCGAAGCAGGCGTGTTTATGCATGGTCCAACTTTTATGGCAAATCCGCTTGCATGTGCGGTGGCTGTAAAAAGCACAGAATTACTGATTTCACAAGATTGGCAAGCCAATATAGGGCGCATCCAAAAACAATTAAGTAAAAATTTACAGCCACTTGAACAGCTTGACCATGTGCGTGATGTACGTGTTTTAGGCGCAATAGGTGTAGTCGAATTGACCTTTAATGTTGATATGAAAATCCTTCAACAAGAGTTTGTACGCCGTGGTATTTGGATTCGTCCATTTGGAAAATTGGTGTATGTGATGCCTCCTTACATTATCTCTGAGCAAGAATTAAAAATTTTGTTGGAACAAATGGTTGAAGTTGTTGAAACCATGACTCCAAATCAGGAGTATGTTGCATGAACCATTTGCTTGAGCATTTTTCAGCCCAGCTTGATGACCTAAAACAACAAGGCAATTTACGTCAATTTACGTCCAATATTCAGCAAGATCGCTACATCACCATTCAGCATAAAAAAATGTTGAATCTCGCATCGAATGACTATTTAGGTTTAGCATCCGATATTGAGCTTCGTGAACAGTTTTTTGATGAAACACCAAATGCCCAGCGTTGGATGAGTTCATCATCTTCCCGTTTATTGACAGGAAATTTCGCAGAGTATGAACAGCTTGAAGCGAGTTTAAGTCAGGCTTTTCATGGTCGTTCTGCACTATTATTTAACAGTGGCTATCACATGAATATTGGAGTTTTACCTGCATTATCTGACAGTAAAACGCTGATTCTTGCCGATAAACTGATTCATGCCAGTATGATAGATGGGATTCGTTTATCGACTGCGAAATATGTGCGTTATCGTCATAATGATCTCGGACATTTGACAGAGCTTTTACAAAAATATCATGCAGATGAACTCTTCGAACGCATTATTATCGTCACAGAATCCATTTTTAGCATGGATGGTGATGAAACCGATTTAGCTGAATTGGTTCGAATTAAAAAGCAATTTTCAAAAGTTATGCTGTATGTCGATGAGGCGCATGCGATTGGTGTTCGTGGTGAGCAAGGTTTGGGCTGTGCTGAACAATATGGCGTAGTCGATAATATTGATTTTTTAGTCGGAACTTTTGGTAAGGCGATGGCCTCGATTGGTGGCTATTTGATTTGTCATTCGATTATTCGAGATTATTTAATAAATTCGATGCGTCCTCTTATTTTTAGTACTGCACAACCGCCCATTTGTATGGCTTGGACAGATTTTATTTTTAAAAAAGTGCTGAATCTAAATGCTCAGCGTCAGCATTTACAACAGATCAGCCAAACTTTACAGCAAGCTGTGATTTCCAAAGGTTTTGATTGCCCATCAACTTCACATATTGTGCCTGTTATTATTGGTGAGTCGACAAAAACTGTAGAGAAAGCAAAGGCTTTACAAGATGCAGGTTTTTACATCATGCCTGTGCGTCCACCGACTGTGCCACAACATAGTTCACGATTACGTATTTCATTGACTGCACAAATTTCCGATGTTGAAATTGCTCAGCTTGCACAATTGTTGTGAGCTGATGGTGATGGATCGCGTGAATAAAAAATCTGAAATAAATAAATCACATGTGGCTTTGCGTTTTGCACAAGCAGGGCAAAGCTATTCAGGACATGCCGTTGTACAAAAACAGATTGCACAGCATTTATTTGAATTAATAGGTGAATATTGTCCTAATTTATTATCTCATTTATCGCTCAATATTTTTGAAATAGGGTGTGGTTCGGGTAATTTAAGCCATTTATTGATGGAAAATTTACAGTTTAAAAAACTGATTTTAAATGATCTCTATTCTGAAATTCAGCAACATTTTCTAGCCAATGCCAAGATAGAATATCTGATTGGCGATATTGAACAGCTGGAGTTTCCAGAAGATTTAAATTTGATTGCTTCGAGTTCAGCTTTGCAATGGGTGACAAATTTAGAAGCTATTTTCAAAAAAGGTTTTTTAACTTTAAATCATCAGGCATATTTTTGCTTTTCAACCTTTGGACAGCGAAACCTAGAAGAAATTAAAACCTTAACAGGGCAGGGTTTAGATTATTTATCTGTTAAAAATATTCAGCGTTTACTTGAAAAAAATGGTTTTGAAATTTTGCATATTTCAGAGCAAATTGCGCATTTAAACTTTGACCATCCGAAACACGTTTTACAACATTTAAAAGCCACAGGTGTAACGGCAACCGCGTCTAATTTTCGTTGGACGAAACAAACACTTGCAGATTTTTATCAAGATTATCAAAAATTTTCATTCAGTGATGAGTTAGGTCAACAGCAGTATCTGTTGACTTATCATCCGATTTATTGCATCGCACGGAGAATGCCATGACAGGTTCAGTTTACTTTATTAGTGGTATTGACACAGGCATTGGTAAAACTTACACGACAGGCTATTTGGCAAAATTGTGGAATGCGCAAGGCAAAAAAACCATCACGCAAAAACTAATTCAAACGGGCAATGTTGATATTTCAGAAGACATTGAACAGCATCGTGAAATTATGGGTATGGGGTGGTTTCCTGAAGATGAAATGAAGCTGACTATGCCTGAGATTTTCACTTATCCTGCATCGCCACATTTAGCGACCAAAATTGATGGTCGTGAAATTGATTTTCAAAAAATAGAAAATGCCACTGCACAACTCGCTGAAAAATATGAAATCGTTTTGCTTGAGGGAGCAGGTGGTTTAATGGTTCCATTAACGACCGATTTATTGACTATTGATTATGTGGCTGAGAAAAAACATCCTATCATTTTTGTGACTTCAGGGCGTTTGGGCAGTATTAACCATACTATTTTAAGTCTGGAAGCCATTAAAAATCGTGGTTTAGAGCTATATGCTGTTGCCTATAATCTTAAAGATGAATCACAAGATGAACTCATTTCTAAAGACACCGCAGAGTATTTAAAAGGATATTTGGCGAAACATTTTCCGAACAGTCTATGGATTGATATTCCTATAATTTGAAGATGAATATACGATAAATAAGAACTTAAGAATGGTACGGATTTATTATCATCAAAATCAATTAGCAGAGAATGCTTTAAGCAGTCGAGTGATTGATCTTAAAAAGTTCGATGAGTTATTTGAACAAACTGAACAAAATCTATTTGAATTTTTTGTTGCTGAACCTGTTGGATTTTTTAAGAAACTTTTGGGTCAGTCCTCTGCTAAATCACAATTTAGATTTGTTCATTTAAGCCGAGATGGTTTTCCTTATAGCACTTCGGAAGGTGATTTTTACTTACCTGTGGCTTTGATTTTCTATGATATTGATGATGCAAATTTTCCAAGCGAATTCTATTTTATTGCAAAAATTGAAGCACAATTAGAATTACGAAAATGTCAGGCTGGGATAGATGTTAAATGGTATCAAATCCCTGCTTTACATGAAGCGGTGACTGATTCCGCAACCATTCAGAAAATAGAACAGTCCTTTGTTGCACTGAGGCAAGAAGTTGAGCGCGTTTATAAATCAAAGCCTGATCCAAATCATGAAGTTATTGAGTCTGAAGACCATGGTGAGCTTGATAACTTAGAGCCTGAACAGAAAAATGCGTATTTAAAGCTAGTAGATATTGCACTACAGAATCATTCTAAAAGAGTAGTTGTCATTGAGCATATTCAGCAACTCAAACAAGCTGATGAAGATGGTTTTTTTAGTCCACTTGATGAGTTAATTCAGTATTTATGGCAAGAAAACATCCGATTATTTGTCAATATGGATTGGAAGCAAGAAGCTACAGATTTAAAGTGGCATTTAGAATATATTTTAAAGGATAATTGGCAGATTGAAACGCAATTGCCTGATGCAAATACGCAGTTTGGTCAGGATGCGACCGTATCAAATGACGGTGTATTTACGGTTTATAATCAGGGTTTATTGCCTCACGGATTGACCATTGGGCAAATAGACACAGATTCAGATGCTTATGTATTTTTAGTTCATCGTGTGCAGGATACGGACATAGTAAGAAAGCACGTTGAGAAAATTGGCTATCAGTATTTATAATTCAATGCTTTGAATGAAATGTGATGGATAAAGTGATGAACGCACCTACCATGAATGATGATACGATGAAAGATAGTCATTTTTTAACTCAGGCAGTTGAACTTGCCAAAGCCAATGTGGAACAGGGTGGTCGTCCATTTGGCGCGCTGATTGTCAAAAATGGTGAAGTTGTCAGTACAGGTGTGAATCAAATTTTGACGACAGGTGATCCGACTTCACATGCGGAATTGAATGCATTACGTCAGGCAACACTAAAATTGCAAAGTACTTTACTGAAAGATTGTGTTGTTTATGCGAGTGGGCAACCATGTCCCATGTGTTTGGCTGCGATGCGAATGTCTGGTATTGAAAAAATTATTTATGCTTTTAGCAATGTAGATGCTGAACCATATGGTTTATCGACAGCAAGTATTGCTGAAAAGTTACGCTTAGACCCACACGTGCAAGAGGGTTTAAGCTTTACTCAGTTAAAGTCTAGTTCAGATACCGATTTATATGCATTTTGGAAACAGAATCAATCAGTTTAAAATATTGGGTAATATGAAAATTTAAAAGACAGCTTTTACTCGGCTGTCTTTGGTAAATTTGAAATATATTTCCGATGGATGCTCATGAGAATAGGCACCAATAAAAAGTGTAATAAAAATGTAAAAAGCATGACCACAATAAAAGCGCCCCAATGACTTGAGGCATGCATTGCACCTAAAAAAGCCAATGCAGTCATTAGTGTAGGAATAATAGTTGCAAGTAAGTAACTGCTGTATGGGTGCTTAATGCAAAAATCAAAACTAAATAATAATGCGTAATTGATACAGACAAAAGCATATACTGCAATGCAGAAAAGTACACCATCTGTAGGATAATTATACTCTTGTTGAAGCATACCGCGCGACTCAAGATAGCTTGAAATATATTGTCCTTGCCAAGCCATATACGCACTTGCTAAAAGCCAAATAATGAGCAAAATGAGATAAATAAAATACTTATGTTTCATATTTAAAAATTAATTTTTATATTTTGAAGTGAATAGAAATCTTTTCATATAAAAAGTAATTAGACAATAACGACATGGTGAATGCGATAGTTTTAAGTATGATTTTTAGTATCTAATATGCGGATATCATGAGTATGAAAAAGAAAAATAGCGTAAATGAACCTTCTTTTTGACTTTTATTACTTTATTCAAGGTATAAATAGAATTGCGATAAACAACAAAATACATTCAAAGTAAATGAAGCAGATTCGTTGTGATGAAAAAATCAAGCGCAAGATAAGAATACGTTAAAGAACATAATGAGGGATAATTTGAATCGGACATTGATACAGCGTGGAGGTTGGGTTTTATTGGGAAGTGCATTGTTCGTTGGCGCTTTACCCACATTTGCTCAAAGTTCTGCCGATCCTAATAAAATTTTACGTTATGTTTTTCCAGTGGCGGAAACAGGTTTTGATCCTGCTGGAACACAGGATTTATATTCTGCACATGTACATAATTCAATTTTTGAAGGGTTGTATACCTATGACTACTTGGCATCACCATTAAAGTTAGTCCCTCGTACTGCGGTTGCATTGCCTGATGTGAGTCAAGATGGTCTGACCTATACCTTTAAAATTCAAAAAGGTATTTATTTCGCAAAAGATACTGCATTTAAAGGTAAAGCACGAGAATTGACCGCACAAGATTATGTATATTCTTATAAGCGTTTACTTGATCCAACGTTACGTTCACCGAACAGTTGGTTGTTTGATGGTAAATTTTTAGGCATGGATAAAGTACTCGAACAAGCCAAAAAAACAGGTAAGTTTAACTATGATCTGCCTGTGACAGGCTTATCCGCTCCTGATCGTTATACGCTTGTGATTAAACTGATTCAGCCCGATCAAAACTTTCCGATGCTGCTTGCCCATCAACCTGCAGGTGCAGTGGCTCGTGAAGTGATTGAATATTATCGAGATCAATCAGGCTTTGCCATGAAAAATCCTGTAGGAACGGGGCCATACGTACTTGCAAAATGGGTGCCCGGTTCACGGATTATTTTAAAAGCCAATCCTGATTTTCGAGGTTTTATTTGGGATTTTAAAGCCTCAAGTCCTGAAGATCAGAAAATCGTTAATGTAATGAAAGGCAAAAAAATGCCTCAAATTGGCGTTATAGATATTCAAGTCATGGAAGAAGAGCAATCACGATGGTTGTCATTTAGTAAAAATGAAACAGACCTCTTTGTCTTGGGGGGAGATCTAACAGCACAAGCCATTGAAAATGGTCAGTTAAAACCTGAATTGGTAAAAAAAGGCATACAACTTTCACGGATTGCCGACCCATCCATTGATTATCATTATTGGAATATGCAAAACCCAGTCGTAGGTGGTTTGAGCAAAGAAAAAATTGCGTTACGCCGTGCAATGGCAATGGCATATTCTGCGGATAATCAAATCAAAATCTTATCTAAGGGCGATGCAAAAAAACTGCAATATCCGATTCCTTATGGTGTTGTAGGCTATGATCCAAATTATAGAAGCAGTATTCCTTATTCGCCTAAAGCCGCCAATTTATTGCTCGATCGCTATCACTATAAAGTTGGTGCAGATGGGTGGCGTACATTGCCTAATGGAAAGCCCTTAGTGATAGAAATGACCATTGGAAATACCGCACGAAGTCAGCAAGGGGCTGAGTTTTGGAAAAGAACTTTGGATGGTATTAAGATTAAAATGACCACTAAAGCGATGCCTTTTGCTGAAGGGATTAAAGCTGAAAAACAGTGTAAAACCATGTTCAAAGCATCTGCATGGATTGCAGATTATCCAGATGCCGACAATTTTATGCAGTTGTTTTATGGCAAAAATATTCATGCCACCAACAATGGCTGCATGAAAATTCCTGAATATGATCGTTTATATGAACAGACACAAAAAATGCGTCCAAGTCCTGAGCGTGATGCCTTATATCGGAAAATGGCACGCATTATGGAAGTTTATATGCCTGTGCAAATGGAGTCGACACGGTATCGCAATGCTTTAGCTCAACCAAAAGTGATTGGGTTTAAAAAGCATCCGATTATTCCATCAGAATGGATGTACTTTGACCTGAAAAAATAACTGATATTCATGACTTAGATTTTTATTATGAATATTGAATTGTATGTAGTTTCAAATGAGAAATTGCAAAAATAAAGGCTTAGAGAAAAGATGAAAATGTTTAAACTCACCACCTTGTGTATGTTAACAATGGGTATAGGTCAAATAACTTTTGCTGAGCAACAACGTGCAACTTTACCTCAGTTAGATGCAAAAACGATTACGACACAATGTGATGCTCAAATTGCCACTTTAAAAGTAAAATTAGCGACATTTGCAAAAATGCCACTTCAAAATAATGCATTGGCACGGTGGGATCAAATTTTTGCTGAATTTGATGATTTTATTGGTCCTGTTAGTTTTTATAGCAATGTCAATCCGAGTGCGGAAGTACGTCAAGCCGCAGATGATTGTGAAGTGAAAATTAATCAGTATCAAACTGAAATTTATCAAGATGCTGCGCTTTATCAACAAATCAAAAAAATTAAAACAAGTAATGATATTGATGCTAAATATCGGCAAGACATTTTAAATGATTTTGAAGATATGGGAATTCAACTTTCTAAAGATCAACAGGCTCGTTTAAAAATTATTTTGGATAATTTGACCAAGATTGAGCAAGAATTCGCGCGGAATATTCGTGATAATCCTGAAAAAGTTGAATTTTCTGCAGATGAGTTAAGGGGTTTACCGAACAGTTATATTGCCAATTTAAAGAAAAATGAACAGGGTCAGTATTTACTAGGTTTTGATTATCCTGAATATTTGCCATTTATGCAGCTTGCTGACAGTGATGATGCTCGGAAGCGTTATCAAATTGCTTATACACGCCGTGGAACAGAAAAAAATTTAGTGCTATTAAAACAAGCCATAGATTTACGTTATGAGCTTGCACAATTATTCGGTTATAAAAGTTATGCCGATTGGAAACTAAAAAATCGCATGGCGCAGAATCCTGAAACGGTGAATCAATTTTTAAATGAAGTACATAATATTGTTACTCCTCTAGAGAAAAAAGAAGTACAAACCTTACGTGAGTTTAAAGCGAAAACACTTAATATTTCTGTTGAAAAAGCAGAGATTAATCGTTGGAGTGAAGGTTATTGGAGTGAGAAATTACGGCAAGAAAAGTATCAAATTGATCAAGAAAAATTACGTGAATATTTCCCGACACAGGCATCACAAGATTGGTTATTTGCAATTTCATCCAACCTGTATGGTATTGAATTTAAACCTGTCAAAGTTGAAACTTGGCAAAATGAAGTTGAATATTATGATGTAACAGACAAAAAAACTGGTCAGCTCTTAGGTGGTTTATATTTAGATAAATTTCCTCGTGAAGGTAAGTATGGTCATGCAGCTGTATGGGGAGTGCGAGGAGGAAGTACGCTGACGGATCGTAAACCGATTTCAGCACTCGTCACTAATTTTAATCGTAAAGGTTTAAATAGTGATGAGTTGGAAACATTTGTCCATGAATTCGGTCATGCATTACATGGCATATTGTCCAATACGCGCTATGCTTCACAGTCTGGAACATCGGTAGAGCGCGATTTTGTTGAGGCACCATCACAAATGTATGAAGAATGGGCACGCCGTAAAGAAACTCTTTCAACACTTGCAGATTTCTGCCAACCTGCTTGCCCTAGAGTCGATGATGCATTAATTGCCAAATTAAAAGATGTACATAATTATGGGCGTGGTTTGAAATATGCACGTCAAACATTATATGCACAGTATGATATGGCGATTCATACCGCAGATGCACTGCAAACCCAACCGCTTGAAACATGGCAGAAATTAGAAGGTAAAACAGCCTTAGGTTATACGCCAACGACAGAATTTCCAGGGCAGTTTGGTCACATTATGGGGGGCTATCAAGTTGGGTACTATGGTTATATGTGGTCTGAAGTCATCGCTCTCGATATGCTTTCAGCTTTTGGACATAACTTAAATAATCCTGAAGTGGGTGAACGCTACCGTAAAACGATCTTGTCACAAGGCGGACAGAAAAAAGCCAAGCAGCTTGTGGTCGATTTCTTAGGTCGAGAACCTGATAACAAAGCATTCTTTCAAGAAATTACAGGTCAGCGCCATTAAACCGAATTCAAAAAAGTTATTCAAAAAAATAATACAAAGGAATGAAGAATGTTGGCATATATCATACGGCGTTTATGGCAAATGATTCCCACCATGTTGGGTGTGATTTTGCTAATTTTTTTCTTGTTCAATTGGGTCGGTGGTGACCCTGCATATATTCTTGCAGGGAAAATGGCAAATCTTGAACAAATTGAAAATATACGTCAACAATTGGGTGTCGATCAGCCGTATTATGTACAGTTAGGCATTTTCATCAAGCAAATTATTACCTTTGATTATGGTGTGAGTTGGAGTACAGGCGAATCAGTTTCAGCGATTATTCTGACACGTTTGGGACCATCATTCACCATTATGATTCCTTTGGTCATATTACAAACCGTCATTTCAATCATTCTGGCACTTGCAGTTGCTTCGGTTCGAGGTACATTGACAGATCGTATGCTGATGATGCTGTGTACTATTGGTATGTCGATTAGTATTTTGGTTTATATCATTGTGTTCCAATACTTTTTTGCCTACAAGCTCGGTTGGTTTCCCGTACAAGGTTGGGGGGGAAGCTTTAGCGAAAATTTATTGAAATATTCATTGCTTCCAATCTTGATTATGTTAGTGGTCAGTGTTGCGCCAACATTACGTTTATATCGAAGCTTTATTTTAGATGAAATAAATCAGGACTATGTTCGAACAGCACGTGCAAAAGGCGTAAGTGAGCGACGCGTCTTAGGTGTGCATGTCCTACGTAATGCATCCATTCCGATCATTACGGATGTGATGTCAAGTTTACCTGCATTGCTCATTGGTGCCTTTTTAATTGAGCGTTTCTTCGGTATTCCTGGTATTGGGCGGGAAGTGATTATTGCAGTTGAGCGTAGTGATTTTCCTGTAATTAAAGCCATTACGGTTTATGTTGCTGCTGCAACGATGATCTTTAATTTGATGGCAGACCTCATCTATAAAGTGGTTGATCCACGTGTACAGTTGAAGTAGGTGAGAATGATGCTTAATATTTTCACTAAAAAAATTAATACCTCACAACAAGACTTATCATCAGGTATAAGGCGCTTGGCAATGCGTCGTTTAAAAGCAGATCGTATTGCGATGGCTTCATTGTTCATTGTGCTGAGTTTTTTCCTGATGTTGGTTTTATCCATGACAGGCTTGATCGCCAAAGATTGGAATAAAGAAGTAGCTGTGAGTTATGCACCACCGACATTCATAGCCATAGATCAAAAAGTTATAGATCGCTCAACAATGATTGAGCAAAGCACAGTAAACCAATCGAGCAATCAAATTGATTATTATGGCATTCAAGACCCACTTGCAGAAGATATGAGAGCCATAGATCAACAATTGGATGGTCATTTACTTGATCAACAAAGCGAACTGAAAACCAGCTTGCCTTTTGGTGCCGATAAATGGGGACGAGATATTATATTAAAAACCATTAAAGGTGCTGAAACTTCAATTTTAGTGGGATTAATTTCCGCTTTAATTGCAGTGGTTATTGGAACATTCTTAGGTGCAATCGCTGGTTATTTTGGCGGTTGGGTTGATGATCTCCTGAATTGGTTCTATAACGTTTTTACTTCGATTCCTTATTTACTTTTAGTCTTGGCAATTGCGGCTGTACTGCAACAAAAAGGCATATTATCCATTGTTCTGATTCTCGGGTTGACGGGTTGGACAGGTGTGTTTCGTCTCATCCGTGCGGAATATATGAAACATACTTCACGTGAATATATATTGGCTGCCAAAGCCATTGGCGTGAGTCATATGCGTCGTATGTTTGTGCATATTTTTCCGAATGTTAGTCATATTGCGCTTGTTCAAATGTCCATTTTGGTTGTTTCATTTATTAAGTCTGAAGTGATTCTCAGCTTCTTAGGTTTTGGTGTACCGGTAGGGGTCGTGTCTTGGGGCAGTATGCTCAATGAAGCGCAAAGTGAATTGATTTTAGGTAAATGGTGGCAGTTGGTGGCAGCATCTGTCGCGATGGCCGTTCTAGTCACAGCATTTTCAATGTTTACCGATGCATTACGTGATGCACTTGACCCGAAACTGAAGTAAGGAGCAGAAAGATGTCAGAACAAAACGCTACACCTTCTGTGCTACTCAGCGTTGAAAATCTCAGTGTTTGTTTTAAAGGTGAAAATAAGCAACTTACCGAAACAGTCAAAGGTATTTCTTTTCAAATACCACCAAATACAACAGTGGCATTGGTTGGTGAATCGGGTAGTGGTAAATCAGTCACAGCATTGGCAATGATGGCTTTGCTGTCTATTGGACAGTCTGAAATTGCTAAAAAAAGTAAAATCATGTTTGAAGGTAAAGACTTAATCAGTCTTTCAACTCAAGAAATGCGGGCCATATGTGGTAAAGATATTGCCATGATTTTCCAAGAACCGATGTCATCACTCAATCCTGTATTTACTGTGGGTGATCAGATTGCAGAAATCATGCGTATTCATTTGGGTTATGGGCGTAAGCAAGCCAAAAAACGTGTTTTAGAATTGCTCAAAGAAGTCGGTATTTCATCACCTGAAACGAAGATAGATGCGTATCCAAGTCAGCTTTCAGGAGGACAACAGCAGCGAGTCATGATTGCTATGGCAATCGCTTGTGAACCTAAATTACTCATTGCTGATGAGCCAACAACTGCCTTAGATGTTACGATTCAAAAGCAAATTTTGGATTTACTTGAATCTTTACGCAAACGTCGTCAAATGTCGATGCTGTTCATTACCCATGATTTGGCTTTGGTTAGTGAAATAGCAGACGAAGTGATTGTGATGCGTCATGGTGAAATTCGTGAGAAAGGCTTGGCAAAAGATGTCTTGGAATCTCCGAAAGATGCCTATACCAAGGCATTATTACTTTGTCGTCCTTCTTTATTACATCGACCTTATCGTTTACCTGTGATTAGTGATTTTCTGAAACAGCAGGATGGTCATTGGGTGGAGAGTATGACACTTTCTGAGTTGAATACAACAGATCATAAACGTGGTTTAGACGGTAGTGAAGAAATCATTCTAGATGTACATGATTTAAAAAAATCATTTTTTAACCGTAAAGGTTTTTTCGCTAAAGATGAGTTTCAAGCGGTGAAAGGAGCTTCTTTTCAACTTGCAAAGGGTAAAACTTTAGGCTTGGTGGGAGAGTCTGGTTCAGGCAAAACCACCATTGGTTTATTACTGATGCGATTGCAAGAAGCAACGAGCGGTAAAGTGTTGTTTCAAGGCAAAGATATTTTAGCGATGTCTGAAAAAGAGTTCACTCAATATCAACGTAAGATTCAAATTGTTTTTCAAAATCCTTATGCATCGCTAAATCCACGTTTTACTGTCGGACAGATTTTGATGGAGCCAATGCAGGTTCATAAAATTGGTGAAAATGATGTAGAACGTAAGCAAATGGCGTTAGATTTACTTGAGCGTGTAAGTTTACCTACGCAAGCATTTGATCGTTATCCGCACGAGTTTTCGGGGGGACAACGTCAACGTATTGCCATTGCACGTTGTTTAACTTTGAAGCCTGAAATTTTGATTTGTGATGAATCTGTATCGGCATTGGATGTTTCTGTTCAAGCACAAGTATTGAATTTATTACAAGATTTGCAGGATGAGTTTGGGTTGAGCTATATCTTTATTTCACATGATTTGGCTGTAGTAAAATATATTTCTGATCAGATTATGGTCATGAACCACGGTGAGATTGTTGAAATTGCCAATTCCGATGAGTTATACGCTTCACCAAAGCATGAATATACTAAGCGCTTAGTAAGTGCAATTTTATAAGGTGTTGTGAAAAATATTAAATTTCATTCTAACAAAAAAAGAAGCCACTCATTTGAGTGGCTTCTTTTTTAAAGACCATTTAAAAATGTCGCTTTAATTTAGAACTTTTTGAAACCTTTATTTACGACAAATGGTTTTTTCTTTTCAACTTGTTGTGGTTCGCTACGTTCTTGTTGATCGAACGAAGGACGTGGTGTACGAATTTGACGTTCACTTGGAAAACGGTTGCCACGACTTTCAGTGCTACGTGCATTGAAGCTGTTACCGCGGTTTTCCGAGTTACCTGCATTAAAGCGATTGCCACGATTATCGTTATTGCCTGCATTGAAGCTATTACCACGATTTTCCGCTGAGTTATTACGCTGAGGACGATCGCCATAAGGACGCTTATCGCCACGCTGTTCAGTGCGTTGATCGCCACGTTGTTCTGTACGCTGATCTGGACGTGGTGAACGGTTGTTAAAGCGATTGTCATTATTACGGTTATCGAAACGGTTATTATCACCCATGTTACGATATTCACGTTGTTGCTGTTCAGGTTGGTTTTCACCTTCTGTATCGCGGCGTTGTTGACGTAAATAGCCACCACGACGTGCAGCTAAAGGTTTGTCTTGCATACGTTCAGTACGGCGTTTTGCCATACCATATAAGCCTGTACCCTGACGTGGTTTCAACTCAACAGCTTTTGTTAAGTTGTCGATATCATTCTTGTCCAATTCCATCCAACGACCTGTGCGCAATTCACGTGGTAAAATAACTGTACCGTAACGAGTACGAAGTAAACGGCTAACTTTCAGCCCTTGAGATTCAAAAATACGACGAACCTCACGGTTACGACCTTCTTTTACAACAACTTGATACCAACGGTTGATCCCTTCACCACCAATTTCAGAGAAAGATTCAAACTTTGCAGGACCATCATCCAAAACAACACCATTAATCATGTTGTTTTTCAGTTGCGGCGTTACTTCACCCATGACACGCACAGCATATTCACGTTCAATTTCATTTGATGGGTGCATCAAACGGTTAGCAAGTTCACCATCATTGGTAAACATTAACAAACCTGTAGAGTTGATGTCCAAACGACCGACCATGACCCAACGATCATTGGCAATGGTTGGTAAGTTTTCAAAAACTGTTGGACGTGACTCTGGATCGCTACGTGAGCAGATTTCACCTTCTGGTTTGTAATAAATCAACACACGACGACGAATTTCATCTTCAATTTGGAACTGAACTTTACGACCATCGATGCGAAGCTCATCATTGGGTTCGATTCGTTCACCAACAGAGGCAACTTCACCATTGACGCTCACACGACCTGCGGCAATGACTTCTTCCATATAGCGGCGGGACCCCAGTCCAACGCGCGCAAGCACCTTTTGTAATTTTTCACTCATGACAGCATAACCTTAGAAATAATATTCAACAGTGCACCTATTTATGATTTTGGAGCATTCGCATCCAACGCCATAAAAGCTTCCTTGGCATCCTGTAGGGGAGGCAACTGACCCAATGAAACAAGGCCAAATGCATTTAAAAATTGGGGCGTTGTCACCAACAACGCAGGTCTTCCAGGGAGTTCTCTAAAACCAGATTCTTTAATCCAATTCCAATCAAATAATGTCCGAAGTAGCTGACTATTATTCGTAACTCCCCGTATTTGCTCAATATCAGCACGTGTCACGGGCTGATGGTAAGCGATCACTGCAACGGTTTCCAGCAGTGACGGAGATAATTTTGTTGGGCGTTCAGGCCAGACTTGAGCAATCGTATTGCGATACTTTGCACGGACTTGAAAACGGTAACCTTGTGCAGTTTCAATTAATTCAATTGCACGTCCATGTTGCAGAACGGCAAGTTGCTGCAAGTAATGACGTAATTCAGTTTTATTGAACTGATCTTGAAACGCTTCTTTTAAACGGGCAACAGAAACAGGCGCATCACTTGCAAAAATAATAGCTTCAAGTTGCATTAAAATTTCATGGCGATGTTCATCGGCTTGAAAATTTTGATCTTGTTCTATATTCATGGTGTTGCCCCTTGTATCGTCAATGGCGCATCGACACCTGAAGAAAGAATATGAATTTTATTTTGACGAGTCAGTTCTAAAATCGCCATAAATGTCACGACTAAACCCATCCGACCTTGACTTGGTCGAAGTAAATCGTTGAAACCTAAGATATTGCCAGATTGAGTCATATATTCAATATAGGCAATACGTTCTTCAAGTAATACAGGTTCTTGTTCAATATTATGCGTTACAGGTTCAGGACGGTTAAAAATGCAATACAGCGCATCTTTTAACAAAGCAACATCATAACCTTCTTGAACAACAGGAATATCGCCTAATGACACATTACTATTGAATGTATCTCGTTCTAAAATATGCATTTTACCCAAGCGTTCAGCTGCTTGTTTAATGCGTAAATAGGTTTCTAAACGGTCAATCAGTTCTTTTTTCGGATCTTTTTCTAAAGTGACTGCTTTCGGTTTAGGCAATAACAAACGTGATTTTAAATCTGCCAATAGAGCTGCCATGACCAAATAATCTGCAGTTAGTTCAATATTTAGTGACTTCATTTCATTGATATACGACAAATATTGTGCAGCAATAGGCGCAATATCAAGTTGTAATAAATCAAAGCCATTTTTTTGAATTAAATAAATTAAAAAATCGAGTGGTCCTTCGAAATGTTCAAGCAGAATTTCGAATGCAGCGGGAGGAATATACAGATCATCAGGGATCGAGTCTTGCCATTCATCCAATACACGGATGTGCAACATTTGATGATCGATTACATCATGATTTACTAAAGTCATTACCGTTTTTAGCCACGCGAATTTTCAAAGGCATGAAAAAAGCGATTCGAAGATCACTACAGAATAAAAGAGAAGATAAAGTGAATGTCGAAAAGCATTTCGAGAAAGTTTGCCTATTCTAGAGCAAAAATGCTGATGAATAAATTACCAAATGTATAAAAATGATAAAAAACCCGAAAAAAGTTAAGGTTTTTTCTTTATTCAGTTGGTATTCAAAATTATTTGTTAATAAAGGTGGATAAAATTACAAAAATATGCATTATTGTAAATTTTGTCACAAAATTAAAGAATTAAGATGCTTAATTATCAAAAAATACAAGAAAATGATTTAAGTCAACAGGTTGGTGTTGATGTTCAACTTGAGCAAGCACAACATTTTCAGCCAGAACAACTTAATGGTCGTTGGGGTAAACTGATTCCATTGCAAACATTAGAATCTGATTCAACATTATTTCGTAGTATGTGGCGAACGATTGAACGTGAAAGCAATAAAGGTGTTTGGACTTATTTGCCTTATGATGAATTTGTTTTTCAAGTTCAGCTTGAAGGCGCGTTGAAATCTAATTTTGCATTAAAGCATGCACTGCACTATTTAGTACAGGTTGGGCATCAGGCGATTGGATGGGTGGGATTGATTAATATTCGTGAAAAAGATCAGGTTGCTGAAATTGGTAATCTTTATTTTTCCGATCAACTTAGACAAACGACTGCTGCAACAGAAGTGATCTACTTATTATTGGAAGAATGTTTTTGCAAAGGCTTTCGTAAAATTGAATGGCGTTGTGATGATTTGAATGAAGCATCTATCAATGCTGCTGTACGTTTAGGTTTCCTTTATGAAGGAACACTCCGTCAAGATCGTATTGTGAAAGGCAAAAACCGAAATACGGCTTGTTTTTCAATGTTGGATGAAGAGTGGAAGCGTATTTCATTTGCATTTCAAGATTGGTTAAAACAGGATAATTTTACAGTAAATCGTCAACAAAAAACTCGTCTTGAAGAGTTTATGAAACAATATCCAATTACAGGGCGTTTAGAAAAAGAAATTAAAGAGCGTTTAATGGCAACAGTAAGTTAAATATGTTCTTATTTACACATCATTAATGTGTTTGATTAATCACTGATATAAATCAGCCATTGGCATTTTAAATGACCAATGGCTATTTTTTGAATGATTGTCTCAAATCATTTGAGATATTGAATTATTCAAATGCGCTTACATCACCGACACCGCGACGAATGATTTCGGGATTTAGCCCTGATAAATCGACAATACTTGTGGTGGTTAAAGTTCCGAGTCCGCTATCAATAAACACATCAATGCGTTTTTCAAGTTGTTGCTCAATGTCATAAGGATCATCGAGTGGTGCATCATCCCCAGGTAAGATCAGCGTACTGGTCAGTAAAGGTTCACCAAGTTCTTTAAGTAGCATTTGGCAAACAGTATTACTTGGTACGCGTAGTCCAATGGTTTTTTTCTTCGGATGCATTAAACGCCGAGGCACTTCACTTGTTGCAGGCAATATGTAAGTCGTCACGGCAGGGGTGTTGGCTTTAAGTAGTCGGTACATGGCATTGTCGACTTTGGCATATGTTGCAATATCAGATAAATCTGCACAAATAATGGCGTATTGGTGTTTTGCCCCAAGTCCACGAATTTGTGCAATACGTTCCATGGCATTTTTAATACCAATTTGACAACCAATGGCATAGGCGGCATCAGTTGGATAAACAATCACATCACCAGCACGTATGCGTTCAACAGCTTGGCTAATTAGACGAGGTTGTGGGTTGTCAGGATGTACTCTTAAATGCAGCATATCTTTTCTCCTGATTCAAATTATCTATTTATATAGTAGTGAAAATTAGTACAATTAAACATCATTATTATTGTAATTATAGACCAATTGTCGAAAGAAAGTTGATGATTTCAAGAGAGATATTTTATCTTGACGATTTGACTTTAAATCATATTATTTCAACATAATTGGATTATCTTTCTCAGTTTTCGATTGTAGATGATATGGCGAATATTTTTCGATAAGAGATAAATAGATACAATCAGAAATCCATAACGAAACAATGAATCTTGTAAAGAATGAAATTGAAAGGTCATTTTTGAACCTAAAATAATGAATATAAAAGCAACCCAAACCATAACAAACAGTAGTTTTATGAATATTGAAAAGCGTAGCACATTGGAAATGATACGTTGTCGTTCTTGCTTAGTTTGCGTATTCATTAGCGATGCAAGAAGAGCAGGTGATGTAGATATACTTTTTAAAAGTTCTCGGTCACCTTGTTGAAAGCCAAATTTTATTTTTTCTAGCAATACAGTGATTATTTCTTGGTTTTTGAGCATGGGTTATATTCACTTAGTTAGAAATGCATAGAATCATCTATAATCTATAGAAGTTTGATTAATTGAGTTCGCTACGTAAGAAATCGTGCTTTTGTAATGTTTTGCCACCGCGAAGGCTAGTACAAATACAGTCAATAAAACGTTGAGCATCACGTGGAAGTTTCGTTTTACCGCTAAAATAATCTTGAACTTGAGCGAAAACATTGTCTTTGAATACAGCGCCATCACCACCATCACCTGTTAAATTATCAAGTGATACACGAAATTTACGACCAAAGGCTTTAGAAAATAACCATTCAATGGCTTGTGGCTTAATTTCTACCGATTCAAATAATGCCTGTTGTTCAGCTGTTCGACCATCGGGTGCATACCAATAGCCTAAGTCAGGCAAAAGTCGGCGTTGTTCGCCTGCGATCGTCCAATGGCTAATTTCATGTAATGCACTGTTAAAAAAACCATGTGCAAATTGAATACGAGCAGGTTGTTGTTCTACCGAAGGAAAATATTCGGGTTCATCAATTCCACGAATCAGCACAACATTTAAGTGGGAAAACCAATCATTAAAGTGTAAGATAAGCCAATCAACTTGTTGAGCTTCAGTCTGTAAATCTACCCATTGAAAACGTTGTGCAAGGGCTAGGTTCTCAGCAGATATTGGAGTTGAATTTGTATTGAACTGTAATGAAGGAGTGACTTCAGGTTGCGGCTGCAACTGTTGCATGACTTGTATTACCCAAATGATCTGTCTAAATAAGTACAAAATTGTATCTTAATCTTTGACAGAGTACCGATGAATTTGTAGAATTGCCGCCTAAATTATGTCAGCAAATACCTTTCCGGCACAGATTGAGCCGTTTAAATGGGCCGAACAAGGCTACGCATGGGCAGGAACACTGCCTTTGTCTCGTTTTGTTCGAATTACCCGTGAAGCTGTTGGATCAATTGATAATCAATTGATTACCATAGACTGTAAGCTATCAATGGATGCGTATCATCGTATCATTTGGCTAGATGGTCATGTAGAAACGCAAGTTCCAGTGGAATGCCAACGTTGTTTGGATTCAGTTGAAATTTCGTTATCTTCAGACTTCCATCTTGCACTTGTTGATGATGAGTCACTGATAGAGCGCTTGGATGAGGATGCTGATTTCATCGTCTTAGGTGAAAGTGAAGCTACAACGAAGGGGGATTATTTAACCAATACCTCACCGACTGTAGATTTACTCGCACTTATAGAAGATGAATTATTATTGTTGATGCCTTTGTCTCCTAAGCATGACGTTTGTGAGCATAAGCATCAACCAGTTGTTCAGGACACTGTAGAAGAAAAACAGGATAATCCGTTTGATATTCTTGCAGGTCTAAAAGGTAAACTTAACTGATTTTTATGTTATACTGCCGAGTTAAGACAACCGACTTTGTTCTGATCCATTTTTTCGATTTGTAAGGAGCCATCATGGCCGTTCAGCAAAACCGTAAAAGTCGCTCTCGCCGTGACATGCGCCGTTCACATGACGCTTTAACCGAGAATGCATTAACTGTAGACCAAACTACGGGTGAGACTCATCGTCGTCACCACGTAACTAAAGACGGTTTCTACCGTGGTCGTCAATTGTTCGCTAAAGCAACTGCTGCTGAATAATTGAAACAGCATTAAGCGTAAGCTTGGTGAAAAATTGGGAGCGAAAGCTCCCTTTTTTTGTTTGTAAAATCTGCTTTTTTTGTTGTATTTCGCAATTAAAATAATTTTTATTTACTGTAGAATTGCCGCATCGGAAACGAGCAAAGATTAAATAAGGGACTTTTTATATGTCTGCTAAACGACTCGAGCAAGCGGCTCAAGCGACTAAAACTGCATTTTTGTTCCCAGGACAGGGCTCACAAAAAGTCGGGATGCTTGCAGAGCTTGCTGAACAGTTTACTGTGGTAGGTGAAACTTTTGCGGAAGCTTCTGAAGCATTGGGTTGTGACTTATGGCACATTGCGCAAAGTGGAGAAGGTCTCGATCAGACTGAAAATACACAACCTGTGCTTTTAACAGCAAGTATTGCATTATGGCGTGTATGGTTAGATTTAGGTGGTGTTGCACCAAAATACCTTGCAGGTCATTCACTTGGTGAATACAGTGCATTGGTTGCGGCAAATGCAATGACACTGACAGATGCTGTGAAGTTGGTTCATTTACGTGGCAAGTTGATGCAATCGGCTGTACCACAAGGTCAAGGTGCGATGGCGGCAATTTTGGGTCTGGATGATGCCAAAGTGCTTGAACTCTGCGCGCAAGCAAGTGTTGATGGACAAGGTTCTGTCGATGCTGCAAATTACAATGCACAAGGTCAAGTTGTTGTTGCTGGTGATAAAGCCAAAGTAGAAGCAGTCATGGTGGCAGCGAAAGAGAGTGGTGGTAAAGCTATTGCACTGCCTGTCTCTGTTCCATCGCATTGCTCACTGATGAAGCCAGCAGCAGAAAAGTTTGCAGAAGCGTTGGAACAAACTGCCATTGAGATGCCATCTATTCCTGTATTACAAAATGTCAACGCTGCGATTGCGACTGATGTCGCGCAATTACGTCAAAATTTAACTGCGCAACTTTATCAATCTGTGCAGTGGACGAAGACCATGCAATATTTACAGGATCAAGGAATTCAGTATGTTGCAGAGTGTGGTCCTGGTAATGTATTGAGCAATCTTGCAAAACGATTGCCGAATATTGAAAAAGCTCTTCCTTTGGATACGCAAAGCCGTATGGAAGATGCATTGAATGCCATTCTAGTGGCAGAAGGAAAAATTGCATGACGCAAGAACGTAAAGTTGCACTTGTTACAGGTGCAAGCCGAGGGATTGGCGCAGCCATTGCTCAGCAACTTATTTTAGACGGTTATTTTGTTGTTGGTACGGCAACTTCTGAATCAGGTGCGGAAAAACTTTCTGTATCATTTGCTGATCAGGGGGTGGGTGCTGTACTTGATGTACGTGATGGTGCTGCAATTGATGCCTTAGTATCAGACATAGAACAAAAATATGGTTCAGTAATGGTCTTGGTGAATAATGCCGGCATTACCAAAGACAATTTATTGCTTCGTATGTCTGAAGATGATTGGGATGACATTCTCAATATTCATTTGAAAGCGGTGTTCCGATTGTCTAAACGTGTATTGAAAGGTATGACTAAAGCGCGTTTCGGTCGCATCATCAACATTAGTTCTGTGGTTGCACATTTTGCTAACCCAGGACAAGCAAACTATTCTGCTGCCAAAGCAGGGATTGAGGCATTTAGCCGTAGCCTTGCAAAAGAAATGGGTAGTCGTCAGATTACTGTAAATAGTATTGCACCAGGCTTTATTGCAACAGAAATGACTGAACAACTTAGCGAAGAGATTCGTAAAAAAATGAGTGATCAGGTTGCATTAAGTCGTTTTGGTGAGACACAAGACATTGCCAATGCGGTGAGTTTCTTAGCTTCTGACAAGGCAAGTTACATCACAGGTACAGTGTTACATGTAAATGGTGGTTTATACATGGCTTAATGCGATGTGTAAACTTTGAAAATTTTTAAAATTCAATTAAACTAGTGGCAATTATAAACGCCACAAGCAATGAGGAGAATTCCTGTGAGCGATATCGAACTACGCATTAAACAAGCGGTTGCTGAACAACTTGGTCTTAAAGCTGAAGAAATCAAAAACGAAGCATCTTTCATGGATGACTTAGGTGCTGATTCTTTAGATCTAGTTGAGCTTGTTATGTCTTTCGAAAATGACTTTGACATTACAATTCCAGATGAAGATTCTAACGAAATCACAACTGTTCAATCTGCAATTGACTATGTTTCTAAAAAACTTGGTTAATTGTTAGATTTCAGTCTGTGCTGAATTGAAAGCCACCGTAAGGTGGCTTTTTATTTTAAAATCATAAATTTAATACATACTTGTTTACATATCGTTACGTTTGTTTTACCAATGAGAACAACTTTCAGTATATTTTTTAGATATAAAAATAGAGTCATAATTTTTAAAACACTTCAATAAACACAGCTAAATACACAACGGAGAATAACAATGGGTCTTTTTGATTTTATTAAAGGCATTGGTAAAAAAAATACAGCACCTGCAGAAACTCAAGCTGCACCAGCAACTCCTTTAGAGCCATCAGCGCAAGAAATCGCAAACAAGCTTTTAGGGCACATTAAAGCATTGGGCTTACCTGTAACAGGATTATCTGTTAGCTATAATGGCGCATCAGACTTGGCGACCATTGCGGGTCAAGTACAGACTCAAGCAGATAAAGAAAAAATTATTCTTGCGGTGGGTAATATTGATCATGTGGCACAGGTCGATGATCAGATGACAGTGGTGGCACCAGAGCCTGAAAGTAAGTTTTATACAGTAAAATCAGGTGATAATCTTTCTAAAATTTCGAAAGAGTTTTATGGTGATGCAAACCAATACAATAAGATTTTTGAAGCAAATCGTCCATTGTTGAAAAATGCAGATGATATTTTTCCAGGTCAGGTATTACGTATTCCTGCATAAGTATGGTTGAATATTAGTATTTTTATAACGTATTTATTAAATATATAACGTATTTATTAAATAAAAGAATGTACATGAATTTGTACATTCTTTTTTGTTTTGATTAAAAATAATAAGAATCACTTATTTTAAGTTTTATTTTTTGATGTGCAAGTACTCCATATTTATTCTTTTTTAGAAGTGGTGCTACGTGCTAACCAAATAATGAGGCAGTACCCGCCGATAATGGTAAAAATAACAGGTGCTATCAACCTGATTGATCAATGCTATGTAAATGATGTATGGCTACGACAAGCCTTGGAGTTGTTATTTTTAGTTTGGTACGATTAAAATTAATGCCCAAAAATAATCTCGGTATTATTTAGTGTGGAATAGTCTGAAATACCACCTTTCATGAATCTGTATAAATTTATAGTATTTGAATACTATGAGTATTGAAAAAACAGCGTAATCCATGCAGGTTTTACGCTGTTGAAATGGTTTTATTTCGCAGGTTTTCCCCATTGATTTGTTTCAGGTTTTGTTTCTGTTGCGAACCATACAATAAGTAGAATAGCTCCTATAAGAGGAATAAGGCAAATTAAGTACCACCATCCTGACTTCCCAATATCATGTAGGCGGCGAACTGACACCGCTAAGGATGGGATAAATAGGGCTAATGCTGTTAGCATGTAGAGTACTGAGGGTTTTTTGAAAATAATAGAATCAATCACGCTTGCGATAAGTATTACACCAAATTGTACAAGAATGAAAAACCAATATTCTTTGCGACGAGCGCGTCCCGAAAAATTTGCGTAATTTTTTAAACTTTTAACAAACCAATCAATTGGATTGTATTGTTCTTCATGTTTATTTTGGTCAGATAATTTATTGAGTTGATCTGATATTTGATTGATTGGGCTATTGTGATTGATCGCTATATAAATCTGTGTTGCATTGCCTTGCGCATCAATATTGAAATCAACACGATCTCCACGTGTTGGCGCACGTTGTCCTTGCCATTCTGAACCGCTGAAATTGTAGCGTTGTTGGTCATCGCCACTAATTACACCTGTATTGGTTTGAATTGCATAATCTAGAATAGTACCTTGCATATTTTCCTCATTATTTTCACTGTTATAAATGTTTGAATGTTAAATTTAATTATTTTACATTTGAATGTATGTGGATATTTAATCTGAATATTAGCATGAAAATTAGTCAATAAAATCAACTTAATTGTGCTTTGAAATGCAAAAATTAAAAATTTAGGTTGAGATATAAATGACACTAATTTTTTTATTTATTTTTATTGAGTTTGTTGTGGAAAAAATCAATTGATATTGACCATATTTTTTATTTATACTGAATGATAAAACCGCCATTTTTGGCGGTTTTATTAATAATATCAATAGATTACCAGCTTAAAGCGCCACCAGTCTGATAGTCAGTAACACGCGTTTCAAAGAAGTTCTTCTCTTTACGTAAATCCATCATTTCAGACATCCATTGGAATGGATTATTTACACCAGCAAATTGTTCAGGTAAGCCAAGTTGTGCTAAACGACGGTTTGCAATGAACTTCAGGTATTCCTCCATCATTGCAGCATTCATACCTAATACGCCACGTGGCATAGTGTCACGCGCATATTCAATTTCAAGCATTGTACCTTCAAGAATCATTTGAATAATTTCTTCTTGGAACTCTGCTGTCCATAAACCTGGGTTTTCGATTTTGATTTGGTTAATCATATCGATACCGAAGTTTAAGTGCATAGATTCATCACGTAAAATGTATTGGAATTGCTCAGCAACACCATTCATTTTATTGCGACGACCCATAGATAAAATCTGACTGAAGCCACAGTAGAAGAAGATCCCTTCAAGAACACAGTAGAATGCAATCAGGTTACGAAGCAAAATTTGATCGTTTTCAGGTGTACCCGTTTGGAATGTTGGATCACATAAAGATTGAGTATATTTCAGGCCCCATGCTGCTTTGCGTGCAACACTTGGTACTTCACGGTACATGTTGAAGACTTCGCCTTCATCCATACCTAATGATTCGATACAGTATTGATAAGCATGTGTGTGAATCGCTTCTTCAAATGCTTGACGTAAAATGTATTGACGGCATTCAGGGTTGGTAATGTGGCGGTAAATTGCCAATACCAAGTTGTTTGCAACCAATGAATCTGCAGTAGAGAAGAAACCAAGTGAACGCATAACAATGGTGCGCTCATCTTCAGTTAAGCCATTTTCGGATTTCCATAATGCAATATCTTGCGTCATGTTCACTTCTTGTGGCATCCAGTGGTTTGCACACCCATCTAGATACTTTTGCCAAGCCCATTCGTATTTGAATGGTACAAGTTGGTTCAAGTCAGCACGACAGTTGATCATTGCTTTGTCATCAACTTGAACGCGTTGAGCACCCATTTCAAGCTCTTCTAAGCCTGGTGCAACATCTAAATTTTCTAAGGCGTTAGATGCTCTTGCCAATGGATCGGCTGGATCTGTTGGTCGATTGTTATTGGCTCTAGCGGGTTGTGATGCTGCCACACTCGGCGCTGAGTGCTGTGCATCAGATACCACTTGTGAATTAGTCGTTTTCTGCGGTTCGATGGGCGCAGGCTGGTCAGCTTGTGCAGCTTGTTTCGGTTCATCATCTTCGAAATCGTCCCAACTTAGGATAGACATATCAATTCTCTCTTCGTTGCTTTATATCTTTTGTTTAGACATCTCAAGCAAGAGATGTCTTACTATACGCTCATTATGTGTAAGCAAAATTAAGTTTTACCGATGACTGTCTTAATCTTGTTCGATAGATTGGGTATCGATACTACTTATTTTGCTTACGCTGGTGTTGTTTACGAATGGCAAAAAATGCATACGCGACAGGAACATAAAAAATCAAAAAGGCTAAGATTAGTACAAAAATGCCTAACTCGTAGTTATGACTTAAATGGAACATTTCTTAGCCTCATCTTAATAAACATATTTAAATATGTTTATTTATCCAATCCCACGTTTCTTGTTTCAACCATCCTGAATGGTTTTTTAACACTTGCATTACGAGGATTAGATCGTTGTTATCAGTATGCTTCTGAAGTCTTTCTCTTATTTGCTCGGCAGATAAAACAGTACTAACGAACCAATAAGAATCCATGACATGGCACCATTCAGCAAAACTTTTTATTTCGCTTATAACAGCATCATATTTTTGACCAGACTTCACTAAGTCATAACTTACGGAATAAACTGCCATTTTAATCTCCTTCGATATCGTTAGAGCAGTTGTTACTCAAAAGTCCTTGACGATATTGCGAGATCAGGCGATTATTCACCTGCTTTTTGCGAAGCAATATGTCGAAGAACTCGGTTCTTAGACTAGAAAGGGGATCTGTGAGAGGGTTCCCTTTTTTTTATGTCTAATTTTTGAAAGCTTCGTGGTGAGAGTCACTTAGCTAAAGTTGCGATAATATAAAAACTACAACAATATTTTCAAAATTTAGAATCCCCCTAAATCCCCCTTTGTTAAGGGGGACTTTTCTCCCTCCTTTGGAAAAGGAGAGTCGGGTGGATTTAAATTACTGGCAAGCCTCACAATCAGGATTGTCAATTGAACACGCCATTGGCACTGGCGCTGCATTTGCAAAACCATCTTCTTCAATAGCTTCAGATTTTTTCGTTTCAACAACAGGTGCTGCGACAACAGGACTCGCAACAGTTGTTGCTTTTACTGCGTTCAATGCACCAGTATTGATTGTTGATTTTTCAGCAGAAGTCGCACCCAAAGCACGGAGGTAATAAGTGGTTTTAAGACCACGCAACCATGCCATTTTGTACGTCATATCAAGTTTCTTACCATTTGCACCAGCGATGTAAAGGTTAAGAGACTGTGCTTGATCGATCCATTTTTGACGGCGTGATGCAGCATCAACAATCCAACGAGGCTCAACTTCGAATGCTGTTGCAAAAATTGCTTTTAATTCTTCAGGAATACGGGCAATTTTTTGTACAGAACCTTCAAAATGTTTCAGGTCATTGACCATCACAGAGTCCCAAAGACCACGATCTTTTAACGCACGTACTAGGTACGGGTTGATCACTGTAAATTCACCAGAAAGGTTAGATTTTACATAGAGGTTTTGGAATGTTGGCTCAATTGACTGAGAAACACCACAAATGTTTGAAATGGTTGCAGTTGGCGCAATTGCCATCACGTTTGAGTTACGCATACCGTCTTTTTGAACTTTGGCACGTAAAGTGTCCCAGTCTAAACGTTGAGTACGGTCAACTTCAAACATACGTTCTGGGCGTGATTTTGCAACGATGTCTAAAGAGTCAATTGGTAAGATGCCTTGATCCCACAATGAACCTTTAAATGTTTCGTATGTACCACGTTCAACGGCTAAATCACTTGAAGTTGAAATTGCGTAGTAGCTGATGACTTCCATAGATTCATCAGCAAACTCTACCGCTGCATCTGAACCATAAGCAAGATTCATTTCATATAAAGCATCTTGGAAGCCCATGATACCCATACCTACAGGACGATGTTTCAAGTTTGATGTACGTGCTTGAGGAACAGCGTAGTAGTTGATGTCAATTACGTTGTCGAGCATACGAACTGCTGTTTTAACAGTACGCGCCAATTTCTCACGGTCTAAAACACCACCTTGAACGTGTTGTACAAGGTTAATCGAACCTAAGTTACATACTGCAATTTCATCTTTATTTGTATTTAAAGTGATTTCAGTACAAAGGTTAGATGAGTGAACAACACCCACGTGTTGTTGTGGTGAACGTAAGTTACATACGTCTTTGAATGTGATCCAAGGATGACCTGTTTCAAATAACATAGATAACATTTTGCGCCATAAGTCTTTCGCACGAATGACTTTGTGTAGCATATTATTTTCTTTTGCGATGCCTTCGTAGTGCGCATAGCGTTCAGCAAACTCAAGACCTGTTAAATCATGTAGATCAGGTGTTTCAGAAGGTGTGAACAGTGTCCATTCACCATCTTCAAATACACGTTGCATAAATAGGTCAGGAACCCAGTTTGCTGTGTTCATGTCATGTGTACGGCGACGGTCATCACCTGTATTTTTACGAAGCTCTAGGAATTCTTCAATATCCAAGTGCCAAGTTTCAAGGTATGCACACACTGCACCTTTACGTTTACCACCTTGGTTTACTGCAACAGCAGTATCGTTGGCAACTTTAAGGAAAGGAACCACACCTTGTGATTTACCGTTAGTTCCTTTGATGTATGAGTTCAAAGCACGAACGGGTGTCCAGTCATTACCCAAACCGCCTGCCCATTTAGACAACATTGCGTTATCACGCATTGCGCCATAAATATCAAACAAGTCATCATCAATGGTGGTCAAATAACAGCTTGATAACTGAGGGCGAAGCGTACCTGAGTTAAACAATGTTGGTGTAGATGCCATGTAGTCGAAGCTAGACAATAAGTCATAGAATTCGATTGCACGATCTTCACGGTTTTCTTCATTGAGTGTAAGACCCATTGATACACGCATATAGAACAATTGCGGTAATTCAAAACGTACGCCATCTGAATGGATGAAGTAACGGTCAAACAATGTTTGTAGACCTAAATAGGTAAATTGATTTGAGCGTTCAGGTTTGATCGCAGCAGCCAATTTAGCAAGGTCAAAGTTCAATAATTCTGGAGAAAGAAGATCAAGCTCAATACCTTTCTTTAAGAAAGTTTCAAGTGCATCGCCTTCAACTGTATCCGCAGCTAATTCTAAGAATGCTAAACCTGTGCTTACAAGCTCATCACGAAGTAAACGAGCAGTCACATAAGTATAGTTTGGTTCTTGTTCAATGCGTGTGCGAGTCGCCATCATCATCGTGGTCGCAATATCAGATGCTTTTACACCGTTATATAAGTTTTTAACGGTTTCATCGATTACAGCTTGAACGTTGATGCCTTCCAAGCCTTCACTTGCTTTTTCAATCGTTGCTTGTAACTTGCTTAAATCGAGTGGCTGAAGCTGACCTTTCGCATCGGTAATTTGGAGCGTTGGGTGATGATGTGCATTGGTTTGCTGACGAGCAGTTGTGCGTTGTTCACGGTAAATAACATAAGAGCGAGCTACTTTTTGCTCACCTGTACGCATTAGTGCAAGTTCAACCTGATCTTGAATCTCTTCAATATGGATCGTGCCACCAGAAGGTAAGCGACGGCTGAATGTATTCATCACCATTTCTGTTAATTGTGTAATACGGTCGTGAATACGGCTTGAGTCAGCACTTTGCTGACCTTCAACTGCAAGGAAGGCTTTGCCAATCGCAACAGATATTTTATCTGCATCAAAAGGTGCAACATCACCTGTACGTTTGATCACTTGAAGTTGACCGGGTGTGGTAATTACGCTCATTGTCAGCATAGCTCCATTGACATCATTGTTATGTTTATAAGCCGTTTGAATCGCACTGGAGCTAAAAAATAGTCAGGTCACGATATTTGAGGTTAAACACAAGACTTAGTGGTTTAATTTAGGTTTAGACACAAGATACGGTAATTTTTAGGTGAGATCAATATTGACATTTTGAGAAAGTTTTTTCCCTGATCAATCAGTTTTTCTACCTAGACTTGTCTATTTACAATTAGATTTGTTATATGCCTTATCAGACAAGGGCATAGCATAACAAAGACAAAACAAAGTGCTTATAGATAACTATGTGGATAAGTAAAAAAGGTGTTAACTGATCAGCTATATTATGAACAATGAAATATTTTGTTTAAAAATTAATCGTAAATATGTGTCTTGTGCCAAGCTTTCTAGTTACATACAAATACATGTTAAAAGCGAATTGAATTCAATTGATAAAAAAAGATAACAAATTGATATTTACATGTATCAGTTTGGTGAATGGGGTCTTGTTTACAATGTAAACGTGTGTATATTGCCAATTATAGTGTGTTGAATCTGCGACATTTACAGTAGATATGGAAACAAATTACAGGGGTCTTGTATGAGCCAGGAAGAAAAATTACCAAAAATTCTAATTGTTGAAGATGATGAGCGTCTTGCACGCCTTACTCAAGAATATTTGATTCGTAATGGGTTGGAAGTCGGGGTAGAGCCTGATGGTAATCGTGCGATTCGTAGAATTATTGCTGAGCAGCCAGACATGGTTGTACTTGATGTCATGTTGCCGGGTGCGGATGGCTTAACCGTTTGTCGTGAAGTTCGTCCACATTATCATCAACCGATTTTGATGTTAACTGCACGTACAGAAGATATGGATCAAGTTCTTGGCCTAGAGATGGGTGCAGATGACTACGTTGCAAAACCTGTACAGCCTCGTGTTTTGTTAGCGCGTATACGTGCTTTGTTACGCCGTACAGATAAAACACCAGACGATGAAGTAGCACAACGTATCGAATTTGATGATCTTGTGATTGATAATGGTGGTCGCTCAGTCACTCTTAATGGTGAGTTGGTTGACTTTACCAGTGCTGAATATGACTTATTATGGTTGTTAGCATCGAATGCTGGTCGTATTTTATCGCGCGAAGATATTTTTGAACGTCTACGTGGCATTGAATATGATGGTCAAGATCGCTCGATTGATGTGCGTATTTCACGTATTCGTCCAAAAATTGGTGATGACCCTGAAAATCCAAAACGTATTAAAACTGTGCGTAGTAAAGGTTACTTGTTTGTAAAAGAAACCAATGGTCTATAAATGAGTATTGGGGCTATAAATTGCCCCAATTTCCAATAGGCGAATTGTCGGTGGGTGAAGGGCGTGTCTAGACACAGTATATTTTTGCGAATTTACGCAGGATTGGTCATTTTAGTATTTCTTGTGGCGATTTTTGGTTATCTGCTGGTTCAGGTTATTAATTATCAACGTGCACAAGAATACCGAGAGTCGCTCACTGACGGTATTTCGTTTGTAATTAGCGAGGGTGTGGCAAGACAGCAAACCCAACAGCAAAAAATGGATTGGATCTCGGATGCTTCAGATTTGCTGGAGCTTCCTATTTACTATCTTGATGCTTCAAAAGTTGAATTATCTCGTACTGAAGAAAAGCGAATAGCAGAGCGTAAAGCGGTTGTTCGCTATGATGCTGAGAAAAAAACGGCTTACCTTGTGATCGGGATGAAAAATGATCCGAAACACTATTTATATATAAAGATTGAATCAATTGGTGAAAAGCAGATGAAAGCTTTGCCAATTTTTATTCTCGATTATTTAGTGTACTACCCGGGTCAAGAGCAAGAATATCTTAAAAAAATTCAACAACATTTTTATTATCCTGTTGATATTAAAAAAACGGCGGAATTGAATTTAGATTCTGAACAGATTGGACGTTTACGTGCAGATCAAGGTGTGATTGTGTATCGAGATAGTGCTAGCGAAAATGGCACAAATATCTCGGTATTATATCCAATGCCGAATGCACTTGGTTCAGTTTTGGTTATGGGTCCAATTCCAATGTTTAATTGGATGCCATTTAAACTTGCTGCAGGCATCACCTTATTTAGCCTATTTCTCATTAGTTTAGGGGTTTACGGTTTAATTGTCCCTATACAGCGAAAATTGCGTCAGGTTAATCAAGCTTTAGATGTGATTCGAACAGGCGATATGAGTATGCGTGTGCCTGTTGAAGGTCGCGATGAAATGGCAAGCTTGGCAAGTAGTTATAATGGTATGTCGGATCATATTGAGCGTTTGATTGAGTCGCAACGAGAGTTAATGCGGGCGGTATCTCATGAGCTACGAACCCCTGTTGCACGCATTCGTTTTGCGCTTGAAATGCTTGCAGATGAAGATGAATATGAATATAGAATTCAGCAAGTCGAAATGATTGATAAAGATATTGAAGCTCTCAATACTTTGATTGATGAAATTATGACGTATGCCAAGTTGGAACAGGGGACACCATCCCTCGATTTTGAAAATATTATTTTGGTTGACGTACTTGAGCAGGTTGCAGTTGAAACAGAAGCTTTAAAAACGCATAAAATTATTCATTTAAACCCCTTGTCAGACACAGTGCGAGTAGATGCTGAACGCCGTTATTTGCATCGTGTTGTACAAAACTTGGTAGGTAATGCCATTCGGTATTGTGATAAACAAGTGACTTTGTCAGGTGGTATCGATGAAGAAACGAAGATGGCTTATGTTTGTGTTGAAGATGATGGCCCTGGAATTCCAGAAGAAGACCGTAAGCGAGTTTTTGAAGCATTTGCACGTTTAGATGATAGTCGGACACGTGCATCGGGCGGGTATGGTTTAGGCTTATCTATTGTGAGTCGGATTGCATATTGGTTTGGTGGTACGATTCAAGTAGATGCAAGTCCAACATTAGGTGGTGCGCGTTTCACTATGTCATGGCCTGTGACCCGATTTAAAAAGAAAATATGAATCATAAAAAAAGCACCCTTAAAGGTGCTTTTTTTATGATTCATATTTTCTTTAAAACAAACTTTATTTTTATTATCGATGAACTGTGGCATCTGGTGGAACGATCAGTTTTCCTGATCGAAGTGCTTCTAATGCATCACTATTAAAATCAATCAGCAAGTTGTTTTCTTGCGCATTGATATGATAGTGGCTAATAATTTTCTGATCCCCATTAAGTGTATCTACTGTGTACTCATCTGCAATATTTAAAATACCTTCTAAATTGGTCGTGGTTGATGCGAGATCATGGCGAAAGAGCTCATAAATATCACGCAAGTCAAAAATGGCATTATTTGCATCAGGATGTTTTTTAATATACCCCTCAATATGACGAATCAGCAATTGAGCAAATAAAAAATAGTCAGGTTTGTGGCTGAAATTTACGTCCATATTGTTTGTCCTCTTTATTATTGGTTTTTAGCATATACCTTAAATGTAGTTTGAAATGTATAAGATTAATTAATCATGTTGCTTATTTGAAAAATAAATTGTTGATTGATGTACATTTTGTCTATTCATACAGCATAAATATACGCACCTAGGGTTTTATGTTGGGTATATTTGCTTGATTGGTATTTTTTTAATAAATATCAAATTGAGGTAATATTTTTAAATAAAATAATGGAAACTAATTAATAATTTCTATTATTTCCTTATCTTGATAAAAATCATAAATTATTTTTTTGGTTTTATAGGTTGGTCAGAAGTAGGTGAGAGAGTGTAACAAGATATATTTAAAATACAATTTTATGATGAAATGATTGAATTTATATAAAAATAAACATTTTTTGAAATAATTTGACATATTCTAGATTTAATTTGGCTTGTTAAGTGTCTGATTTGTTATTTGTATTGTAAATTTGAGATACATTTTCGGAAATAATAATGACTTTTTCGATTTGAATCTAATTAAGCGATAGATTAGGTCTTTAAAGTGATAAATGCAGAGGAATTATGAAATTAGCATAAAAAATCATCCGAAAGACTTAGACCTATAAGCTAGCAACAGACCTGCTCAATCGGGTACAATTAGCCAGATTTATTTTGTGTTTGGTGTATTTACAAGGCCAATACATGCATTCTTTGTTAATAATAGGCCTGCCAGGAGTTATCCCCGCATGAGTGCCATTACTCCATACGATTGGGCAATCATTGCCTTCGTGATCGGCGTGACATTTTTATGTGTCTTTATGCTCACCGTTCCTTTACTCCTTGGGGGTAAATCATGGGGACGTGCGAAGCAAGAGCAATTTGAATCAGGTGTGGTTGGTGCTGGTGGTGCACGTATCCGCCTGTCTGCGAAGTTTTATCTTGTTGCAATTTTCTTTGTCGTCTTCGACTTAGAAGCTCTCTATCTTTATGCATGGGCTGCATCTGTGCGTGAAGTAGGTTGGGTTGGTTTTGTAACAGCCGCTGTATTTATTTTAGTTTTACTTGTTGGTCTGATTTACGAAATGTCGACTGGTGCGCTTAATTGGGCACCTTCAGATAAGCGTAAAGCAGCAGGAATTAAAGTTAAAATTGGTTCTCCTAATATGGACCTCGCAGAAATTACACGCTTTAACTCTATTGAAGAACTGGTAATGGATCCGACAGGAACAATTCCAGCTCAATCTTCTGGTCGTGTGAAAGATAAAACACCGACTCAGTCATCTGTAAAGGAGTAACCCGGGAATGAAATATACATTGACCCGTGCGAATCCAGAAGCTGACCAGTATCCACTTCAAGAGCGTCAGATTGTCACCGATCCGCTTGAAGATGAAGTGAATAAAAATGTGTTTATGACGCGTCTAGAAGACGTTGCACATACAGCTGTGAACTGGGGCCGTAAAAATTCATTATGGCCTTTTAACTTTGGTACTTCATGCTGCTACGTAGAATATGCAACAACCTTAACAGGTGTGCATGACTTGTCGCGTTTTGGTGCCGAGGTTATTCGTGCTTCACCACGTCAAGCTGACTTGATGATTGTTGCAGGAACTTGTTTTGTGAAAATGGCGCCAGTTATTCAGCGTCTATATGAACAAATGCTTGAACCTAAATGGGTCATCTCAATGGGTGCATGTGCAAACTCAGGTGGTATGTATGACATTTACTCTGTCGTTCAGGGTGTCGACAAAATCATTCCTGTAGATGTGTATGTTCCAGGTTGTCCGCCACGTCCAGAAGCTTTGATCCAAGCACTTTTATTGCTTCAGGATCAGATTCAATTGGAACGCCGTCCGCTTTCTGCCGTAATTGGTGATGATCTTAAGCCTGTATATAAGCCAAAGATGATGCCAGAACGTGATCGTAAGAATGCTGAACGTATTGCGGTGAAAAACTTACGTTCAATGGACGAAATTGAGTAATTTTTTCTGATGAATGTTTGACATATCTAAGACGGATATGATCATCGGAAAATTTGACAGAATTTGTATTAAATAGGAAGCCAAGCCAATGGCTGAAACTGAAATTGCTATGCCAGAATCAGCGCCTGTTGATTCCCGCCCAGCATTTGCGATCGTAGAAGATCTCAAAGCCAAATTTGGCGAGAACTTTTACGTGCAAACAACCTTTGAAGACTTTCCAACAGTCTGGGTTGAGCGTGCTCGCGTACAAGAAGTTTTAATGTTCTTACGTACAGTGTCACGTCCTTACGTGATGCTATTCGACTTGTCTGCGGTAGATGAGCGTTTACGTACACATCGTGATGATTTACCTGCATCTGACTTCACTGTGTTCTATCACTTGTTATCGCTTGAGCGTAACAGTGATATTCGTATCAAAGTTGCGTTAAACGAGAATGATATTAACATTCCGACTGCAACCAATATTTGGCCAAATGCCAACTGGTACGAACGTGAAGCATACGATATGTTCGGGATCAATTTCGAAGGGCATCCAATGCTCCGTCGTATTTTGTTGCCAACCTATTGGGAAGGTCATCCACTTCGTAAAGAATATTCTGCACGTGCAACTGAATATACACCGTATATGCAGAACCAAGCGAAGCAAGATTTTGAGCAAGAACACTTACGTTTCGTTCCCGAAGATTGGGGTTTAAGTCGTGGTAATGCCGACGAAGACTTCATGTTCTTGAACTTGGGACCGAACCATCCGTCTGCGCACGGTGCATTCCGTGTGATTTTGCAGCTTGATGGCGAAGAAGTGAAAGACTGTGTGCCTGATATTGGTTATCACCACCGTGGTGTGGAAAAGATGGCTGAACGTCAAACGTGGCATTCATTCATTCCTTATACCGACCGTGTTGACTACTTGGGTGGTTGTGCGCAGAACATGCCTTATGTGATGGGTGTAGAGCAAATGGCGGGAATTACAGTTCCTGACCGTGCGCAATGTATCCGTGTCATGATGTCTGAATTATTCCGTATCAATAACCATTTATTGTATTTGGGTACAGCGATTCAGGATGCCGGCGGTATGACTCCAGTATTCTATATGTTTGCTGACCGTCAAAAAATCTATGATGCGATAGAAGCAATCACAGGTTTCCGTATGCACCCAGCATGGTTCCGTATTGGTGGTACTGCACACGATCTTCCAAATAATTGGCAGAAACTGATCAAAGATATTTTAGATTGGCTACCAAAACGTTTGAAGGAATACCATACAGCAGCATTGAAAAACTCAGTGTTTATTGGTCGTACACGTAATGTTGCTCAATATGATGCTAAATCTGCATTGGCTTGGGGTGTTACAGGTACAGGTTTGCGTGCAACAGGTATTGATTTTGACGTACGTAAATATCGTCCATACAGTGGCTATGAAAACTATGATTTTGAAGTTCCTGTAGAGTACGAAGGCGATGCGTATGCACGTGTTATGGTTCACTATCGTGAAATCGAAGAATCATTGAAAATCGTCAAACAGTGTTTGGATAACATGCCTTCTGGTCCTTATAAAGCGGATCATCCATTGGCAGTTCCACCACCAAAAGACAAGACTTTGCAAGATATTGAAACCTTGATTACGCACTTCTTGAGCGTGTCATGGGGTCCTGTAATGCCTGCTGGTGAAGCATCAGTCATGGCAGAAGTGGTAAAAGGTGCATCGAACTACTACTTGACTTCTGATAAGTCAACGATGAGTTATCGTACCCGTATTCGTACACCAACGTTCACTCACTTGCAGCAAATGCCTTCCGTGATTAACGGCAGTCTTGTATCTGACTTGATCATTTATTTAGCGACAATTGACGTCGTTATGGCTGACGTGGATCGCTAAGGGGCAACGCATTATGATGATTTTGACTGATAAAAAGCCACGTGTGACTGTTGAAGGAATTTTGACTGCGGACGAAATTCATGAAATTGAACATCACATTGAGCATTATCCATACCCACGTGCGGCGTGTTTAGATGCGTTAAAGCATGTACAACGCCGTAACGGTTGGGTCGATGATGCACAAATGAATGCAATTGCTCAAATGTTAAGTATGAGTGTTGCAGATTTAGAAGGTGTTGCAACTTTCTATAACCGTATTTACCGTCAGCCGGTGGGTCGTCACGTAATTTTATTATGTGATTCGATTGCTTGCTTCTTGATGGGTGCGGAAACTTTAGCAGAAGCATTCCAACGTGAATTGGGGATTCAGTACGGTCAAACGACTGCCGATAACCGTTTCACTTTGCTTCCAATCTGCTGTTTAGGGAACTGTGACAAAGGTCCAACTTTGATGATTGATGAAGATACTCACGGTCTAGTTGAAGTGACATCTGTTAAACAGCTCTTGGAGAAGTATGTATGAATACTGAACCAAAACCAATTTATGGCGAAGGTAACCCTGAAACTCACCCATTAACATGGCGTTTGAGTAAACAGGAATACGTTCGCAGTGCAGATGATTACGAAGCACTTGAAGGCTATGCAGGCTTTAAAAAAGCATTGGAAATGCCACCGAAAGATGTACTTGAAATCATTAAAGCAGCGACTGTTAAAGGTCGTGGTGGTGCAGGTTTCCCAGCAGGGATCAAATGGTCACTCATGGCGCCAAATGATGGCGGTCCTCGTTACCTGATCTGTAATGCCGATGAAATGGAGCCAGGGACATTCAAAGACCGTTTGTTGATGGAAAAACTTCCACATCAATTGATCGAAGGGATGTTGATTGCAGGTTATACCTTAGAAGCAACACAAGGTTATATCTTCATTCGTGGTGAATACATCGAAGCTGCAGGCTACTTAACTGAAGCTTTAGCACAAGCACGTGCCAAAGGTTACTTGGGTGAAAACATCCTTGGAACAGGTTGGAACTTCGATATGCATGTACATACCGGTGCGGGTCGTTATATTTGTGGTGAAGAAACTGCATTGATTAACTCGCTTGAAGGTCGCCGTGCAAATCCTCGTACTAAACCACCGTTCCCACAAGTTGCAGGTGCTTGGGGTCGTCCTACGATTGTCAACAACGTAGAAACGTACAACAACTTACCGGCAATTATGCTTCGTGGTCCTGAATGGTATAACGGTTTATCTCAAGGTAAATCGAAAGATCCAGGCACAAAAATTTATGGTGCATCAGGTAAAGTGAAATTCCCTGGTCTTTGGGAACTTCCTTTTGGTACGACTGCGCGTGAAGTGATTGAAGACTATGCTGGTGGTATGCGTGATGGCTTGAAGCTTAAAGCATGGTTACCTGGTGGTGCATCGACTGACTTTTTGGCAGCAGAGCACATCGATCTTCCTATGGATGCGGAAACAATCATGAAAGCGGGTTCACGTTTAGGTACGTGTTTGCTTATGGTTGTAGATGAAACTCAATGTATGGTTTCAGCAACACGTAACTTAGAAGAATTCTTTGCACGTGAATCATGTGGTTTTTGTACTCCTTGTCGTGATGGTTTGCCTTGGGCGGTTAAAGCGCTTAAAGCAATCGAAGATGGCACAGGTAAGAAAGAAGATATCGATCATTTACAGGAGCTTACTCGTAAGCTTTGGATTGGTAAAACTTTCTGTGCTCACGCACCTGGTGCAATGGAACCATTAATGGGTGCACTCAAATATTTCCGTAGCGAGTTTGAAGCGAAGGTAGTCGATGCTGCCGCTCAAATTAGCAACGTAGAACAAGCTTAAGGAATTCGACTATGGCTACAATTCATGTCGATGGCAAATCTTACGAAGTCGATGGCTCAGAAAACTTGCTACAAGCGTGTTTAAGTCTGGGTATTGATATCCCGTATTTTTGTTGGCATCCATCCTTAGGTTCTGTCGGTTCTTGCCGTCAATGTGCTGTGACTCAATATGCGAATCCGGAAGATACCCGTGGTCGTTTGGTCATGTCATGTATGACACCTGCATCTGACAATACCTATATCTCAATTGAAGACAAAGAAGCGACTTCGTTTCGTGAATCAATTGTAGAATTCTTAATGACAAACCACCCACATGACTGTCCAGTTTGTGAAGAAGGTGGTCATTGCCATTTACAAGATATGACTGTGATGACACAGCATGACCGTCGTCGCTATCGTTTTACTAAGCGTACACACCATAACCAAGAGTTAGGCTCGTTTATTTCGCATGAAATGAACCGCTGTATCGCGTGTTATCGTTGTGTTCGTTATTACAACGATTATGCTGGCGGTACAGACTTTGGTGTGTATGGTAATGCATCACGTGTTTACTTCGGTCGCCCAGAATCAGGTGCTTTAGAGTCTGAATTTTCTGGCAACTTGACTGAAGTATGCCCAACAGGTGTATTTACCGATAAAACACATTCTGCACGTTATAACCGTAAATGGGACATGCAGTATGCGCCAAGCGTATGCCAAGGCTGTTCTTCAGGTTGTAATATTTCTCCAGGTGAACGCTATGGTGAGATTCGTCGTGTAGAAAACCGTTTCAACGGTGAAGTGAACCAATACTTCCTTTGCGATAAAGGTCGTTTTGGTACAGGTTATGTGAACCTTGAAAATCGTCCACGTCAACCCCAGTTCCGTAAAGGCACAAATGTTGAAACTGTATCTGTAGATGCTGCGCTTGATTCCGTAATCGAAGCAATTCAAGGTAAAAAAGTATTAGGAATTGGCTCGCCGCGTGCGTCTTTAGAGTCAAACTTTGCACTTCGTGAATTGGTTGGGCAAGAAAACTATTCAACAGGTTTATCTCAAAAAGAGCAAAATCTAGTTGAGCTTGCTGCATCAATCATGCAAACCGAAGGTGTTTATAACCCAGGTATGCGTGAAATTGAAAGCTATGATGCAGTACTGATTCTAGGTGAAGATTTAACGCAAACTGCACCACGTATGGCATTGTCTGTTCGCCAAGCTGCGAAAAATAAAGCCAAAGAAATGGCTGCAGAACGTCGTACACAAGAGTGGTTGGCTGAGCCGTTACAACGGATTGCACAAGATGCTAAATCTCCGATTTACATTTTAGCTGCAACACAAACACGTCTTGCTGATGTTGCTGCGGGTGAAGTTGTTGCTTCTCCAAATGACATTGCACGTTTAGGTTTTGCAGTTGCTGCAGGCGTTAAAGGTGAAGCGATTCTTGGTTTAGATGATGATGCAAAAGCATTTGCTCAAACCATTGCTGATACTTTAAAAGCTGCGAAAAAACCGTTGATTATTTCAGGTACAAGTTTACAAGATGTTGCGATCATGGAAGCTGCTGCACAAGTTGCACAGAACCTTGGTGGCAATGCAGGTTTGACTTTAACTGTTCCTGAAGTGAACTCAATGGGTCTTGCATTGTTTGGTGGCTTAAGCTTAGAGCAAGCATTTGCTCAAGATTACGACTCAATCATGATTGTGGAAAATGACTTATACCGTCGTTTACCTGCAAAACAAGTTCAAGCTGCATTTGCAAAAGCAAAAAATGTGATTGTTCTTGATCATACTGAAACTGAAACTGTAAAAGCTGCGACCGTTGTTCTGTCTGCTGCGAGTTTTGCTGAAGGTGATGGTACAGTTGTATCTCAAGAAGGTCGTGCTCAGCGCTTCTATCAAGTTTATGATCCGTCATATTACAAGCCTGAACTTGCGATTAAAGAATCTTGGCGCTGGTTGCATGCCATTGAAACAGGTGTGCAAGGTAAAGCGATTGCATGGACTGTGCTTGATGATGTGATTGAAAGTCTTGCTAAAAATGTGCCTACACTTGAAGCGATTCAAGATGTTGCACCGAATGCAGGCTTCCGTGTACATGGCTTAAAAATTGCCCGTGAACCGCGTCGTTATTCAGGTCGTACAGCAATTCGTGCGCCACTTTCAATTCATGAACCAAAACAACCTGTCGATAAAGACTCTGCATTAGCATTCTCTATGGAAGGTTATGTTGGTGATCAAACTCCATCTGCATTGGTTCCATTTGCATGGTCTGCGGGTTGGAACTCACCACAATCTTGGAATAAACTCCAAGACAAAGTGGGTGGTCATTTGAAAGGTGGTGATTCAGGCGTACGTCTATTTGACCGTTTGAATAAGCGTCCTGTCCGTACTTTCGTTGCGCCAGCTGTTGTTGTCGTGAATCCTGAAAGCTTCCGTCTTGTTCCTATGCATCATATTTTTGCATCAGGCGAATTTACGGCGAAAACACCAGCGATGGAAACACGTATTCCAAATGCTGTGTTTGCAGTCGGTGAACAAGATGCAGCACGTTTGAAGGTTCAAGAAGGTCAAAACATTACGGTGAAAGCAGGCGAAACTGAAATAAGTCTTCCTGTACAAGTCATCGAATATTTACCTGCAGGTTATATTGGTTACCCAGTTGGTCAAGCACCTACGGTTTCTCTTGCTGAACCTGTATCTGTAGCGGTAGGAGTGTAATCATGAATGAAACTTTACGCGCCTTACCGACTTGGGCACAGGACTGGCCAGTTGCTTACTCAGTACTTCAAGCAATTGTCATCTTATTGGCTGTGGTTTTACTCGCAGCATTGATGTCATTTGTTGAACGTCGTTTACTGGGTTTGTGGCAAGACCGTTATGGTCCTAACCGTGTTGGTCCAGGCGGTATGTTCCAAATCGTTGCCGACATGCTTAAAATCATGTTCAAAGAAGATTGGACACCAAAGTTTGTTGATAAATTAACGTTCCGTATGGCACCTGCAGTTGCAATGGCAACTGCGGTACTGTCGTTCATGGTTATTCCTGTTTCACCTTACTTAGGTGTTGCAGATATGAGCATTGGTCTATTGTTCTTTATGGCAATGGCAGGTATTGCAGTTTATGCAGTACTGTTCGGTGGTTGGTCATCAAATAACAAATATGCATTGCTCGGTGGTTTACGTTCTGCTGCTCAAACCATTTCTTATGAAGTGTTCTTGGGTATTTCATTGATGGGTGTTGTGGCGATTGCAGGTTCATTTAACTTGCGTGACATCGTTGAAGCTCAACGTGATGTCTGGTTCGTGATTCCACAGTTCATTGGCTTTATGGTATTCGTGGTTGCGGGTGTAGCGGTAACGCATCGTCATCCATTTGACCAACCTGAAGCTGAGCAAGAACTTGCGGAAGGTTACCATGTAGAATACGGCGGTATGAAGTGGGGGATGTTCTTCGTTGCTGAATACGTGAACGTGATCTTAATTTCAGCGTTGATTGTTACGTTGTTCTTCGGCGGTTGGTTAGCGCCATTTAACTTAGATATTCCATTCATTCCAGATGCGTTCTGGTTCATTATCAAAACAGCATTCTTTGTAATGATGTTTGTCTTGGCTCGTGGTTCTTTAATGCGTCCACGTTATGACCAAGTGATGAATTTTGGTTGGAAAGTATGTTTACCATTAGCGTTAGTCAACCTTTTGGTGACTGGTGCTGTGATTCTGATGAATCAAGCCTAGGACAGCAGGGAGTACAAAATGTATAAAATTCTAGCTGGAGTAGGGTCGATCGTACGTTCATTGTGGATGGTGTTCAGCCATGTCACACGTAAACGTGACACGATTTTATATCCTGAAGTACCAGCCGAACAGATCGTACCACCACGTTACCGTGGTCGTATCGTGTTGACACGTGACCCAGATGGTGAAGAACGCTGTGTTGCGTGTAACCTGTGTGCGGTTGCATGTCCTGTAGGTTGTATTTCACTGCAAAAAGCTGAAAAAGAAGATGGTCGTTGGTATCCGGAGTTTTTCCGTATCAACTTCTCACGCTGTATTTTCTGCGGTATGTGTGAAGAAGCATGTCCAACCACTGCAATTCAGTTAACACCTGATTTTGAATTGGGCGAATACGTTCGTCAGGATCTTGTGTACGAAAAAGAAAACTTACTGATCTCAGGTCCTGGTAAATATCCAGACTACAATTTCTACCGTGTAACTGGTATGGCAATTGATGGTAAAGAGAAAGGTCAAGCACAGCGTGAAAGCGCACCTGTAGACGTACGGAGCTTATTACCATGATGTGGCCATTTTATTTAATGGCTCTCGTGGCCATTGTTTCTACAATTCGTGTTGTAACCAATGCAACGCCAGTTCACGCATTGTTGAGCTTGATTGTTTCATTGTTGGCAGTGGCAGGTATGTTCCTGACCATTGGAGCACCTTTTGCAGCGGCACTTGAAATTATTGTCTATGCCGGCGCAATTATGGTGTTATTCGTATTCGTTGTGATGATGCTGAATCTTGGTCAAGAGACTGTAGATCAAGAGCGTAAATGGTTAACTTCAGATGCTTGGGCAGTACCAGCGATGTTGAGCTTCTTGATGGGCTTATGCTTAGTATGGATGTTGTCTGGTGACTATACATCTACAGGCATGTTGCTCGGTACGCAAGTGATCGGCCCTAAATTGGTTGGTCAGGCACTCTTTTCACATTACGTATTGTTAGTTGAAGTTGCGGCAATGTTATTGCTTGCTGCACTTGTAGCTGCATACCACTTGGGCAAACGTGTACCAGGTGCAGATGAGGAGAAAGAATAATGGGCAACATTCCTTTAGAACATGGTTTGATCGTTGCATCTATCCTTTTTGCACTTGGTTTTTACGGTGTAATGGTTCGTCGCAATCTTTTATTTGTTCTTATGAGCTTAGAAGTAATGATGAATGCAGCAGCGTTTGCATTCGTTGTTGCGGGTAGTGCTTGGGTGCAACCAGATGGACAGATCATGTTCATTTTGATTTTGACACTTGCCGCTGCAGAGGCTTGTATTGGTCTTGCAATCGTCCTTCAGTTTTACCATCGCTTCCATCACTTGGATGTGGATGCAGCCAGTGAGATGCGCGGATGAGTTATTTATATCTAACGATTTTATTCCCGCTCATTGGTTTTGTCCTTTTAGCGGCAGGTCGTAATAAACTTCCTGAAAATGTAGCAGCAATTATTGGTGCAGGTTCTGTCGGCTTATCTGCTTTAGTCGCATTGATTGCAGGTATTGGTTTTGTAAACAATGGTTCAACGCCAGTGGTTCAAAACTTATGGACTTGGTTTAGCGTTGGTGATTTTGCACCGGGCATTAGTTTGCACCTTGATGGTCTATCATTACTCATGATGGGCATGGTAACAGGTGTAGGCTTCCTGATTCATATCTTTGCAACGTGGTATATGCGTGGCGAAGAAGACTTTGCACGTTTCTTCTCTTACTTCAACTTATTCGTTGCAAGCATGCTTGTACTTGTATTGGGTGACAACTTAGCGTTGTTATTCTTAGGTTGGGAAGGCGTAGGTTTATGTTCTTACCTATTGATTGGTTATTACTATCAAAACCCTGAAAATGGTTTTGCAGCAATCAAAGCATTTACAGTAACACGTGTGGGTGATGTATTTTTACTCATCGCATTGTTCTTACTTTTCCAACAATTTGGTACTTTGCACATTGGTACAATCGTTGCAGAAGCACCGAAAGTATTGGCATTGGATCATAACCTTGCACTTTGGACTTCACTCATGTTGTTCTTGGGTGCTGCAGGTAAATCAGCGCAAATTCCATTACAAACATGGTTAGCAGATGCGATGGCTGGTCCTACACCAGTATCAGCATTGATCCATGCAGCAACAATGGTTACAGCGGGTATTTACTTGTGCTGCCGTATGTTCTCTGTGTTTGAAATGACACCAGAAGTAATGCAGTTCATCTCAATTACAGGTGCTGTAACATTATTGGTTGCAGGCTTTGCTGCATTGGTTCAAACAGACATCAAACGTATTCTTGCTTACTCAACAATGAGTCAGTTGGGTTATATGTTTATGGCTGTGGGTGCTGAAGCATACCAAGCTGGTCTGTTCCATATGCTTTCTCACGCATTCTTTAAAGCGTTATTGTTCCTTTCTTCTGGTGCAGTGATTCTTGCGTATCATCACGAACAAAATATTTTTAAAATGGGTGGCTTGTTCTACAAGAACAAATTCCTGTTTGCATGTTTTGCCATTGGTGGTGGTGCATTAGCAGCAATTCCTTTCATTACTGTTGGTTTCTTCTCGAAAGATGCAATCTTGGGTGCTGTTTGGGTTCAAGGTCAGTCAATCGCAACTTTTGGCTGGTTGTATTGGGTGGGTGTAGCAGGTGCTTTCTTAACTTCAATTTATACATTCCGCTTAATTTGGGTTGTATTCTTTGGTAAAGAAAATACGCCATATCACGAAATCAAAGGCGCAACATATTGGGCGCCATTGGGTATTCTTGCTGTTCTTTCAACAGGTTTAGCTTATTTCCTTAAAGCACCCGTTGAAAAAGCACTGACAGCTGCAAACATTCCTGTATTTGAAGTTTCAGAAGCTTTAACACATGGCATGCATTCAGCTGAATATACTGCTGTCGGTATTGCGCTCGTTGGTCTTGCAGTTGGCGTCGTTTTATTTGCATTTGCTTATAATGCGGTTAAAGGGTTTGCAGCAACTTCATTTGGTGCAGGGCTTGTGAATATTTGCCGTAATGCATTTGGTTTTGATGCACTGTATAACCTTGTATTTGTTCAACCTTACTTGTTATTGGCGAAGATCTTTGGTCGTGATCCAATTGATGGCTTGTGGCTTCTTTTACCAGCCATTGTAAAAGGTGGTAATAAATTTACAAGTTCACGTCAGACGGGTCTATTACGCGAATATGCATCAAGTATGTCTCTTGGTGTAGTGGTTGTGTTGATGATCCTGATCGTGATTCAGGTCGTGGGGAAATAAGATGGAAATCACAAACAATTGGATTTTACCAGCGCTGATCCTCGTACCGTTCATTGCAGGTTTTGCTTGTTGGTTGGTCGATAAAATCGACCAACATCTACCACGTTATATTGCGTTGGTAGGGATGTTGGTTACACTAGGATTGACCATTTCTTTATGGCATTCTGGTACATATAACTATCAGTTGGGTGTAAGCGCACCAGAGTGGGCTGCACAGTTTAAAATTGAGTGGATTAAAACATTAGGCATTAACATTCACCTTGCTGTGGATGGTTTGTCACTTCTTATGGTCGGTTTGACTGCATTACTCGGTGTACTTGCAGTAGGCTGTTCATGGGGCGAGATTCAGAAAAACGTTGGCTTCTTCCATTTAAACCTTTTATGGTCTTTGGGTGGTGTCATTGGTGTTTTCCTTGCAATTGATATGTTCCTCTTCTTCTTCTTCTGGGAGATGATGCTAGTTCCAATCTATTTCTTGATTGCACTTTGGGGACATTCAGGTGCAGATGGTAAATCTCGCGTTTATGCTGCAACTAAATTCTTCATTTATACCCAAGTTGCGGGTCTGATTATGCTTGTCGGCATTTTAGGACTTGTGATTGCTGGTTATATGATGGGTGGTGGCATTGAATTTGGTTATACACATTTAATGGCTGTAGCAAATGCATTAGATGCTAACCCTGCAACATCAAGTTTTGCTTATGCATTGATGATCTGTTTCTTTATTGGTTTTGCAGTGAAGCTTCCTGTATTCCCATTACACGGCTGGTTACCCGATGCGCATGCGCAAGCACCAACAGCAGGTTCTGTTGACCTTGCAGGAATTCTAATCAAAACTGCGGCTTATGGTTTATTACGTTTCGTGATTCCATTCTTCCCAGCAGCATCTGCTCAGTTTGCAGATATCGCGATTATTCTTGGTTTGATCGGTATTTTCTACGGTGCAGTGTGTGCATTCCAACAAACAGATATGAAACGTCTGCTTGCGTACACATCTATTTCGCACATGGGTTTTGTTTTACTTGCACTTTATGCAGGTAACATCCTGACTTTCCAAGGCTTGATGATCATGATGCTTGCACATGGTTTATCTTCTGCTGCATTGTTCATTATGTGTGGTCAAGTTTACGAACGTTTGCACACACGTGATTTACGCTTGATGGGTGGTATTCGTGGTCAGTTCCAATATTTGCCATTCTTCTTGATGTTCTTTGTATCGGCACTTGTCGGTATTCCAGGACTAGGTAACTTTATTGGTGAATTCCTGATCTTGATGGGTTCATTTGGTAAATTCCCACTCTTTACAATTCTTGCCGCGGTGAGTTTGGTTTTTGCAGGTCTTTACGGTCTTATTCTCATCCACAAAGCTTTATTTGGTACGCCAAATGAAGAGCAAAAACAACATTATGCATCGCCTTTGAAAGATCTCAATGCACGTGAAATTGGTCTTCTTCTTGTTTGTGCGATTGGTTTGATTTGGTTGGGTCTGTACCCGCAAACGTTCCTTGATGTTTCAAATTCGAGCATGGCTTGGTTAGCAAATAGTTTTACGCCAACTCAAGATGTTGCTGATGCTGTTCAGCAAATTGCAACTCAACAAAATGTGGAGATCCAATAAGTCATGAACTTCACACTCTCTTTTTCCGACTTAATGCCTTTAGCACCAGTGATGATTGTGGCTTTGACCGCAATTGTCGTGATGATTCTAATTGCAATTAAACGAAACCATAATTTAATTGCAACAGTTTCAGTAATTGGTTTAAACCTTGCATTGCTCAATATTTTATTTACGCTTTTTGGTAAAGGATATGAACCTGCAACGGTGATGGGCATGTTTATGGTTGATCCATTTACATTGTTCTATCAAATTATTATTTTGATTGCTGCGCTTGCGTGTTTCACACTTTCTCATGCGTACATTGAAAATTATAAAGACAACCGTGAAGAATTGTACCTTTTGATGCTAATTTCAGTGTCAGGTGCAATGCTTATGGTTGCAAGCACACACTTCGCATCATTCTTTATTAGCCTTGAGTTAATGTCGATTCCTGTTTACGGTCTATTGGCATATACGTATCAACGTAGTAAATCGCTTGAAGCAGGGATTAAATACCTTGTTCTTTCAGCGACTGCTTCTGCAATGTTATTGATGGGTATGGCGTATGTGTATGCAACAGTAGGTTCATTATCATTTGCAGGTCAAGTTGATGAATTATTCTGGACATTGACGAAGACACAAAATCCAGAAGTGATGACTGCGTTACAAACGTATCTTGGTCAATATCACCAACTGATTGAATCTCCACTTGCGATTATTGGTTTGGGTCTAATCATTGCGGCAGTTGCGTTTAAATTGTCACTCGCACCATTCCATAAATGGACACCAGACGTTTATGCAGGTGCGCCTGCACCAATCGCAACATTCCTTGCAACGGTTTCTAAAGTTGCAATGATTGGTTTGTTGGTTCGTTACTTGTTGTCTTCAGGTGTGATTGGTATTGAATCAATCAAAACTGTAATTGTTGTCATTGCTGTTCTTTCGATTCTTGCAGGTAACTTACTTGCAGTGCGTCAAGTGAACTTGAAACGTATTCTTGCGTATTCATCAATTGCACACTTCGGTTACTTGTTATTGGGTCTTGTGAGTGCATCATTCCTCAGCCTAACATCAGTGGGTACTTATGTATTTACTTATGTGATTACCACCATTGGTGCGTTTGGTGTTGTGGCATTGATGTCTAGCCCATACAACAATGTAGATGAAGCCGAATCACTTGCTGATTACCGTGGTTTGTTCTGGCGTCGTCCTGTATTGACTGCAACATTGACTGTAATGATGTTGTCACTTGCAGGTATTCCGTTGACAGCAGGCTTCATTGGTAAGTTCATGTTGGTGATGACAGTTGTGTCTCAACAACATTGGTTCTATGCGGCAATGATCGTGATTGGTAGTGGTATTGGTTTGTACTATTACTTGCGTGTGATGGTTGTTCTATATATGACACCGCCTGAGACTCCTCGTATTGATGCAGATAAGCATTGGGGACAAAAAGCGGGTGGTATTATGGTACTTCTTGCTGCATTGCTTGTAATCGTTGTAGGTGTTTACCCAGATCCGATTATTGCTTTGGCGAATCAAGCTCAAATGCTTGCACCATTACATTTAGTACTTCAGTAATCCAAAAAAACGATAGCTGTTAACAAAAAAAGCCCTCATTGATTGAGGGCTTTTCTTATTTCTTATATAAAAAACATTTATACTATCCATATTATATTGTTCGCTTTTTAGGTGTTCTCCCGTGTCTATCCAAGAAATTCGCCATCCACTTATCCGCCATAAATTAGGTTTATTACGCCGTGCGGAAATTAGTACTAAAAACTTTCGTGAGCTTGCACAAGAAGTCACTATGTTGCTTACTTATGAAGCAACTAAAGACTTGCCAATGGTTGACCATGAAATTGATGGTTGGAATGGTAAAGTGACTGTAGATCGGATTGCGGGTAAAAAAATTACAGTTGTGCCAATTTTACGTGCAGGTATTGGTATGCTTGATGGCTTCTTAAGCCTTATTCCAAGTGCAAAAGTATCTGTACTCGGTTTAGAGCGTGACGAAGAAACTTTAGAAGCACGAACTTATTATAAAAAATTAGTTCCTGATGTACAAAATCGTATTGCCATGATTATTGATCCAATGTTGGCAACAGGTTCATCACTTGTTGCTGCAATTGATGCATTGAAAGCAAGTGGTTGTAAAGACATCCGTGTGATGGTTCTTGTTGCTGCACCTGAAGGCATTAAACGTGTTGAAGATGCGCATCCTGATGTTACGATTTTCACCGCTTCTATTGATGATGGTTTAAATGAAAATGGCTATATCGTTCCTGGTTTAGGCGATGCAGGCGATAAAATTTTTGGTAGTGTTCAAAAAGATTAAAATTGAGTATTATAAAGAGGAGGTTAATAACCTCCTTTTTTATTTTAATTATAATAAAATGAGTACTTCATTATGTTCTATAAGGGGTTGGTCACAATTTATGACAAAGTAACCAAAAAGGGCCACATTGTATTATTAGACAATGAACAAGAGCTTATTTTTGCTAGTGCAGACTTTCCAAATTCAAATATTGCTCCTCATATTGGTGAACGAATTAAGTGTTCTATTATAGAAAAAAATGGTGTGCTACACGCAAATCTGATTGTCCGATTAGATTATAAAAATGCAGCTTATACGCAAGAAATAGAAGTGAAAAAGAATAGTTTTGATATTGTTCGTCAGTCTATGACACCACTTGTAACGCTTGCAGAAGATGGTATTCAAATCAATAAACAAGCCGATTTACAAAATAGCACTGAACAACACTTGCCTAGAGTAGAGTTAAACATCAACGCTGTGGAATCTGTGGAATCTGTGGAATCTGTGGAATCTGTGGAATCTGTGGAATCTGTGGAATCTGTGGAATCTGTGGAATCTGTAGTACCGTTAAGTCCACCTGTTCAGAGTAATTCACTCGATATTGCACAGTATCATAAGAGTTCAACCTACCAAAACTTAAAAGCTAAATTTGGCTATAGGCATTACAAAGCGCCAACTGTTAAAGAGGGGTTTAAGAAAAATCAACGTAAGAGTAATGGAGTTAATTGGTGGTGGATTGTTTTGGGTCTCATTGGCTTATTGTGTATCAATTTAGGTCTATATACCTATAAGCGTTATCAGCACTATCAACAAGATCAAGCAATTAAGTTAAACAAGCTCACTGCTGAACAAAAACAGCAGGTAGCTGAACAGCGTCGTGCTTTAGGTCGCTTACCAAATAAAATACTATCAAATCAAGCCTTAGATGAATTACTCGGAAAAAATCGAGAAAAATAAACCATTCATCGCAATAGGATAATTAGTGATAAATTGATCACATAACAATCAAAACAGTGTTTGAAAAAAATAGTTAAATCGCATATAACCTAATGAGAAGTAAGGATATGGATAAGCTCATGTATAATTTAGGCAGAGTAAAAGAATATCAGCCTGATCATGGTTTCGGTTTTGTCACAGTACAAGATAATAATGAGACGATTTTTTTTGAAATCTCAGATTTTCCATCTGAAGGGGGATTGCCACGTAAAGGTGAAAATGTAAAATTTATTATTGTACAAAATCAAGGGAAATTAAAGGCAAGCCAATTTATTCGTTTAGATCATGCACCTAAATATTCTTGAACCGTACCGGGTTTGTCGGAGAGTCAATATTCTGAGAGACTATCCCGATGAAAAAACCAAACTATACCCCCGAA
>NZ_JBLYZK010000012.1:0-72611 GCF_048551395.1 Acinetobacter sp. TY1
GCGGGATGGAGCAGTCTGGTAGCTCGTCGGGCTCATAACCCGAAGGTCGTTGGTTCAAATCCAGCTCCCGCTACCAAGTTTCTAAAAAGGCTCACATATAGGTGGGTCTTTTTGCACAGTGGACTACGGTTTTTCTGTGTAACACTAGGGGCGATTACGCCCTTTTTTATTGGCTATCGTGTAGTGTCGATATGAGCCGTATACGGCGTAAAGTTAAAGTGTCATGTTTCACTACTACTATAGTGTGTATGGATCAGGTTTCGGTTGTATAAATAACCGATAAAATCGCGCAAATTGACGAGAGTAAATGAAGCTATCAAATAAAACTCAAGCACTTCAGGACTTAATTGCACCTGCTGTGCAGGCTTGTAACGTAGATCTATGGGGTATTGAATTCAATCCTCAAGGTAAACGCTCCCTATTACGTATTTATATCGATAAAGATATTGATGAGAATGCAGCGCCAGTTTTAGATGAAAATGGTGAACTTGTGCAGGGTCGTGGTATTGGCGTACAGGATTGTGTACGTGTGACTCAACAAGTCGGTGCAATGATGGATGTACACGATCCAATTTCGGGTGAGTATGCGCTTGAAGTGTCCTCTCCTGGTTGGGATCGTCCGTTTTTTGAACTTAAACAAATGCAGGCGTATATTGGACAGCAGGTTGCTTTGCGTCTAATTGCAGCGGTCGAAAACCGCCGTAAGTTTCAAGCAAAATTGATTTCTGTTGATCTTGAGAATGAATACATTCAAGTTGAAGTTGAAAATCAACAAGTGCTTGAAATTGATAGCGGTAATATTGATAAAGCGAATTTGATCTATCAGGATTAAACCAGATTTATTTAAATTTAACGAATAAGAATTTAAAAAGTAGGTGACTTATGGGTCGTGAAATTCTTACCGTTGCAGAGACGGTCAGTAATGAAAAAGGTGTCAGCCGCGAAGCGATTTTTGAAGCGCTTGAGCAGGCACTTGTCGCTGCAACTCGAAAAAAATATTATGACGGCACGCATGCTGAAGAAGCACAATTGCGTGTAGAAATTGATCGCAAAACAGGTGATTACAGAACGTTCCGTCAATGGACAGTCGTTGCTGATGAAGATCATGAAATGCCTGCATGTCAAGATGCCATTTCTGATATGAATCCTGAACAATGGTCAGTTGGTGATGTACGTGAACTAGAAGTACCATCAATTGAGTTTGGTCGTATTGCAGCGCAGATTGCGAAACAAGTGATTGTGCAAAAAATCCGTGAAGCTGAACGTGCTTTAATTGCAGATGCTTACGAAGAAAAAGTTGGTGAGTTAATTTACGGTGAAGTGAAGAAGCAAACCAAAGATGGTTTTATTATTGATCTTGGTGAAAATGCTGAAGCATATTTATCTCGTGAAGATATGATTCCAAAAGAAATGCTTCGTCCAAAACAGCGTATTACAGCAATCCTTTATAATGTAAATCGTGAAGGTCGTGGCGCACAATTGTTGTTGTCTCGTGCTAAACCTGAAATGCTAATTGCATTGATGAAGAAAGAAATTCCAGAAATTTCTGAAGAAATCATTGAAATTAAAGGTGCGGCTCGTCAACCGGGTGTTCGTGCAAAAATTGCTGTGAAGACGAATGACCATCGTATTGATCCAGTCGGTGCGTGTATTGGTATGCGTGGAACGCGTATTCAAGCGGTTCAGTCTGAATTAAACGGTGAACGTATTGATGTTGTAGTTTGGTCTGATGATCCTGCACAGTACATTGCAAGTGCTTTAGAGCCTGCAGATGTGTCGGGTATTGTACTTGACGAAGAAGAACATACAGCGGATATTATTTTTGCAACGAGTGATCAACTTGCACGTGCAATTGGTTCACAAGGTCAAAATGTTCGCCTTGCATCTGAATTGACAGGCTTTAAGCTTAATATGATGCTTGAAGATGAATATCGTGCACGTCAGCAAAATGAGGCACAGCAATATCTTGACATGTTCGTATCTCGTTTAGATATCGAAGAAGATCTTGCAATGGCTTTAGTGGAAATGGGTTTCACTTCTTTAGAAGAGATTGCTTATGTTCCAGCTGAAACATTCGATGAAATTGAACTTGATGCAGAGCTTGTAGAATTATTACAAAGCCGTGCAAAAGAAATTGCTTTGGCGGATGCACTTCAACAGCAAGAAAATATTCAAGAACCGAGCTCAGAACTTCTAGCGATGGAAGGGATTACTTCTGAGATTGCTTATGCATTAGCCGCTCGTGGCGTAATCACTGTTGATGATCTTGCCGACCAAGCAACTGACGATATTTCTGATATCGAAGGTCTTAGTCAAGAAACAGCAGGTCAATTGATTATGAAAGCACGTGAATCATGGTTTAACTAGGAGGTCATACATGACGGATAAGTCAATTCAAGAGTTAGCAGTCAGTGTAGGTCTTCCGGTTGAAAAACTGCTTGATCAGGTTCGCGACGCAGGTCTTCCGCAAAAGAAAGCAGAAGATAAAATTACCACTGAACAGCAAGAAGCATTGGTCAGCCATTTGAAGAAGATTCATGGGCAGGATAATGTAAATGCAGGAAAAATCACGTTGAAACGTACAACTACGAGTACCGCTAAAGTTGCGAGTACTTCAGGTAAAGCCAAAACGATTAATGTTGAAATCCGTAAAAAACATACGTTTACTAAGCCTGATCCTGAACAAATTAAAGCTGAAGCTTTAGCGAAAGCGCAAGCAGAGCCAGCTGTAGAAGCGAAAACTCAAGCTGCTCCAGTGCAGAAAGAAGCTGAAAAAGCTGGAAATTCTGCAAAGGCAAGCCTTGAAAAAATGCGTGCTGCTGCAAAACAGCAAACGGCTGCAAAAGAAACACCTAAAGCAGCAGTTGTTGTAAAGCGTAAATCAAACAACAAACCAATTACTAAAGCGACTGTAAAAGCGATTGAAACGCCTGAACAGAAACGTGCACGTGATGCTGAAGCGGCAAAATTAAAAGCAACTGAAGAAGCAGCACGTAAAAAATCGGCTGAAGAAGCGCAACAGCGTACTCTTGAACAAATGCGTCAAATGGCGACGAAATATTCGTCTGAAGATGCAACTGCAACTATTCGTGTAGTTGATGATTCTCCGTTGGCTGCTGGTCTTGTAGGTCAAGCATACGAAGATTCATTTGCGAAAGAAGATCGTGATATTAAACGCGGTGCGAATACACCAACTGCACGTGCGCCTAAAAAAGGTGGACGTCGTGGTCAAGAAGAGCAAAGCTTTAGCAAGCAACCTAAACGTGGCTTGAAAACAAGTTCTTCAAATAAACATGGTTTTGAAAAACCTGTTAAGAAACAAGTTTACGATGTTGAAATCGGTGAAACGATTGTTGTTGCTGATTTAGCTGCGAAAATGGCGATCAAAGTTCGTGAAGTTATTAAGTCACTTATGAAAATGGGTGAGCTTGTTACTCAGAATCAAGCGATTGATCAAGAAATTGCAGCGCTGATCGTTGAAGAAATGGGTCATAACCCAGTTCTTGTTTCTGATACGCAAGCTGAAGATAACTTGATGGAAGCTGCTGAAGAAGCGCGTGGTGTACAATCTACACGTGCGCCAGTTGTTACGATTATGGGTCACGTTGACCATGGTAAAACATCGCTTCTTGACCGTATTCGTCGTGCGAAAGTTGCACAAGGCGAAGCGGGTGGTATTACACAGCATATTGGTGCATATCACGTTACTACGGACAAAGGTATTATCACTTTCCTAGATACTCCAGGACATGCTGCATTTACTGCAATGCGTTCACGTGGTGCGAAAGCGACTGATATTGTGGTTCTTGTTGTTGCTGCTGATGATGGTGTTATGCCACAAACTGCGGAAGCAATTGACCATGCACGTGCTGCGGGTACGCCAATCATTGTTGCAATCAACAAGATGGATAAAGAATCTGCTGACCCAGATCGCGTATTGAACGAATTGACAACTAAGCAAATCGTACCTGAACAATGGGGTGGTGATGTTCCTGTTGCAATGGTTTCAGCGCATTCGGGTCAAGGTATCGATGAACTTCTAGACCTTATCTCAATTCAAGCTGAATTGTTAGAATTGAAAGCGTCTGAAGAAGGTGCTGCACAAGGTGTTGTTATTGAAGCACGTATTGATAATAGCCGTGGTGCTGTAACGTCAATTCTTGTTCAAAACGGTACATTGAAAGTAGGTGATCTCGTTCTTGCGGGTGCATCTTACGGTCGTGTTCGTGCAATGACAGATGAAAATGGTAAGCGTATTCAATCTGCAGGTCCTTCGATTCCAGTAGAAATCTTAGGTCTTCCAGAAGCGCCTATGGCGGGTGATGAAGTTCTTGTTGTAAGTGATGAGAAAAAAGCACGTGAAGTTGCTGATGCGCGTATGGCACGTGAACGTGAACAACGTCTTGAACGTCAGTCTGCAATGCGTCTTGAAAATATCATGTCATCAATGGGCAAGAAAAATGTTCCTTATGTCAATGTTGTGCTTAAAACTGATGTACGTGGTACTTTGGAAGCGCTTACAGTTGCATTGAATGGTTTGTCTACAGATGAAGTTCGAGTACGTGTGATTGGTTCAGGCGTTGGTGCAATCACTGAGTCTGATGTAACACTTGCTGAATCTTCTGAAGCTGTATTGCTTGGCTTTAATGTTCGTGCAGATAATACTGCGCGTCAAAAAGCTGATGCTGATGGTATTGATATTCGTTATTATTCAATTATTTATCAATTGATTGATGACGTGAAAGCAGCAATGAGCGGTAAGCTTGAACCAGAACATCGTGAAACAATTCTTGGCGTGGCGCAAGTACGTGAAGTATTCCATTCAAGTAAATTTGGTGCAGCAGCAGGCTGTATGGTTCTTGAAGGTGTATTGCATCGTAACAAACCGATTCGCGTATTACGTGATGACGTGGTTGTGTTCCAAGGTGAGCTTGAATCTCTTCGTCGTTATAAAGAAGTGGTTGAAGAAGTTCGTGCAGGCATGGAATGTGGTCTTGCAGTTAAAGGTTATAAAGACATTAAACCACTCGATAAGATCGAAGTGTATGATGTTAAATTGGTTAAACGGAGTCTTTAATGGCGGGTAGTCAACGTCTCAAGCGCATGGCGGATACAGTACAACGTGAGTTGTCTGAGCTCATCCGTCAAGAGCTAAAAGATCCACGCTTAGGTGGTCTTGTAACCATCTCTGCAGTGAAAGTCAGCCCAGACTTAGGTTATGCCGAAGTTTATGTGACCGTAATGGGTCGTGAACTTGGTGATGAACAAAGTGAAGCTGCAAACAAGGAAACACTTGAGGTTTTAAATAAAGCATCAGGTTTCCTGCGTCATGAATTAAGTCGTAATATTAAGACTCGTATAACACCACGTTTGCGATTCCATTACGACAAAACCAATGCATATGGTAACTATATGTTTGGTTTGATTGCTGAAGCAGTGAAGGACTTACCTCCTACTGATGAAGCAAAAAAAGAAGATGAATAAGTTGTATTATGCTTAATAGAAAAGCCACCTTTGGGTGGCTTTTTTGTTTTTTGGGTAATGATATTCTGAGTGTTATGAGGTAGAAATCTTGCTGAAGATAAGCGTAATCTATGGATCAAAAGGAGTTTTTGTCATTAAAGAAAAGATACAATATTTCTCAAAAAACTGTTTAAAATGATTTTATATCAACAAATACAAATAAATAACTGAGGTTTATATAATGAATGCTATAAAAAAAGGTCTTCTTGCACTGACGCTTACAAGTACATTGGTATTTTCAGGTTGTGGTTATAATACTTTACAAGCCAAAGATGAATCAGTGAATGCGGCATGGTCTGAAGTTCAAAACCAATATCAACGTCGTGCCGATCTTGTGCCGAATCTAGTGAATGTTGTAAAGGGTTACGCAACACATGAAGAAAAGGTGCTTACAGAAGTGACTGAAGCACGTGCCAATGTTGCAGGCTTAAAGGTTGATAAAGAAGTTCTAGAAAATCCTGAATTATTTAAAAAGTACCAAGAAGCACAGGCGCAAATGACGAGTGCATTGTCACGGTTACTTGCAGTGACTGAAAATTATCCAGATTTAAAAGCCAATGAACAATTCCGTGATTTACAAGTTCAGCTTGAAGGTACAGAAAACCGAATTAGTACAGCACGGACACGCTATGTTGAAACTGTACAAGATTACAATACTTATGTACGTCAATTCCCGCAGGCAATGACCGCAAAAGTGATTGGAATGAAAACCAAAGAAAACTTCAGTGCCGATAGCACAGCGCAAAAAGCGCCAACAGTGAGCTTTAACTAAGTACTCAATAGTTGAGCTTGAGAGGGTGTATGTCTGATCTGAAAAATGAAATGATCAATAGAAAATCCATGAATATGATATTTTTCATCTTCATAAGTTTTTTGTTTTCTATTTTTATCTCAATTGCACATGCGGAAGTTGCAACAGCAACAGATCAAACAACGGCTGAAGATGCTGTGGTTCTAGGTAAGGTTCTACCGAATCATAACTTACCTATTCCCAATGTAACAGGGCAAAGTCAGCCGACAGCCACAGTAAATACGACTGTACCTGCACAAGAAACAACGCAAACCCAGACATTACCTCAAGTTGCCAATGATATGGCTGCGGGAGAAAATTTTCGACAATTACCTACACTAAATGCTCCAATCATTGATCAGGCAAATATTTTATCTGCGAGTGAAAAACAGCAACTCGAAAATCAAATCCGAAAGATTTATAACCAAGGTAAGGCGCAAATTGGCATTATTATTGTGTCAACGACAGGGCAAGAAAGTATTTTTGATTTTGCGATGCGTGTGGCAGAGCAGTGGAAGCTCGGTTCAGCTAAACAAGATAATGGTTTGCTTATAGCCGTTGCCGTGAATGATCGGCGTATCCACATAGCTACAGGTTATGGGCTTGAAGGAGTATTGCCCGATATTGTTGCCAGTCGAATTATTCGTAATCAAATTACACCTCCATTTAAAAATGGACAATATGGGCAAGGTTTAATTTTAGGCGTAAATGAAATTGAAAATATTTTAAATATGGATCCTGAAACGGCACAAAAAGCTGCCGATGAATTAAAAGAGCGTCAGGCTCAAGCTGTTCATGAACAAGAAGCCAAAGATAAAGCATTAACGAGTGCATTGGTCATTTTGGTGATTGGTGTGTTGGCATCTTCATTTTTAGGTAATCGTTTAAGTGCGGCTGTTGCAGGAGTAACAGGTACGGCAGCAGGTTTGATTTATGGCGCAGGGATCGTCACTAGTTTGATGATGGGTTTTGGTATTTTCTTTTTAATTTTAACCTCAATCGCACAACTTATTTTCCAAATGTTCTTATCAGGTGGTGGTCGAGGAGGGCGTGGTGGTGGCTTTGGTGGCGGAGGAGGTTATAGTGGTGGTGGTGGAGGTTTTGGTGGAGGAGGTGCTTCAGGCTCATGGTAACTAAAACAGATACAACAGAACTTGTTACTGAACCGAATTTACAACAACGTACAGTACCGAGCTTTAAGCGATGGTTGAAACACTTTGTGTATATGCCTGCATCAAAACGCTACTTTAGCAAAGTGGATCAAACTGCGATTGCAGAAGCAGTAAAACAGGCTGAAATGGGTCATGTTGGTGAAATTCAGGTGGTCATAGAAGGGCATATTCCTGCATCATCGGCTTACTATCAAAATACTCGATTGCGGGCACAACAACTCTTTGCTGAAATTGGTGTATGGGATACTGAATATAACAGTGGTGTGTTGTTATATTTAAACTTGTGTGAACAACAGGTTGAAATAGTGATTGACCGTGGGATTCACCAAGCGACAGAAGCGCAAGTTTGGCAAATAATTTGTGATGCGATAACGCTCAAACTAAAAGAAAAGCACTATAGAAAAGCTGTTATTGATGGCGTTTCTGAAATTGGGCAAGTGTTGAATCAATTTTATGATCAGCAGATGAGTGAAAATGAGAACGAGTTAACGGATAGTCCAATTATGTTGAATTAAATCTAATTATTACTGACCAAAAATGTCACTTTTTTACACAAAACTACGAAAGTACACAATTCAGAAAAAAAACCTTGAAAAGCTTAGCTAAAAAACTAGAATAAGGATTGTGTTAAAGGTTGATATGTTTTTACTCTAATATGTTGGCTTTAAAAGAAAATTGCTGAAAAGCGATAAAAATTTATAATTTGGAGAATGTTATGAAATCAGTTCAAAAGGGTTTCACCCTTATCGAGTTAATGATCGTTGTTGCGATTATCGGTATTCTTGCTGCAATTGCGATTCCACAGTACCAAAACTATATTGCCAAGTCACAAGTTAGCCGTGCAATGGCTGAAGCAGGTGCAATTAAAACTGCAGTTGAATCATGCTTAAATGATGGAAATACAGCTATTAATGCTTGTAATTTAGGTGCTACAACATCTAATATTTTAACTTTAACTGTTGCTGGTGCAGCTCCTGTTACAACAGCTGGTGCTAATCTAGGTGCAAATGCTGCAGTTTTAACTGAAACGACACCAATTGTAGCTACTTTTGCTGATAAAGCAGCTGCTACATTAAAGGTAACCCCATCTACTTTAACTTGGGTACGTGATGCTACGGGTTCTTGGCGTTGTCATACAACTGCTGAAGCAAAATATCGTCCATCAGGTTGTTCAGCTTCTTCTTAATTTTACAGTTATTATATAAAAAACACCTCTGTTGAGGTGTTTTTTATTGTTGATTATTTATGCTATATTTATTACTTGCTTTACCTGGTCTAATACTTGTGATTTATACACAGGATACAACGACTTTTTTATTGAGCTTATATATTCTTGTATATTTATACGCATTATTAAAAACTACTAAATATAATTTTGTTTTATTGCCATTTCTACTTATTGTTCCATTAAATTTGTATTATATTTTTTTATTTAAATCTGTATTAAGTGAGCAAATTTTAAGTATTGTTTTAGAAACAAATGTGCAGGAAGGATGGCATTTTATTGGGGCTAGAATATATTTATATATTAGTATATTTTTTTTATGGGTAATTTTTTGTTTATACTTTTGTTATAAAAATTTTAAACAACCGAAAGTTTGGCAACATCGTAGTCGTTATTGGATTTTGGCTGTGGGATTTATTCATTTTTCATTTATGTTTTTTTTACAACAACAAATCAGTCAGCAAATTGATCAAGCAACTGAAGCTCAAGAAAATTTTTTAGTTAGAGAAAAAAATGGATTTTTACAAGATCTTAAACAAACCTATCCCTTAGGTTTAATTATTTCAATATATGATTTATGGATTGAGCAACAAAAAATTCAGCAAGCATTTCAACACAATCAAAAATTCAAATTTAATGCACAACAAATAAAAAATCCAACACAAAAAGAGGTATATATTTTAGTTATTGGTGAAACGAGTCGTCGTTCAAATTGGCAATTGAATGGGTATGTACGAGGTACTAATCCACAATTAAGCCAACAAAGACATTTGGTCAATTTTCCAAATTTTTTGGCAATTTCTACAGAAACAAGAACTTCTATACCTGTCATGTTAACGCGTAAGCCTGCGCAACAAGTTTATCAATTTAATTTTAATGAAAAATCTATTCTGTCCGCTTTTAAAGAAGCGGGCTTTAAAACATATTGGTTGTCGATGCAACAGCAATTTGGAGCTTTTGATACCAGTACTTCTGTGTATGCCAAAGAAGCTGAATATATGCAGTTTCTCAATCATACAGATTATAAAAATTCTGGTGGATTAGATACGGTGTTACTACCAGAACTTACACGTATTATTCAAAATGATGAAAATAAGCAATTTATTGTATTGCATACCTTAGGCAGTCATTATAATTATGCACATCGTTATTCAAAAGAATTTAATCATTTTAGACCTTCTTTAACCGATATTTCAGGTTATAGCTTACAGGATATAAAATATAAACAAGAATTATTAAATAGTTATGATAATAGTATATTGTTTACAGATCAGATGTTAAATGGTGTGATTGAAGCCCTAAAAAAGCAAAATATTGTGGCATTTATGTTATATAGTTCGGATCACGGTGAAGATTTATTTGATCAAAATTGTGAACAAAGTGGTCATGGTTTAAGAACAGTAAATAATTTAGAAATATCTGGTTTTGCTTGGTATTCGGATAAATATGCACAAATTAATCCTAAAAAAATAGCCCAATTGCATCACAATGCATCGAATCGACTGAATCAAAAAATTATTTTTCCAACTTTGTTGGATGCAGCAGATATCTATCTTCCAAAAGATCCATTAGATAAAAGTATGCTCAAAAAATTGGATGTTTATCCACGGTTCGTATTGGGTGGAATAAATTATGATACAGCACTAAAGGAAGGGAAATGTCAAGAAATTCGTTAAAAAATATGTTAGCCAACTTGGTTGCATTATTTTTTATTTCAGGTTTTAGTGCGCTGATTTACCAAGTGTCTTGGCAACGTTTATTGTTTACAGGTTTTGGCGTTGATTTAACTTCTATTACTGTCATTATTTCAATATTTATGTTGGGACTAGGAATCGGTGCATTTTTTGGTGGACGGATTGCAGATCGTTTTCCCAAAAAAATTATACTATTATTTTGTTGTATTGAGTTATTGATTGGTATATTTGGTTTTATGAGTTATTCGGCCATACATTGGTTACAAGAAATCATGATTCATAGCTCAATGTTCATCATGATTTTTGGGGTGTTTTTATTATTGCTTATTCCAACATTTTTAATGGGCAGTACGTTACCTTTGTTGACAGCATTTTTTAATCATCATATTAGTAATATTGGTGAGTCTATTGGTCAACTTTATTTTTATAATACGTTAGGTGCGGCTATGGGCGCATTATCAACTGGTTTTATACTGTTTAATTTTTTAACCCTTTCTCAAACATTAATGTTGGCAGCTAGTTTCAATATTTTAATTTCACTCAGTATTTTTATACTCTATGGTAGAAAATAAAATGAATAGAAATACAATGATTTATGCTGTTTCATTTTTTAGTGGTTTTTTGAGTCTGGCACAAGAAATTATATGGATGCGTCTTATTTCTTTTGTTGGCATGTCTGTACCACAAACATTTTCTTATACTTTGGCATTATTTTTGATAGGAATTGCATCTGGTGCTCATATTGGGAAAAAAATATGTCAAAAAAATAAGAATATTAAAATTGATTTCTTAGGTCAAATATTTATATTTGCAGCAATAGTTGATTTGCTTTTATTGGGTGGGATTTATTTATTTTCTCAATTTTTAGATTTATCTATTTTAATTTTAGGTATTTGTGTTTTTTGCTGTGCTGTGGTTCGGGGGATTGTATTTCCTGTGGTACATCATGTCGGAACACATGCAGTGAAAACTGGAGCACAAATTTCTAATGTTTATTTTTGCAATGTATTTGGAAGTGCTTTAGCCCCATTATTGATTAGTTTTATTGCACTTAGTTTTTTAAATAGTCAACAAACTTATTTATTGGTTTGTTTAATCACTTGTAGTATAGGTATTATCTGCATTAACTTACGCAAATATCAATATTTAGCAACAGTATTATTAGGATTTATAATTTTTCTGATGTTTCAACCAGAGCGAATTTTTCATGAACTTTCTAAAAATAGTTATTTGCCTAATTTATACCCAAGTGAGATTTTAGAAAATAAGCATGGAATTATTCAAATTTATGATGATCAAATCGTGTTTGGTGCCAATGTTTATGATGGAAAATTTAATACCAATATTTTTCATAATACCAATGGTATTGATCGAGCATATTTATTAACCGCCTTACAACCGAAAGCCGAGCACATTTTAGTGATTGGTTTGAGTACAGGATCTTGGGCAAAGGTCTTAAGTTATTTACCACATGCTAAAAAAATAACCATTATTGAAATCAATCCTGCATATATTAGTATGATTAAAAAGAACCCGACGGTACAAGATTTACTAAAAGATGACAGAGTTGAAATTATTGTTGATGATGGTCGTAAATGGTTGAAAAAATCTGAGCAAAAAAATTTTGATATTATTTTAATCAATACTACATGGCATTGGCGGGCTTATGGATCATCATTATTGAGTCAGGATTTTTTAAAAATCATTAAAAATAAATTAGATGATAACGGAGTATTTTTATACAATACGACACAATCTATAGACGCTTATGAAACGGCAAATAGTATTTTTCCAGAGGTTTATAAATATAAATTTATGGTTTTGGCTTTATTTAAACCATTAGATTTTAAGGAAAGTAAAATATCTAAAAACTTATGTCAATTAAAAAACCATGTAAATAAGCAAATGGTTTTTAAGAATAATTTGGAATGTGATGCGGCTGCAAAAATTATAATACAGCAAGATTTGGTTAACTATAATCAATTAGATTTATCTAAAGTTACAACTAGAAAGCCCGAAATTATTACTGATAATAATATGATTGTTGAGTATAAATATGGGAAAGGATTATGATAGAAAAATATTATAATTAGTTATTAATTAGGTTTGTAGGTAGAAACATTAGAGCTCTAAATGAAATTAATTTTTTTATTTATAGATAAAAGATAAATTGCACTTATTGCATTGATTATTCTAAGTCTTGTATTTGTTGTTTTATATCTTATTTAATGCTAACTGCTATATTGTCAAATATAAATTTTGAGCTATAAATAAGAAACTAAAATTTTTCGCTTGTGAAAATGGAGCATTTTCAATAATTTTTTGAAATGCTAGAATAATCGAGTGATATCCCATATTTTTTAATTTGAATTGAGCTAGCTGTCCTGTTTGTTATTTAAGTAGTATCTAATCATCCTATGTGGTACAAGCAATAATAAAAGTCAGACATATTTTTGATTTATATGCACTTTTTTTGTAGTGTTTCATGACTTTTTCATGTAGGTCTTAGAGTGATTTTTTTGGTATATGATAGCATTCCAGGGTTTTATCTAGTGTATCTTAAATAGCTTGCTATAAGGATTCGCAAAAAGTACAAGTAATTTTACAGCAAAATCAAATTGCTACAGCGTGAAAGATTGTAAGAGTAACAGGATTTGATTGTATTATTTTGTGAACTTAAATATTGGTAAATTTTTAAAAGTTATAAATTTAAGACTTCGGAAGAATGAGAATGGTAAGTCTTATTAAAATTTAAAAGCCTTTGTAAAGTAAGATTAAATGACAATTAATAGCACTATTTAACGTTTTTTGTGATGGGTATTGTTTTATATTCTTTTATAGTCCAATTTGTATATGATTATTCCAATAAGGGACTTTTATAAAAATTGGAAATTATTATGAGGCAAAACTTGGGCTTTACGCTGATTGAGTTAATGATCGTTGTTGCAATTATTGGTGTTATTAGTGCTATAGCAATTCCTATTTATCAAAATTATATTGCTAAATCTCAGATTATATCGGCAGTTTCCGAATTAAATGGTGCTCGTTCTCAATACGAATTAATAGTAAATGATGGTTCTGCTTCAAATACATCTGATTTTACAGTGGCGAATATGTTTTTCTCCACTTCGTCAAATTTTTGTAATTATGCTGTTAAGGCTCCAGTAGCAGGTATAGCTAATCCTGCACTTGAATGTAAGTTAAAAAATGTTTTTACAAGTATTGTTGGGGAGTCTATATATTTAAATAGAGATAAAAATGGTACATGGTCTTGTAGCACGACAGCAGGTATTGATCAAAAATATAAGCCTGTTTATTGCATATAAAGATTGATTTCTTGTTTTAATAATCTAAGTCTCTTAAAAACTGCATGTATAATACTCGCAGTTTTTTTATTCCGCATCCCCAATGAAAGCCTACTTCTATACGCTCTCGGTTGCCCTGTTTGTTACAGCCTGCTTATTGCCGTTTCATAAAACCCCTTGGACAACATTTGGTAGTGAAATGCTGACTTTTTTGTCGGCTTTTACACTAGTTTTAGCAACGTTTTACAAAGAAAAATTTAGTATTGCAAAACCACAATGGTTGCTTGCACTATTTTTAACGATACCAACAATACAACTACTCACAGGGCAGATTCTATATTTTAGTAATGCACTACTTTGTACTGCATATATCTTATTTTTCTGGGTCATGATCGTGACTGGCTATAACCTTGCACCGCAGCAAGGACGAGTCAAAGTTTTTAAACTTTTTAGTAGTGTGGTTATCATCATTGGGTTGCTTTCATGTGTAATTGCAATTTTACAGTGGTTACAACTGAATACAGCATTTTATCCGTATATGAATATCTTAAAGGGTAATCGTCCATACGCTAATTTTGCCCAACCGAATAATCTAGCAACATTTTTAACCATAGGATTGTTTGGAGTATTGTATTTTTATGAAAAACGCATTGCTCCAAGTCTTGTACTTGTCCCAATGGCTTTGATTTTTATCTTAACGATTGCACTAACTCAGTCTAGAACAGCTTGGGTGGTATGCTTATTTACACTTGGTTATTTAGCGATTAAACAATTTGGGCAGGCAAAGCGATTTGGATTTCTTAAATTGCTTACTTGGGTTGGTCTTTTCATCGGAATTATTTTTGTTTTACCATCATTAAATCAATTGATTGAAAGTATTTCACCTGCTCAGGTGACTGAAACAGTGTCTGTTGTAGAGAGAGCATCTTCTGGTTATTTACGTTTAGATATGTGGAATCAGGCTTTAGTTGCGATTACACAGCATCCTTGGGTGGGCTATGGTTGGAATCAGACAGGAATGGCGCAAATTGCAGCATTCGATTTGTATCCATCCCATGAGTGGTATAAGAGCGCACATAACATTGTTTTAGATTTACTCATTTGGAATGGTATTCCATTGGGTGGTCTAATCTTACTGTATTTTACAGGATGGTTATATTGGCTGAATAAGGGCGTGCGTGATATTGAGTCAATTGTTGCAACGCTTATGGTCTGCGCTATTCTTATTCATGCAATGTTGGAATACCCAATTCACTATGCTTATTTTTTACTGCCTATGGGATTTTTACTCGGTTTTATCCAATCACAATATAAAGATTTACCTGAATTTAATTTAAAGCCTGCCATTGTGTATGGATTTACAATTCTGAGTTTGGTTGTCTGTGCAATGGTTTATCGTGATTATGGCTTGTATAAACAGCAAAGTGTTTTGGTCAATAAAAAGCAACCTTTGACTGTGGAACAGCAACAGGTTCTTGATCAAAAGCTTTGGGTGTTGACGCAGTTTAATGATCGTATTTGGTGGATTGGTTTAAATTCTGCAACGAAATTAAGTGAGTCTGAACTAGAGCATATCCGTTTAATGGTTGCGAACTTAGCTTCTCGTTATGATATTGAAAAATATGCTCAAGTCTTAGCGTATAACGGTAAAGTCAAAGAGGCTCAACATCAATTGTGGATTCTCAAAACGTTGCATGGGCTTGATAAAAAGTATGAAGATTTACTGCCAAGCTCGACTGTGAAATAAGTTATTGTACGCCTTGATATAAAAAATCCCCAATTTTTTGGGGATTTTTTATATTTGGCAATCGAAAATTACATTTGGCTTTGAATGTAATTTTCAATGCTAACTGACTCAATCAGATCAAGCTGAGTGGTGAGCCAATCCCAATATTCTTCTTCTTTCTCTAGAATTTCCTGAATCAAATCACGCGTAACGTAATCTAAACTTTTTTCAGCTAAATCAACAGTAATTTTGAGGGCTTCAATATTTTCTTTAACTTTACGTATATCGCAGGTAAGTACTTCGGCAGTATGTTGCCCAATATATAATTTACCCAAATGCTGTAAATTTGGTAATCCTTCAAGAAATAAAATACGCTCAATAATTTTATCTGCATGTTTCATTTGACGAATTGATTCTTTATATTCAGCAGAACCCAATTGCTCAATACCCCAATCATTAAACATACGTGAATGTAAAAAATATTGGTTAATGGCTGTGAGGTGATGATAAAGCACTTGATTGAGTTGTTGAATGACATCGCGATTGCCTTTCATGGTCAAAGCTCCTTTCGAATTATATTGAGCCTTAAAAATTAAGGCGGATCTTGAGCTTATATTAGCGTGCTTTGCATAGGCTTAGAAGTGATTTATAGAACGGCAAATGAAAATCGCAATCAAACGCATAAAAGACTGTAATCAATTAAAATAGAAAGTGTGTGTTCAGATAAAAATAACCCGCTCTGAGTCGGAGCGGGGGAGGAAGATGATCCGTGGATCATAGAAAACTTAAATTATTATTGGTTATAGTTAAAATTTATTCATTAGGCTGCAATTGATATGCGCCCAGCAATTTCAGCTAACTCTTCATTGATAATACTTTTTGCTTCGGGTGCGCAACGACCACAACATGTGCCAAGATCAAGCAAGTCGCGAATTTCACGATAGCTTTCAGCGCCATTTGCAACGGCATCTTTAATATCTTGATCTGTAATGCCACGACACAAACAAACGTACATGAGAATGAACCACAGTATTAAATGCGATAATAGATATTATTGATAATTATTATCGTTTGTCAATGAAATTCATTTAGATATATGTAAATATTAATTGAGTTTTTAGATAAAAAAATACCACCTGATTGGTGGTATTTTTTTATTCAGTATAATCAATAATTTATTTTTTGATCAGTTTTGTATTATTGATTGATGATCACAATACCATCCATTTCAACCAATGCATTCTTTGGTAGGCTTGCAACACCTAATGCTGCACGTGCAGGATAAGGTTGAGCAAAATATTCGCCCATAATTTGGTTGACCAATTGGAAATTCGATAAGTCGGTTAAAAAAATGTTGAGCTTTGCAATATCTGCTAGCGAGCCACCCGCAGCTTCACAAACTGCTTTTAAGTTATCAAAAACACGACGGATTTGTGCTTCAATGCCTTCAACCAATTCCATGCTGTATGGATCTAAACCAATTTGACCTGAAAGATACAGTGTATTGTCGACTAAAATGGCTTGGGAGTAGGTACCAATTGCTGCGGGTGCATTTTCTGTATGGATCACTTGGCGGGACATTGACTTCTCCTTAGTTTCAACTCAATCCATCATAAGCGATGGATTGTATTCATGAAAGCATCAATTGTTTAAAATGATGGAACCATGGGTCAGACTGCTTTGGAAATCTCAGGTAGCGATACAGGCATAGCTAAGCGTGATATGCGTGGGAAACCAAATTGCATGCGTAACTCACGAATAATTTGTGCGATCTGACGGCGATTGTTTACGACAATGTCGACATAGGTTTTATTTTCATGCGTGCGAACAGATTCAACCCCAGTTTTAGATTTTCTACATAAATAGATCAATTCTGAAATTTGTTCATCATTGAGCACCATTTCAATGCTTAAATAAGCAGTGAAGTTGACGTCTTCATCTTCTGCTGTCCATTGAAGTGGCATGATATTTTCAGGATGTAGATGCTGTTCATGTAATAAATTATGACAACGTGCACGGTGCACGATGAGTCCACGACGTGATAAATGCCCTTGGATTGGGTCACCCTGCACAGGGTTACAACAGTGGGCATATTTAACATCTACGCCCTCAGTACCCTGAATTAAACGATTTGAGTGTACTTGTCCATCATTTTGCGTTTGAACAAATAAATGATTTGCGACCAATTGAGGTAATAAATCACCAACAGCGATTTGCTCAAATAAAGTATCTTTATTTGGGATATGACGCCATTCGAGTAAATCTGCCCAATCTTCATCGGATAAGTCTTTAATTGAGCGATTAAAGAGTTTTAGAGCACGATTTAAGGCTTGTTGTCCAACGAGGCGTTGTTCATCAATATCTTGTTCACGCAAAATATTTTGAATAGAGCGACGGGCTTTTTGAGTATTGACGAAACTCAGCCAATCAGGATTAGGCGTTGCAAGTACATCGGTAATGACCTCGATGACTTGACCACTTTGTAAGGGCGTTGAAAGTGGTTTAAGTTCACCATTAATTTTTGCACCAACGGCATGATTACCTAAAAATAAACTCGCAGAATAGGCAAAGTCGACTGCTGTTGCACCTTGTGGTAATTCGTGGAGTTGCCCGTGCGGTGTGTAGACCCAAATTTTTTCTTGATGTAAGTAATCAAGTAAATCGCTAAATGTCGTTTTAGCACATTCTCCACCAACCAATAGGTTGAGATTTTTCATTGATGCTTGAATAGCTGAGCGACAAGCTTGAGGTGCATTTTCACCAAGTACAACACCAAAACGAGCAGCTTTACGCATGAGTTCAGTTTGTATCGTTAGCGATAATGTGGTTTTTTCACCTTTTAGCCGTAATATCAGTGATTGATTACCACCAGGAAGTGGACGTCGGATATGATCTTGATAGCTAATGATTTGGAAATTTTCACGTAGAGCTTCAACTAAGCGATCACAATCTGCGATGCTCTGTAAAATGATTTCAAAAGCATGACTATGGGTAAGTTCTTGTAAATCAATTTCATTTTTTACAAAATGACGTAAAAGCTCGATATTATTATTTTTCTTTTTAATACGACCTTGTAGATTGTAAACATTGAGTAGGTCAGCTAATTTTTGCTCCCAAACCGTTTGGTATTGACAACGCTCAGGTTTAGTTTTGAGTAAATTTTCTTGGACATTGTTATACATGTCGAGGTCAAGATTTTGATAACACAGATGTTCAAGGTTATCAGCCATCTCATTCATACCAACAAGACGTGCCATGGGTACAAAGATATCAAAGGTTTCTTGTGCAATACGTGCACGCTTATCTGGGCGTAATGCACCAAGCGTAGTCATATTATGATAGCGATCTGCAAGTTTAATAATAATGACACGTGGATCTTGTAATGTAGCTTGCAGAATTTTTCGGAAACTTGCCGCTTTGTTATATTCTTTATCGCTTGAATGGCTAAGTTTAGTCACACCATCAACCAGTTCAGCAACTGTACGTCCAAATTTATTGGCAATATCATCCTTACTGAAATCAGTGTCTTCAATCACGTCATGTAGTAGAGCAGCCATGAGTGTTTCGGCATCCATACGCATATGAGCAAGGATGCAGCTGACTGCAATTGGATGCAGAATGTAAGGTTCACCACTTTTACGGGTAATACCGTCGTGTGCTAGATCGGCATAATCACAGGCCAAAAGAACTCGCTCGATTTCGCTTGGTTGAAGATAAGCGTCGATAATTATATTGAGCTGTTGTTTGGCTTGGCTGACCTGTGGGCCTGGCATAAAACACCTATTAAAAATCTAAAAACTGACAACATTTTTTCAATCTAACAATGAAAACGATCTTGGCGTACTTGTCAATTTTTTAAAAGAGGGAAACATTATTTTTTTTAACAAATATTTGTTAATTTGTCTAATGATTCACAATATTTTTTTAAATAAAAAAGCCTGGTTAGAAAACCAGGCTTTTAAGACCGTTTACTCTTATTGGAAAGAGAAACCATCTAAATTCAAACTGCTTGCAGAAAGTGCCATATCAAGACTAGACGTTTGATAATCCTGCTCACGTTGTTTTAGGATATCTTTGTTGACATGACCAACTGCAATTTCACGTAAAGCTACAACAGTAGGTTTATCATTATCCCATTCAACAGTAGGTTCAATGCCTTGACGTGCCAATTGACGCGCGCGTTTGCTTGCCACAAGTACAAGCTCAAAGCGGTTGTCTACATGGTCTAAACAATCTTCAACAGTTACGCGTGCCATAGGGATTCTCGTTATGGGTAAATTTTAAATAGACTGCTCAGTATAAAATGCTTTCACTATAGACTCAAGGTTTTCTATGATTGATACTCTTTTTGATATATCAATCTATTGAATCTATAGGAAAAATAAATTATTTCTGTTCAAGTAACTAAAATCTTTAAATCACATCAAAATTATTTACTTTGTGGCGTAATTAACTTTTCAATTAAGGCTTGATGACGAGCACTTTGTTGACTGAGTTTTAAGCGATTAGCATTAATGACTGATTCAAGATCATGTAATGCTTTATTAAAGTCATCATTGATGATGATGTAATCAAAATTGACATATTGCTGCATATCTTCAACAGCACAGCTCAAACGGTGCTCAATGACTTCAACAGTGTCTGTACCACGGTTTGACAAGCGTTGACGTAAATCAAATTGTGTTGGCGGTAAAATGAAAATCTGTTTAGATTCAGGAAAAAGTTTACGAACTTGCTGTGCGCCTTGCCAGTCAATTTCAAGTAGAACATCATGACCCTTTGTCAACTGTTCACGAACAGTTGCTTGTGCGGTACCATAATAGTTACCAAATACTTCTGCATATTCGATAAAACCACCTTGACCCACTTGATCTAAGAAATTTTCTTTTGAAGTAAAATGGTAATGAACACCGTCCAGTTCGCCAGGTCGTTGACCACGGGTCGTATGAGAAACAGAAACGTGTAAATTACTGACACGCTCAAGCAACGCTTTCACGAGAGATGTTTTGCCTGTTCCCGATGCCGCAGAAACGACAAACAATAGACCCGACATGATATTTTTCCTGATATGATAAAATATCTTCTCTATTTTAGAGTAGACGAACATCAAACAAAACAGTTTTTGTAAATTGTTTACATATAATTGATCAAGTTTTTCCAAAAAATGTTATGAACGCTGAGGACACTATGGAAATTGTATTGGCTAATCCACGAGGCTTCTGCGCAGGTGTAGACCGTGCAATTGCCATCGTCAATCGAGCTTTGGAGTGTTTTAATCCACCGATTTATGTTCGCCACGAGGTAGTACATAATAAGTTTGTGGTGGATGACTTACGTCAGCGTGGGGCAATTTTTGTCGAAGAACTTGATGAAGTACCTGATGATAATATTGTTATTTTTAGCGCACATGGTGTATCAAAAGCAGTACAGCAAGAGGCTGATCGCCGAGGCTTAAAGGTATTTGATGCGACCTGCCCATTGGTCACAAAAGTGCATATTGAAGTCACCAAATATGCTCGTGAAGGTACTGAAGCCATTCTTATTGGTCATGAAGGACATCCTGAAGTTGAAGGTACAATGGGGCAATATGATAAGAAAAAAGGCGGTGAAATTTATTTGGTTGAAGATGAGGATGATGTCGCTGCTTTAGCTGTTAAACATCCTGAAAAAGTTGCTTTTGTTACGCAAACGACATTGTCGATTGATGATACAGCTAAAGTAATTGATGCTTTGCGCCAAAAATTCCCATTGATTCAAGGGCCTCGTAAAGATGATATTTGCTATGCCACGCAGAATCGTCAAGATGCGGTACGTGATTTAGCAACTCAGTGTGATGTGGTACTTGTTGTTGGTTCACCAAACTCATCAAACTCAAATCGTCTACGGGAACTTGCCGAGCGTATGGGAAAACAGGCCCATCTTGTAGATAATGCCGATGAGTTGAAGCAAGAATGGTTTAACGAGACAAGTAAAATTGGGGTGACTGCTGGTGCATCTGCACCTGAGATTTTAATTAAGCAAGTCATTCAGCGTTTGCAAGATTGGGGAGCGACTTCACCACTAGAATTGAATGGTCGTGAAGAAAATATTACTTTTAGCTTGCCGAAAGAATTACGTATTCATGTGACGCAAGCTTAAATTTTTACTCTAAATTTTAAGCGGATAATTGTGATTATGCAGTTATCCGCTTTTTTATACCCTTTGTCATACATGTATTGGTTTTGTAAAAAAATAAGCTATGATTTGTAATAGGATAAAGTTTTGTTGTGGGGGCAAAATGAAAAAAAATAATGGGTTCACGCTGATTGAAATGATGGTCACGATTGCAATTTTTGCAATTATCGCTGCTATGGCTGCACCAGCATTTGGCAAAATGGTTACTCGTCAAAAATTAAATAGTAATACTCGGGCATTTGTCAGTGCTTTTAATTTAGCAAAGTCTCAAGCCGCGACTTTAAAAGAATCTGTAGCTGTTTGCCCAGATAAAACCCCCGCAGGTTTAGACTATACCCGTAAGAAATGTGCGGAAGATGCAATTCCAAATTATGCAAGTTTAACGGCGATTAATAAGATCAATGCTCAGGAAAATCGTGTGATTTTAGTTGCAGTTGATAAAAATGTGGAATTGAAGTCCGGCAGCACAACAAAAGTTGTTTTTAATGAAGTTGGTTCTAGCGGTTCTGAGCAGACAATGAGTCTGTGTGCAGGAAAAGAATTGCGAACATTAACGATTTTGGCATTAGGTAATGTCACACAGACAACAGGAACCTGTTAAATGATAATAATAAAACATCAAAAAGGTGTAGGCCTTATGGAAGTATTAGTAGCATTACTTTTACTTGCTATCGGTGTATTGGGTTATACGGTTTTACAACTAAGGGCTGTAGACGCATCTTCTGAAGCTTTATCTCGCTCTCAGGGAATGCTTATTTTAAGAGGTCTGGCTGAAAATATTCGTGCTAATCCAGCAGGGCAGGCAAGCTATCCAGCTACAGTGCGTAATTATACAACAAGCACAGTTGCCCCAACTGTTCCATCTGTAAATTGTTTTAATCCTACAACTGCTTGTACACCAGCAGAGATGGCAAATTATGATGCCTATAATGTTGCAAAGTCAGCATTTGATATAGGTATGACTGTAACTATGGCAGATTGTCCAGGTGTTTCGGTTGCACCAATTAAGCGCCAATGTTTATTTATTGGATGGGATGATACTACTTTTACAGCAACAGCTACGACTGCGGATGTGACGAGTTGTATGTCTAGTGCGGGTATTTATACACCATCTTCTAGATGCCTCATGATGGAGGTATATTAATGAATATTAATAATATGAAAAAAAATACTCAAAATGGTTTTACATTGCTTGAGTTAATGGTTGCACTCGCTTTAGGTTTAATTATTTCTGCTGCTGCAATTCAGTTGTTTATTGGCGGTTTTTTAACATCTAGGATGCAGGAGGCAAATGCTGAGTTGCAAAATAGTGGTGTTTTTGGCTTGGATTATATTGCTCGAGATATTCGACTTGCAAATTACGGTGTTACTCGTCCTGATTTAAATGATCAAACACCATGGGGTGGTATTGTTTTAACAGCAATTAATGCGACAGATACTTCAACAAACATTCCTTATCCAGCAGGAGCGCCATTTGTTTCGGTTGGTTTGTTAAGCCATAGTCTAGGAAGTGGTGAAGCCGTTAGCAATGTAAAAAATGAATGGCAAGGTTTGTCAAATGTAAATCTACCAAGTGACCAACTTACGATTCAATTTGTTGCACCAAATGCTATGGTAAATTGTGAGGGTTTGGATGTACAAGAGGGAGATTATGTTGTTCAGCGTTATTTTTTGCGCCGTGATCCTGCTGACGCGACAACAGGTACAAATTATGCTTTAGCATGTGATGCAAATACACCAACACCAATTGGAACAGCGGCTGTTGCTCAACCGACATCAATTACGGGTTTTGGTGGTGCAGGTCAAATTATTATGCCTCGAGTAGATCACTTCACGGTTCAATTAGGTGCTCGAAGTGCAAATAATAATTTAGGTTATTATACAATTAATGAGTATCGTAAAGTAGCAAAAGCAGCCCGTGCGAAAGCACCTGCAGAAGCAGCACCGAGAATAGTTTCTATAAAAATGGCAGTCTTGGTGAGATCGCTGGATGATACTAAAAATAAAAATATAGATTTAACAAAGCCTGTTTCGATGTTGAATCAAAATGTCACATTAACTGATGATAAAACTCAATATGCAAGAAGGGTGTATACAACATCTATTGCGATTCGTAATGGTATGGGGGTGCCTAGATGAATATAAACTCTAGATTAATGAGGCACTCTCAACGGGGTGCAACCATGATTGTCGTTTTGATTATGCTGGTATTGCTGACACTTGTTGGGATTATGGGCATACGAACAGCAATGACTTCTTTAAGTATCGCAACGAATAGTCAGGTAAGTCAGCTCGTTGCTCAAAGTAGTGATACGCCTAGTAATTATTTTTTAAATGGTTCTGATTATCAAAATCTAACAACTTTAACGACAGTTGTTGGGCAAGCAATTGCTTTACATAAAGACAGACCTGGGCGTGAAGTAGTTTTCTGTTATAGACCGACAGGAAAAGAAAGAATTGATAGTGCATTTGATACGACAGTTCTAATACCACCTGATAAAAGTGCGGATCCAGACACAAAAGCAACGATTGATTCGGTTTATACAGACAGGGCAGGTTTTTGTGATTTAACTAAAGATTTTGGTAGCTCACGTGAAGCTGTGGTGACACAAGTCTCGGTAAAAGTTGTTTCCGAACCAGGTGCTGTTATTGGGGCTGCTTTGGAGAGGGGATCTAATCAAGCTGTTGGAGCTACAGAAACTAAAGATAAAGTTGAGGCTACTGTTCGTGTTACTTCCACTGCAATTATGCCAAGTTTTGCGAGAGAAAGTATTTCAGATATTCAGCAAAAATGCATAGGTAATGGCAGTAATGTAGGATACATCAATGACAATCTTGGGGCAGATTTGACAGGTAAGATGACTGTAGCAGGTTGTCTATCTAGTTATGGAATTCCATTAAGTACACAGGTTCAGGAATTTGAACTTAGAACTCGTGATATTCAAACTGAAGCACCGATTTAAATTGGGAGAATGACAATGAAAAATCAAAAAAATAGGTTCATTCCTGAAATGAAGCACACACAATTGAGTCGGGGAATAACATTTGCTTCAGCTTTTATGGGGACAATGTTAATAACCTCTTCTGTTGTACAGGCAAGTGATTTACAGATCTATGCGAACCCAACAGCAGGTAAAAAAACAATTGTGATGATGTTGGATACATCAGGTTCAATGAGTCCTTCTCAGAATAACTATCGTGAAGATCGGATTCAAACTTTAAAAAATGGGATGAATACTTTTCTAAATAGTACGAACCCTATTTTAAATGATGTTCGAGTAGGTCTTGGACATTATTCGGTTGGTGGGAATGGTAAGTCAAGTCGAATATTGGTGGCTGCTGAACCACTCGGAGTGGCTGGTTCAGCACAACGTATTGCATTAAAAAATGCTATTGCAAGTTTATCAGCCTCTGGTGGTACACCAACAGCACATGCATATGCAGAAGCAGCAGCATATCTGATGGGGACAACAACTACAGGTACTGGAGAAATTGCCAAATATATTTATCGACAACAAGATCAAACAACGAATTATTATTCTTGTCCTACAGGTTATCCTAATTTTAACTCTAGTGATATTCGATGTTATGTATCGAAAAGCGGAAATTATTATTACGGAAATAATAAAAAAGCTACTTTAACGAAAACAGAAACTGTTACTAATTATTATTCATGCAGTAGTTATAATAATACTGATGTAAATAATGGAATTCAAAGTTGTGCAACTTGGGTAAAACTTACAAATAATCCTTCAGCAGATGAATTGGCTAAGTATGAAGTATTAGAAACATCTGAAGGTATTATCTACACTCAAGGTGAGATCCAAGTTACAGGAAATAATGCTGATAGTGGATTTAATAACTCTATAAGTGCTGTTAAAAATGGTGGGAATTATATCTCTCCATTACCAGCACAAGCAGATAGAGTAAGTTGTGATGGTCAGGGTGTATATGTTTTATCCGATGGTGCTGCGAATAACAGTACCACTGCTCGTTCTACAACTATTATGCGAACAGCTTTGGCTGATAAGGGTTCAGGCTTTAGTTGTACAGGAGGGCTTTCAGGTGGTGGAACAGGAAGTTCATGGGATTGTATGGGAGAATTCGCAAAAAAACTTTTTGATGCAAATAAAAATCCAACAGGAGTTTCTATCCAGACTGCATTTGTTGGGTTTGGTAGCGATATGAATAGTCTCACCCAGTCGTATGTGCAAAATGCATGTAGACTGAGTTCTAGAACGCAAGCAGATCGAAGTGGTGATGATGCTTGTTCACCAGGTAAGGGAGCTTATGCTGTTAATTCGCCTGGTTATGGTAATGGTGGTTTTTTTACAACTCAATCGGCATCGGGTGTTACGGATAGTGTAATTGCATTTATTAACAACTTAGGTAAAGCTCCTTTAGAACCATTAACTACAGGGGCAATTTCTGTTCCAGTAGATAATCTAAACCCTTCAGGGCTTCAGCCTTATGGTTATTTGCGTGGTTTAGAGCCTAATCCTCAAAGTAGTGAAGTTGTTTGGGCTGGAAATCTTAAAAAATATCAAGTTGTGCAAACTGGAAATAATGCGGGTGCATTTGCTGCTGCGGGAGGGTCTTTGGTTTATAACTCTCAAGGTGGATTTAATAGTGGCACCAAAGACTTGTGGAACAGCAACAGCGTATATAGTGGAAAAAGTTATAATGACGGCGGTATTGTTCGGTTAGGTGGTGCATATTCAAAAGTTCCAATGCCAATACTAGGGCAAGCTGAAAATTTAGCATTAGTACCTCCGCAATATGCTTATACTGCTAATGCAAATGCAGTCCGTAATTTGTTTACAGATGTAAAAGTGGATGGAGGCAGTACATTAACATCCGCGACGAATGGTTCTTCATTACTGCAAGTTCCTGGAGGGACTGTACCTGAAAGTAGTACTGCTAATTATGTATTATCACAGTTTAAAACTCAGACAACATTAAAAGATTTTCCTATTGCTACAAAGATCAAGCTACTCAACTATCTTGGTTATAGTGTTCCATATGATGAAACTGATGAAGATTTGGTTTTACCTACTACATTAGAAGTGCCTAATTCTCCACACCTTTCTATGGGGGGGAGTATTCATTCATTACCTGTACAATTAACTTATTCAGGAACATTAGATCAGGCAGGCAATTTAACAACAACACGTAGTCAATCTGTACTTTACGGTACAATGGATGGTGGTTTACATATTGCAGATAGTGCGACAGGTAAGGAGCAAATGGTCTTTGTACCATCTGAACTTTTACGTAATAGTGTAGCTTCAAAAGGCTTAGTTAGAGGGCAAACAGATACTAACTCTCCAGTGTCTGGTACAGATGGAATGTGGATCTCTGATTCAACGTATAAAACACAACGGGCTTCCTCTACAGGTGAAACAAGTACTGTTAAAGCGTTGAAAATGAATATTTATGGCGGTATGCGTATGGGAGGGGAGAGTTATTACGCACTGAATGTTCTAACGCCATCGAGCCCTAAATTACTATTTAGACTTGGAAAAGATGTTACCGGTTTTAATCGTATGGGCCAGTCTTGGTCTAAGCCAGTACTCGCAAATGTTCGTATTAAGGGTGAAAATAAGAGGGTAATGATTGTTGGTGGTGGTTATGATCAATGTTATGAAAACCCAAATTTTGCATTAAGTTCAGCAGTGTCTAATACGGATTACCCAGATACGGCATGTAATAATAAAGCTCAGGCGCAAGGTAACGCTGTATATATGGTTGATGCAGAAAAAGGTGATTTACTTTGGTCTGCGACATTTAGTAGCGCTACTGCAGACGGTGACAAACAATATTTGAAACATAGTATTGTGAGTCGTGTCAGTGCGATTGATCGCGATGCTGATGGTTTAATTGATAATATTTATTTTGGTGATTTGGGTGGGCAAGTATTCCGTGCTGATTTCGATAATAACCAAACGAAAACAGGGTCTACCTATAGTGCATTTGGGGTACGTGTAAAGCGTATAGCAAATCTTGCAAGCAATGATACAACGAATAACAGTGGGTGGGATTATACAGGAAGTAAAGCACCTCGTTTTTATGAGGCACCGACATTAACTATTCATGATGAGGGGGCTAATACTTTCCTTGTGGTTGGTGTGGCCTCTGGAAATAGAAGTACACCTTTGGATGTTGTACCAACAGTTGGACGAGAGAAACTTTTACCATCGACAGCTTTAAGTGGCAGACCTGTAAATAATGTCTATGGTTTAATTGACCGAGATTTTGTAAATATAAATTTAATGAAATCGAATGTGACTTTACTTACGAGTAGTCTAACCTTAGATAGCTTGCAGAAAAATCCTCAGAAGTTAACAGGGAAAATTGGAGATTATTTCTTTAAGGCAACAGGTGCTAAAAATGGTTGGTATAGATCATTATCTAGTATGAGTGATGGAACTGAGCGTGGTGGAACAGCATTTCGAGTTGCTGGCGGTATGAAAGCTTATGAAGAACCCTTTGCAATTACTGGAAATTTAATAGTACCTGTATATGACCCTCAAGGTACAGGTGTGGCAGGTCAAGACCCTTGTAAGCCTCGGGTTGTAGGTGAGACAGATCGTCAATTATTCTGCTTACCATATGGAGCATGTCTGAAAACTGATGGCACAGTAGATGGTGGTGCTAGTGGAATGGAAAGTAAAACGGGTTTTCAAACTAAAAAGACAGATTGCCCTGATGGTGCTGCGGAATGTAATGCCAATGTAATAGGGACGGGTATTCGTGGGTTAGCTATGGCACCGATTACCAGTACAACTGGAGCGGCCTGCCCAGATAAAACATTAGCAGGAAATGAAAAAGGCACTGGAAAATGGACGTGCCAGCAAATTATCAACCCGACGAAATGGTATGATAAATGGATAAAATAATTTATAAATTGAGTCCATTGCTGAATTTGTCTTTGGTTGCTAGCAGAAATGCTAGTAACCAAGAGGCAAAGCAATCAGGCTTCACACTTATTGAGTTAATGGTTGTTATTGTGATTATTACGATTTTTGCAGTAATTGCCATACCATCGTATCAACAATATGCTCGTAAGGCTGATGCTTCGGCAGCTGAACAAGAAATTCAGAAAGTTGCTGAACAGCTTGAACGTTTCAAATCTAAAAACTTTACATATCGCTGTTTTGATCCAAAGTATATTTATGGTCAGATTGTAGATACCTCTGGCAGTAATAAATGTAAAAATAATGATCCCTTAACTGAAATTACTTTACCAACGGGTGCAACAGGTACAAATATTAAATATGTTATTACGATTATGGATCTGCAAGATACGAGTAAGAAATTAACAGATGATGGTGCTGTTGGGCGTAACTATGCAATTAAAGCATTATCAAAAGAAGCAAATAATAAAAACTATACTTATTTATTAACGAGTTCAGGCTTACGTTGTAAAAATAAAACATCAGCAAATGTTTCTTATACAGATTGTGGCTCTGCAACAAATGGAATGGAGGGGTGGTAATGCACCAAAAAGGCTTTACATTTGTTGAAGTGATGATTGTGGTGGCAATTATTGGCATCCTCGCAGCAATTGCTTATCCATCTTATTTACAGTATGTAAAAAAGACAAAACGAGTTGATATGCAGACGGCTATGTTACAAATTTCTCGTAATTTAGCCAATTATAAAATGGCAAATAATAATTTTGCAGGATTAACCTTAGCTAATACAAAGGTATTTGGTGGGAATGTTTTTCCTACAACAGGTACAGTATTGTATGATTTAAAACTAACAGATATAGATGGAATTAATGCACTGAGTGCTACAGGGGCAAAAGTAAATACTTGGTTATTGGTCGCAACACCAAGAACAGCCGCTCAACAGTTTGAAGATGGGCATATTGTTATCAACTTTCGAGGAGAGCGTTGTTGGACTAAAGGGTCTGACAAAAATGCTGGTGTAGCTTGTGTACCTTCAGCATCGACAAACTGGGACGGACGCTAAACTTAAATTCAAAAATGTGGATAAACAAAAATTGATCTTTCCTTCGTGTGCAAGATGACGTAAAATATTGCCCTCTATGAAAGGGGTTTGAGCTGTGCCGATGGTCGGTACAAGGATAATCCGTAAAAACTATAAGGTTCTATCATGGTTGTTATTCGTCTTGCACGCGGTGGTGCTAAAAAACGTCCTTTCTATCAAATCATTGTGACTGATAGCCGCAATGCACGTGATGGTCGTTTCATCGAACGTATTGGTTTCTTCAACCCAACAGCACAAGGTAAAGCAGAAAAACTTCGTTTAGATGCTGATCGTCTTGCTCATTGGGTTGCTCAAGGTGCTCAACCGTCTGAACGTGTTGCTTCTTTAGCTGCTCAAGCTAAGAAAGCTGCAGCTGCTGCATAATTTTTGAAAATTAGGTAGTAGATTGCCCATGACACCAACACAGAATGTTCCCGAAGATCGTATTCAGATTGGACAGCTACGTTCAGCATATGGATTAAATGGGTGGCTCTGGGTCTATTCCAATACAGAACCTATGAGCAATATATTTGACTATCTGCCTTGGTACATTGAAACCAAAGCAGGTTGGCAAATTGTAGATGTAAAACGCTGGAAACCACATGGTAAAGGCTTAGTTGTTTCGCTTAAAGATGTGAGTGATCGCACTTCAGCAGACAATTTAGTTGGCGCAAATGTATGGATTTCAAAATCGCAACTGCCTCAAGCAGGCGTGGATGAGTATTATTGGACAGCATTGAAAGGCTTAATTGTATTAGGTTTAGATGACGCTGAACAAGAAGTTAATCTCGGTAAAATCCATGAAATGTTTGAAACAGGAGCCAATGACGTGATGGTGGTACACGCAACACCTGAAAGTGTCGATGGCGAAGAGCGAATGATTCCATGGCATAAAGATGTGGTACAGCGCGTTGATTTGGAAGCTGGTCGTATCTACGTAAATTGGGGCGTAGATTATTAATCCTCACAAGGGTTAACACAGCAGGAAAAGAGAGGAGTCTGCGATGTTTTTTGCAGTTATTACGCTTTTTCCTGAAATGTTTGAAGCGATTACAGCGTACGGTATTAGCGGGCGTGCAGCAAAAAATGAATTGATCCAAGTCCATTGTATCAATCCTCGTGAATTTGCTGAGGGCAACTACAAAAGAGTGGATGAACGTCCATTTGGTGGTGGTCCTGGTATGGTCATGATGGCAGAGCCTTTGGCGAAAGCGATCAAGCATGCCAAAATTCTTGCGCAGCAAGCGGGTGCGGTTCATGTTCCTGTGGTGTATATGTCACCGCAAGGGAAAACCTTACGTGAGTCAGCGGTACAACAGTTTGTTGAATATGATGGATTGATAGTACTGTGTGGGCGTTATGAAGGGGTCGATGAGCGTTTGATCCAAACTTATATTGATCAGGAATGGTCAATTGGAGATTATGTTTTATCTGGCGGTGAACTTCCTGCGATGGTTCTTTTAGATAGCGTTATTCGGAGACTTCCAGGTGCAATGTCTGATGAGCAATCACATGTGCAAGACTCATTTGTAGATGGTCTTTTAGATTGTCCACAATATACTAAGCCAGACCATTTTGAAGGTTTGGATGTGCCTGAGGTGTTAAAATCTGGGCATCATGCCAATATTGAAAAATGGCGGTTTTTGCAGCGTTATCAACGTACACTTGAACGTCGACCTGAACTGGTTGAACAAGTTGAGTTGACGAAGCAGCAAAAAAAATGGCTACAAAGCGAGAAGAAACAATAGTTTTTTCAAGCAAGTACTTAAACTTATTTAAGTACTCTTTAAATAGGCTCTCTATGCATTGAAGTGGTCAAGCATAAAGAGAAAGATAATCGGGTCTATGCGCTTTAGCCTCTATACCCCGTGGAGATCAGACCTCTTCTGACCCACACATTGGAGATACCCCATGAGCGGTAAGCATCCTTTAGTTCAAATTATTGAAAATGCACAATTAAAAACTGATATCCCTGCGTTTGCACCAGGTGATACAGTAATTGTTTCTGTTAAAGTTAAAGAGGGCGATCGTGAGCGTCTTCAGGCTTTCGAAGGCGTTGTAATCGCTAAGAAAAACCGTGGCTTAAACTCTGCATTTACAGTACGTAAAATTTCTAGCGGTGTTGGTGTTGAACGTGTTTTCCAAACACATTCTCCAATCGTTGCTAAAATCGAAGTGAAACGTCGTGGTGACGTTCGTCGTGCTAAGCTTTATTACCTACGCGAATTGTCTGGTAAAGCTGCACGTATTCGTGAAAAATTACCAGCTCGTAAAGTTAAATCTTAATTTTAAGTTTTGTACGAGTGAAAAAAATGCGCCTTTAGGCGCATTTTTTATGGCTTATTCTGAGTTGCCAATTATAAGTCTTGTATTTTTAAGCCGTTTGCATGTTGACAATAAACTTGAACTAGGTCAGCAGAGAATAAACCAAGAATTCCAAGTAGTTGATTAAATTTGTTTAAGTGATTCCATTGTGTGTATCACGAATCACTTTATCAAATCGAGAAGAGCAACGACTAGCTACACCATCACCAGCAATAAGAGATGAAGCGATCATTCCATAATCTGTAGGGCTCTAGCATTGTATTAAATGAAGAATTGCCCATAAATGATTAATAATAAGTTCCATTTACTTGGGTTGTGCCTTCACTACAGCTCGTTGCAGTGACTCCATTTAGAACTTTTTGATTAAATTAAAGTGATTTAGTCGTACCTAAGGCTTGTAATGTTGCCTTTGCATCGTATGGGGAAATTTGTGGATCAAGATCCGAAGCAAAAGTAATAGCAGGTGCGACTAAGTTATCAAAAATTGCACGAGCAGGTGCTTTTAAAATTCCACCAATCAGTACACCTTTGAGTATATCTGCGAGTTTTACACCTTTATAAATAGAACCGATTGTTGTGACAGGTAGAACTTTGTCGGAAATTATTCTAGAAAATAACGAATGGATTGCCCGCCATGGCTATATGGCTATGACTAATTAAGTTGACTTTTGCTTTATCAATAATGGCTAAAATTTATTCAACTTGTTACAGTGTTTGTTCTCCACGAATTTCACTAGAGTCCATGGTTGAAACACGAGTTACCCAAGTATCAGCACCATTATGTGCTAGATCAGATAAAATAGCGTAAAAATAGTCGATACCAACTGCATTACCGAAACCGATTAATCCATGGGCAAAAATAATAAGGTCTTGCATCTTTGAATAAGTGTTAAAAGTTGAGGTCGATGCTTTTACATTTGCAGTTAAATCTTTAATATCTGTTTTAATGAGTTTTTTTTGAAATAATAGATAAAATGGATGCATAGAGTGATTTATTTTACTTATATTTTATGGTAACTGTGTCATATTGAATTAATGATTCTATTTATAATATTTAAACTTATTGTTTAGTTATATTTGGATGGTTTTGTTAATGATTTTACAATACTGCTTCTATGGCACAGAGCAGTATTGTAATAGTACTTGAAAAAAAATTATAAACCTTCAAGTTTTAAACGGTTGGCTTGTTGACGATATAAAGAGACAGGATCTTGTCCAAATAGTGCCTTTAGACCTAAAATTTGATTGACCTCATCTAAATGGGTTTGATTATAGTCGTCACGAATGACTTGTCCGAAATGTGTATTACAGCGGTTGACCAATCCATCGTTGTCTTTATTCTTATAAGATAAAGGTGCAAGGATGGAAATGGCATTGTCTACGACATCCAATAGATTGGTGGCTTGAGATGTGCCTGTCCATGAATAATGATAGATACCATTTGAAGTCACTTTTTGTCCATTTCCACAATCTTTAGGAATGGCTGCACTTGGATATTTTGCATTAAATTCGGTAGCGCCTTTTTCACTAATACTTTGTAGTGAATGCTCTAAGCTATTTGGTAAAGATGAATTACCTTCAAGTAGTGTGATGACAGGCGCAAGAATATATTGCCCCACAATAGTCATGGCACTATTGGCAAACTTATTGGCTAAAAGATCATCTGCAACTTTTGAGCCTTTGATCGTACCAGCAACAGAAGTCAATGATGCGACTTTTTCAGGCGCAACAATTTCAATATAACGGATGGTTGGTCCGCCGTGACTGTGTCCAATCAAATTCACTTTTGTTGAACCTGTCAGTGCTATGACTTCATCGACCTGCTGTAAAAGTTGCTCACCACGGAGCTCTGTGGTTTCGAGAGGCGATACTTGTGTAGCGAAAACATTTGCACCATTACGTGCAAGATCAGGTAAGACTTGGTAAAAATAATCTACGCCTAGAGAGGATGTTCCTAAGCGTGTAAAACCGAACATACCGTGGTTAAACACAATAGGGTATTTGGTTTTCGCATAATTGGAACTGACATAATTGGCAGTGACTTTTTGTAGTCCAGATGCAGATGCAGTCATGGTGCTTAGACCAAGGATTAGAGCAATACCGAGGGCATTCATTTTAAATTTCATTTCAATTACTCTTTTTATTTGCGTTTTAATTTTTGGGAAAAGTAACCTAACAGAATGTGTGTTTCTGTCAGGCGAAGTTAGGAATTAAAGCCCTTGTAATTTCAGGCGATTTGCATGTTGACGATACATATCAACAGGGTCAGGAGAGAGTAGTCCTCTTAATCCAAACATCATGTTGGCAAGATCCGTATGATTAAGCGCATAATTATCACGAATGACTTTACCAAAATGAGTGCTACAACGTGCAACCATGCCGTCATTGTCATTGTTACCGTATGCCAATGGACCAAGCTGCATCAAAATGGTGTCTATATCCAAGAGGTTAGTCGTTTGTTTTGTACCACCCCATGAGTAGTAATAAATACCTTTTTCACTCGTTGCACCGCTTTTATTACAGTCTGTAGCCAGTGCAGCTGTTGGGTATTTAAAATTAAATGCTGCTGAACCTGTTTCAGTCAGTGATTTCATTGACCCATCAAAATCAATTGGGGTGTCGGGATTAGCCTCTGCCCATGCGATTAGAGGACCAACAATATATTGCCCCAGAATATTCATAAAAGTTTTGAGACCAGAATTATTCTGAATGACATCGGCAACTTTTGAACCACGGAATGTTCCACCCACGCCTGTTGCTGATGCAACAAACTGTGGTTTAACCGTAGCGACATATTGTACAGTTGGACCACCATGGCTATGACCAATCAGGTTGACTTTATCTTTGCCCGTAAGAGCAATGACTTCTTCAACCTGAGCAATGAGTTGTTCACCACGAACAGCGGTTGTATTTGTTGGTGATAATTGTGCGGCAAATACAGTTGAGCCATTGCGAGCCATGTCGGGTAAAATTTGATACCAATAATCAATATTAAAGCTATCGTTCCCTATTCGTGACCAACCCAACCATCCGTGAACCATGACGATTGGATATTTGGTTTGTGCATAGTTAGATTTTGCAGTTTGTTTAATTTGCAAAAGCCCCTGTGACGCTTGAGTTTGGCTGCCAATTCCTAGGCATAATGCACTACATAAACTCAACGCTAAAATATTTTTTGTTTTACGTTTTTTCATAAGATTCCCTATTTGAAAAAATAAATTTAGATGCTAATTAGCAAATGGCAATTTTCCTCCTTGGTCATAGATAGTTTCAAAAGTTTGCAATCTGATTTGTTCTTGTTGATTCGAAAATTGTTGTAATTTTAATTGGTTAACAGCACTTTGTTTGGCTGAATCACTCATATTACTTTTCATGATGTTGTCACGTTCAGCTAAGTATTGTGTGACTTTGCCTTTCCAATCATTACGTTGCACATCTAATGTTTCAAGGCGTTGAGTAGCTTCGGGGCCGACTAAATTAGTGCGCATCTGGCGTAATTCATCTGCAGAACCACCACGTGCCTTAATCTCTGCAGTTAGCTTACGAAGATCTTCAAGTTGATTAAGCTGTTTTAAATTTTCTTTCCAATCTTCAGGTAATTTTTCAAATAATGCTTGAAGTTTATTGGTTTTTTCTATTGCCGATAATATTTTATCTTCAAGGATTTGCATACGATCAACTGTATATTGATCATAAGTATCTTGCGTACCAAATAATCCTTGAATTTCATAATCTGAAAAGAATTTTTTTCTTAAATTTTGGGTGTTATTCACAATCTGTTGATAATATTTTGCAGATTCTTTATCGGCAGTTGGTACTTGAAGATTACCCAATTGTTCGCGGTACTGCATATAGCGTGTCCACAAATCACTAAGTTGTGACATGACAGGATCTTTATAGCTTTCTTTGGTATAGGTGAGAAAATCTGCCTTAATCTGCTCAATGGTTTTTTCGCCGTATTGAGTAATGAAATACTCAAAACAGTCTTTAGTTTGTTCATTCACAATTAAACGATTAGATGCATCTGTACGAATTTGGCAATTGATTTGCGTGTCTTTCTGACTATTACTCACGAGTGAGTGTGCTGAATTGGCATCCATTGCTGATGTTGCTTCAGTGCTCGTGGCATTATCTTGTGTGGAGGTCGGTGTTGCTGTAGGTATATCCTGAGTTACATCGGGTCTAAGCCAAAAAAATAGACTTAAAGATAGAATACAAATAATAGCTGCAATAAGCCCTGTAATTTTTTTCTGATGTTGTTGCATAGTGTTTAAAATCCTATTTCAACTTTTTATTTTTAGTTGAAAAAGAATGGTCTATTCTTCAATTTTTGCAAAGTTGAAAATTGTAAAAATAGATCGAAGGAATTTGTTAGAATGCATAAACATTTTCCTTTTTGTTCAAAATATGTCAGCGAAATCTCAAAAAAATCATCGTCGCCATCTGAGTGGCGTTTTTTTATTAAATAAGCCATTGGGTGTGAGTTCTAATGCGGCATTGCAAAAGGTTCGCTGGCTATATAATGCGCAAAAAGCAGGACATACGGGTGCGCTTGATCCATTGGCATCGGGTTTATTGCCAATTTGCTTGGGTGAAGCAACCAAGTTTTCGCACTATTTACTCGACTCGAATAAGCGTTACTTGACCACGATACAACTTGGACATAGCACAACAACAGGTGATGTCGAAGGTGACGTGCTCCATGAACAGGCTGTGCCTGAGCTGACGCGAGAAAAAATCGAAGCAGTATTGGCACAATTCACAGGTGACATTTTACAGATTCCACCCATGTATTCGGCACTTAAAAAAGATGGTCGTCCATTGTATGAACTTGCACGTAAGGGCATTGAAATTGATCGTCCTGCACGTCCAATTCATATCCTAGCAATACAATTGATAGAGTTTACTCAAAATAGTATTACGCTTGATGTAACGTGTTCGAAAGGAACATACATCCGTGTTTTGGGTGAAGATATTGCGAAAGCATTAGGAACTCAAGGGCATTTGACCTATTTGCACCGTATTCAAACAGGTCATTTTGAGCTGATTCCAACATATACCATTGAATATTTAGAAAGTTTGACGCATGCGGAACGAGATGCCTTGTTACTTCAGCCTTACGCACCAGTCGATCATTTTCTAAAGATTCAAGCACCAGAAGGTCGTGCTGAATTTTTCAGTCGTGGTATGGAAAGCAATATTGATCATCCTGCAGAAGCTGAAGTCTTAGTCTTTGATGGTGAAAAATGTTTAGGATTAGCTGAAATTAGCGATAAAAAACGTCTAATACCAAAGCGAGTGCTTAATCTCTAAGAAAAAGTATTTGTTTTAATAACAATATTGTTATTATTTCTCACATTGTGAAAACCGAAGAGTAATTTGTATGGAATTTGATCTGATACTCAGTCTGATCTTTTTTGCCTTTTGTGCAGGTGCAATTGATGCGGCAGTTGGTGGTGGTGGACTGATTCAAATTCCTGCCTTAATGGGTGCTTTACCACATTATGCGACAGCGACTGTTTTTGGTACGAATAAACTGGCCTCTATTTGTGGGACAGCCTCTGCAGCATGGTCTTATCTGCGAAAAGTTAAACTACAATGGAAATTATTGGCTGTAATTGCTGTAACAGCATGTATTAGTTCCTTTGGAGGGGCAGCATGTGTGGCATTAATTCCACAGTCATTTTTAAGACCCTTTGTGTTATTTATGCTGATCGTGATTGCGATCTATACCTTTACTAAAAAGCAATTTGGTCAAGTACATATTCAGCAAGAAGTGACCAATAAAATTTTACTACTCGCAGGTCTAGGTGGTTTACTCATTGGTTTTTATGATGGAATATTTGGCCCAGGAACGGGTAGTTTCTTTATTTTCTATTTTATCCGCTATTTAAAAGTCGATTTTTTACATGCATCAGCATTGTCTAAAATTGGAAATTTTATGACTAACTTTGCAGCACTGAGTTTCTTTATCCCAACAGGGCATGTGTTATTTCAATTGGGGCTAATGATGGCTGTGGCGAATGTTGCAGGCTCATTGCTTGGCGTGAAAATGGCATTGAAATATGGTAGTGGTTTTATTCGTGTTCTATTTTTAATTTTAGTCAGTATTTTGATTTGTCGCTTGGGTTATCAAATGATAACGTAGTAGAGTATTGATTTTTTTAGACAGCACAGCATTTTAAATTAAAGCCGTTATTGAAAATGATCAATAACGGCTTTTTAGTGATTACTTAAAATAGCATTGTTTTTGTAGTCTTTAACTTGAAGTAGATGTTTCTATATTAGAAGAACGAGCTGCATTAAAAGTAACACCCACAGATGCTGTGGTAATGCAGACTAAGGCAATGATTTGCCAAAGATTTAAATGTTCATTTAATAAAACTAATCCTGCCAATGCACCCAAAGCAGGTGACAAACTTGACAGTGTTCCATAACTCAATTTACTTAAATGCTTGAGTGCCATCAGATCAAGTGCGTAGGGAATAGCTGTTGCCAATAACGCAATAGCTAGGGCTTGAGGCCAATATTGAAACTGAAAAAGGGCAGTTGGATTGTGAATGGCACTGATCGGTAACATAACCAATGCTGATAATACAATCGCAATACTGAGTGCATGCATACCAATATTTTGACGAACAACACGTTGTCCAAAATAAATATAACAAGCCCAGAAAAAACCAGCACTTATTGCAAAAGTAGCCCCTAACCATGAAAAATTTGGACTTTGGGTGTCTTGCCAAGGCACCATCAATGAAACACCAACAATCGCCAATGCAACCCAGAGATAATCGGATTTTTGTTTAATTGAAAGTAATGCAAGCGTTAAAGGTCCTAAGAACTCTAGACCCACGGCAATGCCTTGTGGCAACTTTCCAAGTGATGCGTAAAAGAGGGCATTCATTAGGCAGACTGAGCCACTATAAAATAGCAAATCTGACCATCTTAAATAGGGAAGGCGCTTAATGATTTTCCATGAACGGAACATTAAAATAACTAAAATAGAGGCAAAACATAGTCGCAAGGTCACAACGGTGAGTGGATCAAGTACTTCAAAAAGTTGCTTGGCAAATGATGCACTGATTTGGTACGCGACCATGGACAGCACCATGTAGATCACGGCTTTTAACTGTGTATTTTGCATATATGAATACTGAGAAAATGCTCAAGAAATTTTATCATTAATAGATCAATGTATAACTATTTTTTAAATATATGAATATTCATGTAATATTTTGGTAAAAAATTAAAACTCAGGTACTATGAGATTAACTGACAATTAAATTTACAAATTCAGGGCAAAATATGTCTGAAATAACACTATATACAATAAATTCTGGTAAAAAGCAGCCAACTTTAGCATGTTCAGAACATCTAATTGAATCCAATTATCTTCAGGCTATGGCATTACTGCAGCAACAAGAAAACGCTATTTCTGATGCTGAAAAGACCGTATTGGCATCGCAAGCAGCTGAATTATTATGCTTAGATGCTGAATCTGGTCATGCCAATGCACAATATGTGTATGCGCAGTTTTTGAGATATGGGACGGGTGTTGAAAAAAATTTAGAACAGAGTTTATTTTGGCTTAAGCATGCTGCAGATCAACAATATGAAGAAGCTCAGTTTGAATTGGCAATGTTACTACCTTTAGAAGATGAGCAACATTTAATATTACTGGATGCTGCAGCACAGCAGGGAAATGTTCAGGCTATGCTATGTATGGCGATACATGAACAGCGTCAGTCAAATATGCCGAAAGCATTATATTGGCTCAATTTGGCTAAAGATCAGCAGATTCCTCATGCATATTATTTGCTTGCACAGTTTTATCGTCATGGGCACGGTGTAGATCAATGTTCTGTGCAAACTGTAGGCTTTCTCACTCAAGCGGCTGATCTGGGTCATGTCGATGCTTATTTTGAATTATTTCAAGCATATAAGGACGGTAATGGGGTTAGAAAAGATAAACAAGTGGCATTGAAGTATTTACAGCTTGCTCGGGATCATCAGCATATTGAAGCAGCTTCAATTGAGTTTAAAATTTCCTGATTGAAATGGGTAAAATTTAAAATCCCGTTCTCATTGATGCGGGATTTTGTATATATTTAATTTATTTAAAGCCTTAGCTTGATTATCATAAAGAACGCATCTCATAGTTTTTTGATAAACATGAGAGCCTATTTATGTTTTCTTGCCAACTGTGTTGTATAAGTACAGCCAACTGAAGCGCTAATAATGGTTGCCAATGCTAACCACTGTGTCCACAGTAATTGCTCGCCTAAAAATATAAAACCAGATAAAGCGGCAATCGCAGGTTCAATACTCATGAGTGTACCAAAACTCAAAGCACTCAAATTACGTAAAGCAATCATTTCCAAAGAAAAGGGTAATGCGCTGGCTAAAATCGCTAAAGCAATGAAATAAATAAAATTAGAAGGCTCAAAAACGGCACTCGGCATTCCCATAAATAATGCAATTGGCATTAGACAGAGCATACCTACAAACATACCTAAACAGACAGTATGATTACCCGAAATGCCTGTAGGCTTTTGACCTGCAACAATATATAACGCCCAACATGCACCTGCACCTAATGCAAGGGCAATCCCAATCGGGTCTAAACTATGAGATTGTTCAAAAGGAAATAGCAGTGCTAATCCTAAAATGGCAAGTCCAACCCAAACAAAATCAAACTTTTGCCGTGCATGATAAAGTGCAACACTGAGTGGGCCAATAAATTCAAATGAAACAGCAATGCCTAAGGGTAAACGGTCAATAGATAAATAAAACAACGCATTCATACCAGCTAAAGCTAAGCCATAACTGATAATGGCTTTCCATTTCACTTGTTTAAAATTGAGTTGCCAGATTTTAAAAATCAATGCGAGGATGAGTGAGCCAAGCAGTAAGCGCATGGCTGAAACAGTTAGAATTGGGAATTGCTCAAACAGAACTTTGGCAAGTGAGCCACTGCTTTGCATACTGATCATGGCGATCAGTAACAAAAACAAGGCTTGAACATGAGGTGTATTTTTTAAATTTGGCATGCAGACAATATACTAAATTTGTTTCGATAAATCGAAGAGCGGAAGCTGCCAAAGTTAAGTTTTTTCAATAAAAAAACCACAGACCGAAGCCTGTGGTTTTTAAACAAAATTAAATTAGAACAATACACGTACGCGGATTGTACCTTCAACTTCGTGAAGTGTATCAAGCGCTTCTTGAGATGCAGTTGCATCTACATCCATCACAAGATAACCAACATCACCTTTAGTCATTAAAGACTGACCAGAAATATTAATACCGTGTTCTGCGAATAAGTTATTAATTTTAGACAATACGCCTGGTACGTTTTTATGAATATGAAGTAAACGATGTTTACCTTCAGTCAATGGCAACGCAATTTCTGGGAAGTTTACAGCAGATAAAGTCATGCCTTTGTCTGAGTAAGCAACAAATTTTTCAGCAACTTCAAGACCAATGTTCGCTTGCGCTTCCATAGTCGAACCACCAACGTGCGGTGTTAAAATCACGTTTGGAATATTACGAAGTGCAGAAACAAATTCTTCACCATTTGCTTTAGGCTCTTTCGGGAATACGTCAACCGCAGCACCTGCAATGTGACCCGATTTAAGCGCATCAGCAAGATCTTCAATCACAACACATGTACCACGTGCAGCATTGATGAAGATTGAACCAGGTTTCATTTGTGCAAACTGAGTTTTACCCATGAAGTTACGTGTAGACGGAACATCTGGAACATGAATAGATACAACATCAGCAGTTGCAAGCAATTCATTCATAGAGCCAACTTGACGTGCATTACCAAGTGGTAGTTTCGTCACAGCATCATAATAAATAACATGCATACCCAAACCTTCAGCTAAAACTGAAAGTTGAGAACCGATAGAACCGTAACCTACGATACCTAAAACTTTACCACGAGTTTCAAATGAACCCACTGCAGATTTGTTCCAACCGCCTGCATGTGTATCTGTAGATTTTTCAGGTACACGGCGAAGAAGAAGAATTGCTTCAGCAAGTACAAGTTCAGCTACTGAACGTGTATTTGAGTAAGGTGCGTTGAATACAGGAATACCACGTTCCATAGCTGCATTTAGATTGACTTGGTTCGTACCAATACAGAAGCAACCGACAGCAATCAATTTATTGGCTGCTTGGAAAACTTCTTCAGTCAATTGAGTACGTGAACGAATACCAATAAAGTGAGCATCTTTAACCGCTTCTTTCAACGCTTCACCTTCAAGCGCAGTTTTACGGGAATCGATGTTGGTATAACCAGCAGCATTTAGCGTGTCGATAGCATTCTGATGAACGCCCTCTAACAACAAGAAACGAATTTTATCTTTAGGTAGAGAAAGATGTTGGCTCATTACGGCTCCGCTACAAAGGCCAAATTTAGTGGCGATATAATAGCATAGGACATCACAGATAATCATTTTCTTTAATGATCTTGTTTTCATCATTTTTGTGAAAAATATGTCAAAACTTGTCGCGGAGGTTTTACCTAAATGCGTAATTTCAAAGGTGTCATTTAGAAAACATGATTTTCTGCGGGTTTTGTGAAAAATGGCTTATAATATTGTTCTGTGAATATTGGTGATAAATATATTGCCGATTAAAGCTTCACATGTTCTTGATGTGCTCTTGTATTTGATACAAGGCGTATACACCTGAAAATACTTGTTCTACTTCTTGCAAGGTCTGAAAACGATGAATGCTCCAGTCGCTTTAACCCCTGAGTTATTGACCCAATTGACAGAAATTGTCGGTGAAAGCCGTATTAAAACCGATGCGGATAGTCTACAAAACTGGGGGCGTGACCACACCAAGCACTTTGACCCAAATCCATCTGTTATCGTTTTCCCATCGAGCACTGAACAAGTGCAGTTGATTGTGAAACTAGCCAATCAATGGGGTGTTGCGATTACACCATCAGGTGGTCGTACTGGTTTATCGGCAGGTGCGGTTGCAGCTGATGGCGAGATCGTGATTAGCTTTGACAAGATGAACCAAATTTTAGAGTTCTATCCTGCAGATCGTATGGTTCGAGTACAAGCAGGTGTTGTGACTGAACAATTACAAAACTATGCCGAAGAAAAAGGCATGTATTATCCTGTAGATTTTGCATCTTCTGGTTCATCACAAATTGGCGGTAACATTGGTACCAATGCAGGCGGTATTAAAGTTATTAAGTACGGTATGACACGTAACTGGGTGTTGGGCTTGACTGTTGTAACAGGCAAAGGCGATGTACTACGTTTAAATAAAGGTATGATCAAGAATGCAACGGGTTATGCACTTCAACATTTATTTATTGGTGGTGAAGGTACTTTAGGTTTAGTGACTGAAGCTGAAATTAAACTTGAACGTGCACCACATGATTTACAAGTGATGGTACTAGGTGTACCTGATTTTGATGCGATCATGCCTGTACTTCATGCATTCCAAAATAAAATTGATTTAACTGCATTTGAGTTCTTTGGTGAATTGGCAATGCAGAAAGTTTTGGATAATGGTCATGTACAGCGTCCATTTGAAACAGCTTGTCCATTTTATGTATTGCTTGAATTTGAAGCGCCATTTGAACCGATTATGGATGCAGCAATGGAAATCTTCGAGCATTGTATGGAGCAAGGTTGGGTGCTTGATGGTGTGATGAGCCAAAGCCTCGATCAAGTGCACAGCTTATGGCGTTTACGTGAAGATATTTCAGAGTCAATTGCGCCATTTACACCCTATAAAAATGATATTTCAGTATTAATCACGCATGTTCCTGCGTTCATTAAAGAAATTGATGCAATTGTAGAATCAAACTATCCTGATTTTGAAATTTGTTGGTTCGGTCATATCGGTGACGGTAATTTACATTTAAATATTTTAAAACCTGCCGATTTGTCTAAAGATGAGTTCTTTGCAAAATGTCAGGTTGTGAATAAATATGTGTTTGAAACTGTGAAAAAATATGATGGTTCAATTTCTGCGGAACATGGCGTAGGGATGACGAAAAAACCATATTTGGACTACACACGTTCTGAAGAAGAAATTGGTTATATGAAAGCTTTGAAACAAGTTTTTGATCCAAATGGCATTATGAATCCAGGTAAACTTTTCGATCTTTAATGATTGAATAAATGGAATAAAACGCTCTTTTTAGAGCGTTTTTTATTGTCCCAAAAAAGCATTCTAAAGTTGAATAATCGTGATAGATCTATCGAGTTTTTTAGATAAATTGATTTTAGAAACATAGTTTCTACAGTATAAATTGCAAAGCTATTGCATCATAAGTAAAGCCTTTCTTTTTTAGGAAAAACAATAATGAACAAGTTAATTTGTCTTTCTCTGTTAAGTACTTTAGTTTTTACAGGTTGCGCGACAACGCAAAAATTGGTCAGTCAAGTGAGTGGAGGTAGTGATACACCTATCGCTCAAGTGCTAAATGAGCGTTCGGACTTACGTAAAAATTTGTCGACTGTAGAGTTGCGTCAATATTTTAATCAGGTGGAAAATCCGACAGCTGCCGAAGTTAAACTGACTGAAACAGGTTTAATGGATGATTCGATAAAGTCAATTCGTAGCATTTATCGCTTTAAGAATGTCGATGGTCAGTGGCAACGGATTGATAAGACACAAGAGTATCAATGCTTACGTGGTAAAAATACCAAGACTTTCCAAACAGCGAAATGTCCTTAATAAATATTTGATTTTTGGTTGAAATTTTAACCGTAGAGCCTCATAGAAAGCGTATCAGTTGATGCGCTTTTTTGTTTTGGGGAATAACAATAAATGAATATTTTAATTGTAGGCAATGGTTTTGATCTTTCACATTATTTGCCGACAAAGTATGATCATTTCATGGATGTGATGGGTGCTATAGAAAAGAAAAATACAGGTAGCAAAGTACATGATTTAACTATTCATTCAGTAAGGACGTGGATGGAAATGTTAGAAAATATGTCGGAGGAAAAAGATTTCCCTGATTACTCAATGAATTTCGATGAGCTTTATTCTAAAACAAGAGATCCAAAATTTATTAAAAAGACTAAAGGGTTCTATTTAACGGAACAAGTCAAACTATCAGCAAAAGAAGTGCTCAAATTACAGTATCGTTTGGAATTAAATTGTTGGTATCAATATTTTAGAAAACATGTCAATGATATAAAAACATGGATTGATTTTGAACAAAAAATTGAAAGTGCTCTAATTTTGGCTTTTAAATTTATTAAGAAAATTCATTTGAAATTTGAGAAATATGGAAAAATAGATAAAACAATTAGAAGCTTAACAAAAATAACTTCTGAGAAGGAAGATGAAAAGATTTATATTTCTGAATTAGATATTGATCTACTTATTAAGTTGGGATTATTTAAACTAAACATAGATTATGGAAAAGTTACAAATTCTGATTTTGGGGAAATTGCTGATAGTAGGAAAGGCTTTATAAACGATAATTGGTTTCATGTTAAAGAAAAAATAGAGTATGGCTTTTGTACTGAAAAATATATGTCATTTCTTAACAGCCAATTAGAAGATTTTATTGAAATATTTAATTTATATCTTGAACTAGTCATTAGTCAATTAACTCCTGTAGATAAATTTTCTATAGAGAATGCAGATTGGATTTATCCTGATAAAATATTTTCTTTTAATTATACAAATACTTATGAAAGAATTTGTGATTCTGTAGAAGTTGAATATTTACATGGACGTCATGGCGTAGAACAAAATATCGTTTTAGGGGTTTCTGACTTAGAAGATGACTCTTTAAAAAAAATTAAGGCTTATGGTTTTACCAAGTATCATCAAAAACTTTTTAAAGATACAGATTATTTGTTTTTGGATGAATATAAAAAAAAGGTAAAATCTCATAAACTTAGAGTAGAATATTTTGAAAAAGACTTTGGTGATGGGGATCCTATAGCAAAAAAACATGGAAGAATGGAATTAATGGAAGACAAAAGCAAACTTAATTTAAATGTAAGTATATGGGGGCATTCATTAGATATTTCAGATCAAGACTATATTAAAGATTTATTTTCGTTAAATGATGATATGGATCGAAATGTACGAGTAATGGTTTATTATTTTGATAAAAATGCAAAATTTTCTTTGCTGAATAATCTGCTCGCAATTTTAGGTAAAGATAAAGTGGAACATTGGATGAAAAACAAATGGCTTCAATTTAAAGAAAATCCAAAAATTGTCTTAGAAAATGCTATAAATTCAGAAGATTGATTAAAAGTATAAATATTATGAACATTCAGCAAAAAATCCAAAATTTGTTCCAAAATAGAGACGAACATCCATTGTTTTATATCGAAAGTGGTAGTCGTTTATGGGGGATGGCAAGCCCAGACAGTGATTATGATGTACGAGGTTTTCATTTACCGTCAAAAGCACAGTATTACGACTATCGCCAGCATCGTGATTTGATCGAAATCATGGATGGTGATTTTGATTTTGTATCTTTTGATTTGAATAAAATGTTTGGGCTTTTAGCGAAAAGTAACCCAACTGTTTTGGAGTGGGTACGAGCGCATATTATCTACTTCAATCAATTTCCTGAATGGGATAAATTTAAAGATAGATTACTTGAGGAAGTAGATTATAAGGCTTTGTATTATCATTATTTATCTCTAGCAAAGGGTGGAATGATAGCGGACAATTTCACTTATAAGAAAGTATTTTATTCCATTCGTGGTTTGATGTCAGCAGAGTTGGCTACACAGCAGATTATGCCTGAGTTATCGATTACTGAACTATTTGAGCAGATCGATGCCAATGATCCATTACGTCATTGGGCAGAAGACTATTTAGAAATTAAAAAACAGCAAAAAGAAAAAGCTCAACTACCTGAAGCTGAACAGATTCAAATCTTAAAACTTTTGAATGCTAAAATTGAAATATTGAGCTCACGTAAAATAGAGCAAACCAATGATATTGAAAAGTTAAAGAACTATTTGACAGAGTATAGCTTTAATTTAAAGCAACATTTTTATGGTTAATCATGTTGGGATATTTGGATAATGTAATATAAAAAACATGTCCAAAATATGTTCTTTGAACAATGCAATGCAACTAGCATTTGCATCGGGCTATAGTGAATAAAAAATGATTTGATTAATCTACGTATAGATCTTAAATGATGTGTAAAAAATGAAAACACTCGCATTCATCCATTCCAATGATTCACGAACCGCAGTCGGTGATTTTTCCCCTGTTGTTTCCGTTTTTTCCCATTACGAATTGGGAAATACCATTTCGCCATTTCTACTCCTTGACCATTTAGGGCCAGGCGTACTACAACCTACACGGTTACGCAAAGGTGTGAGTGAACATCCACACCGAGGCTTTGAAACAGTGACTATTGTTTTTAAAGGAGAAATTGAACATAGAGACTCATCGGGTGGAGGTGGTCTTATTGGTGCGGGCGATGTGCAATGGATGACGGCTGCATCAGGCGTATTGCACGAAGAAGTGTTTAGTCCCGAATTTTCTAAAACAGGAGGAACATTTGAAATGCTCCAATTGTGGGTGAATTTGCCAGCGAAAGATAAATTGAACCCTGCGCGTTACCAAAGCCTACGTGAAAATCAGATTCCGAAAATAACATTGAATCAGGGTGCAGGTTATATTCGTGTGATTGCTGGTGAATATTTGCAACATCAAGGACCTGCGGAAACACACACTCCGATGCATGTTTTTGACATCTTCGTTCCTGCGGGAAAAACACTGACTTTGCCTGCACAAGAGGGGAGTACGACATTATTCTATATGCGTTCAGGGCGAGTACACATATTAGATGCTGATGAGCACCTTGAAGCGCAAGACATGGCTGTTATGTCCAATAAAGGCAGCGATGTTGAATTCACAACAATACAAGACAGCCATTTTCTTTATTTATCGGGACAATCTTTAAATGAACCCATTTATGGTAAAGGCTATTTTGTGATGAATAATTATTCTGAAATTTTACAAGCCTATGAAGACTTAAAAAATGGTCAATTTTTGAATCCACAAAGCAGTGAATAAACCAATTATTCTAAGTTTTTGATCATGCACTATTTTCTACATACTCGTCAGCATGCAGAAAATTTGCTAAACTATGCGGAGTGACATTGGTATCGTAATGATGGATGTTTACTATTTTTTATACGATATTTAGATTATTCATAGTCTAAAATTTAAATATTTATTGTTCTTTTCAATAGCATCTTGTGAACACGATGCATCAATTGCGTATCCAGCGCATATCCATATTATTTAAAAACAAGCTGATCTTTTGTTCCTTAATCTCCTGATGGAACGATACAGATTTCTCTTAAAATTTCCTGTATTTCTCAAGTAGATAAAAGATTAGATATTATAAAATTCGTGTCAGTTGATTGATTTGTCTACTGACAAAATGCTTAGAAGTTTGAAACTGTATGCAAAATCAAAATTTATCCGAGCAGAGCCATCAAACTGTACCGTTAAGTCGTGCCACCTTTATGTTTCCCTTAGCATTGGTATTGTTTGAATTTTCTGTTTATATCGGGAATGATCTCGTACAGCCTGCCATGCTTGCCATTACCAAGGATTTTGGCGTGAGCAGTGCTTGGGCACCTTCATCCATGTCATTTTATTTGTTGGGTGGAGCATGTGTCGCTTGGTTACTCGGCCCATTGTCAGACCGACTTGGGCGGAAAAAAGTGTTATTGGCAGGGGTCGCATTCTTTGTGATTACCTGTTTATTAATTTTAATGACACACAATATTGAAAGTTTTCTTACCTTACGTTTTCTACAAGGTTTTGGTTTATCTGTGATTGCTGCGGTGGGCTATGCTGCCATTCAAGAAAGTTTTGAAGAACGAGATGCCATTAAAGTCATGGCACTCATGGCGAATATTTCTCTACTCGCACCTTTATTAGGTCCTGTGGTCGGTGCATTTTTAATTGATCATGTGTCCTGGCATTGGGGCTTTATTGGCATTGCGATTTTAGCATTTCTCAGTTGGTTTGGCTTAAAAGCAAAAATGCCTGAAGTGAAAGTAAGTATTCCAAAAGAGCCATTGGCTTATATTTGGGATGATTATAAGAAAGTATTTAAGAATAAAAACTTTCTAGCACTTACTTTAGGTCTGCCGATGGTAGCCATGCCACTCATGCTTTGGATTGCGCTATCTCCTGTCATGTTGGTTGAAGAACTTGGTCTGAGTAGTATGCAATATGGATTGGCACAATTTCCTGTTTTAGGTGGGCTGATTTTGGGCAATATTGTCCTGATCAAAATGATTGATCGTTTGAGATTAGGTCAAACTGTATTGATCGGTTTACCCCTAATGTTATGTGGAACATTGATTGTCGGATTGGGCTTAATATGGCAAGAGTACTTTTTATATAGTGTTGTTTTGGGCATGACTTTGGTTAGTTTTGGTGAGGGAATTAGCTTTTCAGTTTTGTATCGTTTTGCCCTGATGTCATCTAATGTATCTAAAGGAACCGTTGCTGCTGCTGTTTCAGTGCTGATGATGTTTAGCTTTTTTATTGTGATTGAGTTGGTACGTATCGCTTATGTACATTTTCACCTGTGGGCTTATGCATTATCTTGTATCACACTGATTTTAATTTGGTTTAGTTTTCCACGACAAACTTTGAATAAGATTATGCAAGAAAGAAAAGCAAGAGGTGAGTTTTAATCTTATTATGATTAAGTAGAGTAATAAAGAGGGAAATAGCTTCCCTCTTTATTCAAAATATCAGGAAAATACTGTGAAATATGAACTTAATTCTGTTCTGATTTTTTCAATTTATGATCAAAAACAAAAGGGCCAAAGGGTAAAATAGAGGCAATTAATCCAAGTAAAAACATTTTAAGTGACCATTTTTGCTTTTCACATACAACAAAAAGAACAACTAAAAATGCAATAAATAATACGCCGTGCCCCATACCGACATATTTAACCAAAATAGGATTGTCCCAAATATACTTTAAGGGCATTGCAATAAAAATAAGCAGTAAGAAGGAAATCCCTTCAAGAAAACCAACAACACGTAAACTTTTGATATTCATGGTCACTTAATCAAATGAGAATGAATATCGAGTGTAGCTTAAATGGATGAAAAGTTGAACAAAATTTAAAAATATCATTCCGTTATTTTCTACTTCAATATTTTACAAATGTCATTTTGAAAGTGAAAATATTGTAATTTATTTAATTTCCAACTTAAGCAATGCTGTTTTAAGCCTGACTAATTCAGGTAAAGTTTCAAGCAACAAACTAATTTGTTTGAGGGCAAGTTGCAGATTATCAGATAGATTATCTTGCTCACTGAGTTGATGAATGTCATTCAATTTTTGTGTAATCAGCGTTTGATCTAAAGGGGTTTGATTGAGTAAGACTTCATTCAATGTTTCTTTACACCACAACATTAAATCTAAAATTTGAGCATCTTGTACCTGTGTACGATGGCTGCCTAAAGCTGACACATAACTGAGTTGGCTGTGGCTATAGACTAAATAACGAAATGCATTGTGAATTAAATCTTGGTTTGGATGAGGTTCGGTACTTAAACTCGAAATCATATTGGATAGCTCAATGTGAGCATTATGAGCTAAGCGGCGTGATTGACGGTACTTTATACTATTGGTTTTACCATGTTGGTATTGTTCAACTACAGCATCAAAGTACCCCAAAGTAGCTTGGCTACTTTTACGGATGTTGTTGGAAATATTGCGAAAATTCCAATCGGGCCAAATAAAACTCACAGCAAACCATGCGATGGCACAGCCTAAAAGAGTGTCCATAATTCTTGGTAAAATAATTGAGAAACCCGCACCTTTTAGATTGAAAATAAGCAAAACCATAAGTGTTGCCATGAGTGTCGCCATGGCATATTTTTTGGAACGTAAATAAAAAAAGTACACGCCAAAAATAATGGTGAGCACTAATTGTCCTTCAATACTTGGCACAAAATATAGAACGGGAATACCTAAAATAACACCCAAAAGTGTGCCTAAAGTTCGCATTTTAAGACGGCTTTTAGTGGCAAAGTAACTGATCTGACAGACGAATAAACTCGTGAGTAAAATCCAATAGCCATTTTTGGCAAAGGGTAAAAGTGAAATGGCATAACCAATAGCAAAGACAAAGGCAATGCGGATGGAATGACGAAATAATGCTGAATTTGGGGTCAAATTTTGTTTAAGTTTGAGCCATAAATCATCTACACCGTGAATATCATCATCGAGTAGATTCAGATTGTCTTGATGGCGTGTATAACTTTGTTGATAGCTTTCTTGCTCAATGCTGAGATTTTTAAATTGCGCTTGGACATTACGTAAATTATTGAACACTAAAAGTAAGTTCTTTACTTCTAAGTTTTGTGGATTTTGCTCTATCCATTCTTGAAGTGAATTTTCTAAATTATTTAAAATCATTTCATGATCGGGATGAATCTGAAAACTTTGTCTTTGAATAATGCACTGCGCAAGTTGTTCGCAATGGCGCGCTTGTAGGCGAATGTTTTTTTGAATGCGGTAGATTAGATCAGTACGACTAAAATTTTGATGAATATTTTCGTAGTGCAAATAATTTGAAGTCGCTTGTTCATGAATATCTTGGGCTAAAAAATACAAATTTAGCCAATAAATCGTGTTTCTATTTGCACGAGAGGCTTTGAGCCGAGTGAGTAGAGAGGCTTTCGTGGTATTTAAATGTTGCACCACAAGGCTATTTTCTAAAGATAAATTATAAAGGAGCTGTTCGACATTGTGGGTATTGTCTGGATCAAAGAGCTTGGCTTTTTTTTCAAGGACTTGAGCAAGGGCTTGGAAACTTTGCGCTAAATTGTCTTGTACTGCTTGGGTCGATTTAAGCAAATAAAATAGAATAGATGTCGTGCCGTACCACAATGCACCTAATACAAAATAGATCGATTGTTGATACCAATGTTCATATTCACCCAATCCAAACATGGTATAAATTGATAATAAAATTGTTCCGAATGAAATGGTTGCATAACGTTGACCAAATGCCCCCATAAGCATGAGCATGCCACTAGAGAGTGATAGGTATAAAATAAAGATGAATTTATAAGGATGCAGTAAATATAAAATACTGCTGACTGCAAAAAATAAGATGCAAACATAGATTAAATTACGCAGGCGAATACTAAGACGATCATCGAAATCGGTCAATGCTGTCGCAATTGCACCTAAAGTAATTGGAACAATAAGTTCGGTATAACCTGAAAAATATAAACCTAGTGTTGTTCCGCTCAGTACAATAAAAATTTGCAAGCAATAGATCAGAATTGAACTCGAGTGGATGTTTCGGAAATATGCATGCAAAGAATTCACGGAAATATAAGCCTGAGTGGAATTTTTCTATTTTAATCTTTAGCAATAAACTGTGCTATGTGTAATCACTAATCGAAACAAAGTGGATATTTGAGAAAGGGAAATAGAATGTATCCACATTTTTTTTAAATTGTGGATAAAGCTTACTTTATCCACAAATATTTCCGCAAATAGATTATTGGATTACACCACAAGCAATACGATCACCGCCACCACCTAATGGTTTTGGATAGTCTGAGAAATTATCCCCACCAGCATGGATCATAATCGCAAGCCCTTTCACATCTTTTAAACTTAAACGAGGCGCCAAAACGGTCGTATTGGCATTACCACTTGAGTCAACATTGAGTACAGGTAGGTCGCCCATATGACCATCATTTGGTGTGCCATGACCTGATTGATGTGGATTAAAGTGTCCACCTGCTGCAAGTGCAGCGACACTCTTGCCTTCTTTTTCAGCAGGAGCACATGAGCCTTTTTCATGGATATGAAAACCATGAAAACCAGAAGGGAGATTAGAGAGCTTAGACTGGATACTTAAACCACGAGCAGTATCTTGCAATGTGATTGTCCCTAGTTTTGCACCAATACCTTCTGAACTTACAGCATTGACAAGAACCACAACTTTTTCAGTGCTATTTTTTTCTTTCGATGGTGTCGTGCTACAGCCTACGAGAGAAAAACCAAGTAAGGTCGATGCAGCGAGTATTTGAAAATATGAGTAAACCTGAGGCATGAAAAAGTATTCCAATTTTGTTTGTTATTCTATTTATTCAAACAAAAGTGTGCTTGTCATACTAGGAGCTTTTAACAGTTTGATTGTATAGATTTATTAACGGACGATTGCGTGGTTGGTGTGTAATAAGTATTGAATGATTTTAATATTTTAGAACAATCATCGTTGAAGCGTGAAGAAATTGCAAAAAATAAAGTGATGCTATAGAAAATGGCATCGCGTTATTATCAAATAAAAATAAAATCAATTATTTAAAATCAGGATCATCATCAAGATCATAAGCAAGTGTACTGTCTGGCATTGGCTCAGGTGCCGTAGTTTCGTGTAACCATTCACGCCAAATTGCCAGTAAAATAGCTAGAATTACAGGACCAATAAACAGTCCGACTAAGCCAAAACTTGCCAATCCACCTAAAACACCAAACATAATCAGTAAGAATGGAATTTTAGTTGCACCTGAAATCACCAATGGGCGAATAACGTTGTCGGCAGTACTGACGACACACACGCCCCAAGCCATGACACCAATTGCCTCCATTGTTTGCCCTTGTGAAAATAACCACAATGACACTGCACCATAAGCTAATGGTGGACCAAAGGGAATGAGAGCGAAAAGAAATGTCACAATGGTCAATACCATTGGGTTAGGTACACCTGCGACAAAATAACTGATACCCGCAAGAATGGATTGTGCTATCGCAGTCAGTCCAACCCCATAGACAACTGCCCGAGTTGTTTCTGAAATAGTATCCATATAGTGGTGCACACGAGGACCAATAATTTTGTGTAATGCTTTACTGACTTGTTCCACAATAGTTTGACCATCGCGGTAAAAAAAGAATAACGACATCACGGCAAAACCAAGTTTCACTAAATTTCGGGTAATTTCATTGAGTACAAATTTACCGTAATTCATGTGACCTTGAATCCAAACACCAATGGTTTGTGAAAAGCTATTTGGATCAGTATTAATTTCACGGACAGTACGACTAATTTCTTTACCAATGATTGGTAGTTCACGAATAAAGTCGGGAACGCTTAAATGACCTGAAGAAAACTGACGTTGTAAATCAAAATAGAGATTTCGACCTTCATGTTGCAAAATAAAAACTGCAAATGTGAGTGGAAGCCCAATGACTAAAACAATGATCGTAATCATTATTGAGGCACTGAGTGTAGAACGTTGTGTACCACAAAATCGTTGAATCCGCTTATACAAGGGCCATGTCATATAGGCAATAATACATGCCCATAGCACAGGCACGATAAAGTACTTGAGTATGTCAAATCCAAGAAAAATCAGGATAAAAAGCAGCCCAAATAGCAATGCACGCTGTAAAGTCGGATTAAATTCTTGCACAAATTACTCGGATGAATAGGAGATTATTATTTCGATTCATAACATAAAAACAAGTTATAGAATCCTCGCTTTCTGTTTCCATCATATATGAAAATTCAAAAATGTGCTGTTTTCTGAGTGTCGACTAGATCAGCTTAGTGATTCAGCATTGAATAATAAAGTTTTAAAACCAACTTGATGAGTCTTCAATTAGCGCATTGAGTAGAGGTTGCCATTGTTCCTGAATTTGTAAAAAGTTTTTTTGATTTTTATCAAAAATGCTTAAACCTTGCATAGCAAGTTGACCATAGGCACTACGTTCAGCAATCCATGCGACAGGCTGATGCTCAATTTTTTCAAAAAATTGTTGAATTTCTTTTGAGCTGGCACTGTTGGCTTTTATACGATTGGCAAGTAAATGCACAGCAACTTTACCTTTGCGAATACGTTTAATCTCTTGAGTATGTTTTAAAAAGCGTTTGGTACTGTCTATGTCAAAGAAAGAGGGTTGAAGTGGCGTAACAATGGCATGACATTCACTAATGAGTTGTTCGGCATGTTCACCTGTCAGTGCTCCTGGTGCATCAATAATTAAATAATCTAAATTTTTGGGTGCATCGCCAATCGATTTTTCATGACGCCAATCTAAAATTTGAATAGGTGCTGCATGTACAGGACGTTGTTTTAACCATTGCAATGCAGATTTTTGCGTATCAGCATCGGCAAGAGCGACTTTATAGCCTTTTTGAGCGAGTGCTGAAGTGAGTGTAATCGCCGTCATTGTTTTGCCGCAACCACCTTTTAAATTTGCAATAAGTATAGTTTTCATGAGTCCTTCAATAATTGATTCAGCACAGCATTCTTTATCTTAGCTTAGCATTAATTTTGCACAGATAGGTTACATTGCATAAAAGTTATAAGTTTGTTTACATTGAGTAAAATGAGAAAGTTGTTTACATTGAGCGAAACTAAAGTACATAGGAATTGCGCATGTCCGTTGGGATGGCAATGTTGATCGGAGCGTGCATTGGCATCGTACTGACAACGCTTGTGTTGTCGGGAACACGAAATGGAAAAATTAAAGCCGAGTACGAGCAGTATATTACTGAGCTTGAAATGGAGCATCAACAGGCATTGGTACACGCGCAGAAACGTAGTGTAAATACGAGTCGTGCTGTACTTAAAGGAAAAATGGCAGAGCAAATGGCACCAATTATGCCTGAATTTCGGTATTTACCGAGTGATGCTAAATTTTTAGGTGACCCTATTGATTATATAGTGTTTGATGGCTATACCGATTTTCGTGATGGTGATGGACAAGCTGAAGATATTGAAGTGGTATTGATCGATATTAAAAGTGGTGGAGCACGTTTAACCAAAGGGCAACAAGCGATTGCACAAGCGATTAGAGAGGGACGAGTACGTTTTGAAACGATTCGTATTGATTTTGATGAGGTCTAAGTCAGCGCAAAGACCTCAGTCAATTTTTATACAATTAAAATATGAATTGAAAGTTAATCTACTGTATTAATGCTCCTGCGCTATTTTCTGTGCGCGAGCAAAAAACATGCGTCTGCCAATGCGTGGAATACCTTCAGCATCATAATAAGTTTTTTGTGTAAATTTAAAACCCGCATTGAGCATTAATAATTCAATATTGCGATTGAGATGACAGCCATCAGCAATAATTTTTTGTATCGGGGTCAATAAATTTTGCAATTTTTTCAATGTATCATTGTTATGATATTCAACATGCTCGACCAAATGTAGTGTACCTGTGGGTTTGAGCACACGGCGAATTTCAGCCAAAGCTTTATCTAAATTGGCAATACTACACATTGTCCACGTACTCACCACATGATCAACAGAGTTATCAGCAAAAGGTAATTTTTCAGCACTTGCTTGTAAATGCTGAACTAAAAATGGTGCCTTGAAAATACGCTCTCGAGCAAGTTGAAAGACATCCGCATTGGGTTCAAGCGCATAGAGTGTATCGACTGCTTGATAAAAGGGAATATTCAAACCTGTACCAAAACCAATTTCTAATACATCGCCTTGAATGCTTTTGAGTAATTCTGCTCGACTTTGCATGAGGCTTGGTACTTGCATCACTTGATTCAGAATATGCGGGAAAACATGCTGTTGGTAATACTTATAAATCATGGCTTTGGCTTCTTATTGTGAGCTGTGTTGTCGGATATTGATATAGCGTCTTTATTGTATAATTTTAGCCTGTCTATCCAAAATGTCACTGTGCAGAACTGACAAAAGCTTGACGAAAATTCTGCATATTGTTACCGAAAGCAAATATTTATTTCAGTTTTCAGGCTTATGATAAATATGAATAAAGTTTAAATGGGAAGCAAGGACAGATGAAACACAATGCTGAGTGCGTACAGTCAAAGATTTATAAGTCATCGGCAACAGGCTTAAAATATCTTTTGTGTATCGGGGCTTTGAGCTTATTTGCTTTACAGTCCTATGCTTTTCAATCGGTTAATGTTGCAGGACAGAATGCTAGACAAAACGCTGTCAGTGACTTGAAAGCGAATATTGCACATCCAAACAGTGCTATTGCGAAACAACAAGCACAGTCGCAATTTAGGTCATCATTAAAGTCACAGTCGGTAAATTTTAAAAAATTTAATCCTGAATATAATATTGCCAATGGTTTAGCCCCAACTGATGCGGATCAAAAAATCTCGGTACTTGAAGCCTTTCAAGGTGAGTTCCGTATTTTGGGTTCAAAAGAATATACTAATGATGAGCAAGCTAAGTTTTCACCCATCGATTACGCTGTGACACGAGGTGTTTTTACTCGACCAGATATTGCCCGTCAGATTTCGATTAATCAATATGACCGCTTCTTAAATTGGCAGATGGCACGTCCACCATTGCCTGCACAAATGGCAACGCAATTGGTAAGTAATATGCATATTATTCCTGCCAATCCACAAGTGGCTGAAGATATCAAAAAAGTGAAACGTGGTGATTTGGTGCATTTAACAGGTGATTTGGTACAAATTAACGATAAAGATTTGGTGTGGAAATCGGCACTCGATTGGAATGGCGTTGGTGATGGGGCATGTAAACTCATTCGAGTAGATTCAATTAAATGGATTGAAAAACAAAATATTTAAGATTTGATATCGTTAAAATTTATAAGAGAGTATGAGTGTTTAAAATTATGAAATTGTTCATGGGTATGGCATTTACTTGTCTGATGTTGGGATTAACAGCGTGTCAAAGTTCAGGATCAACAGTGGATGGTAAAACACATCAATATATCTTGAAGCAGAAGTGTCCTGCATTGTTAGAAGTTGATCAGGGAGAGGTGATTGTTGTAACTTTGCCTGAGAATCCATCGACAGGTTATCAGTGGCAACTCGCTAAACCTGTGACTTTATTGAAGATGGAAGAAACCTATTTGGCAGGTGAGTCCAATGCAGGCATGGTGGGTGTTCCTGGTACAAAAACCTTTAAATTTACGGCTGAAAAAATAGGACAAGACGACATTCACCTCGTTCATATTCGTCCGTGGGAAGCCAAAGATTCATCTATGCAAGGTGTGGAGCAATGGCAATGTCGAGTCAGAATTTCCTAAACATTGCCTAAGATGCGTTTGATATTTAAAACCTGAAGAAATCTTTCAAGTTTTAAATATTAGGTTAATAGGCTGTTTGAACTTCACTCGAAGCCTCACCGTCAGCCTCTGTATTACTCGTTTCATCGGTTTCGGTATAAGAGTTTTGTGATTTCCAATATTCAAGTTGGTTATTGGCAGTAATTAAATCGCCCATTCCTTTAACTTTATTATTGGGATGATCTTTTTGGTTCATAGAACTCTGACCATTTTTATATTTTTTTGCTTGTTTTTCCCAATATTGATAGAGCAACCCTTGAATATAACGCCCTTGCTCGGTTTTTAAATCTAAATCTTTCAGCATATTTTGAGCAGAACGTACACTGTCTTTTTTGCGTTGTAATTCAAGTTCAGGTGTGAGATTACCTTCATCAAGCATCTTTTTCAAATCAGCTTCAAGCGCACTATTCATTTCATTGAATTTTTGATCATATTCAATGAGTAGATCAATATCATGTCTATCATCTGCTGTTTTTGGGAATGGTTTAATCTGAGCAGTTTTAAGCTCTTTTTTTACATCACTCGACAGATCTTTATTTTTACTATCAGAGTTTGCATCATTGGATTGAGAACAGCCTGCAACCAACACCATGGAGCTGAACAACATACTCAATACAACGGGTTGAAAACGGAGCTTCATATTCATATCCTGACACTGATTTAATGGTTTTTATGTATTACTGACCGACCAATTTTTGATAATGGTAAGCATAAGTTCGATAGGGAAAGCTAATTTCATCCTGAGCTTGCTTTCCTGTGTAATCATATACTAGTTTTTCAAATTGTTGTTTCATTTGAACTTGCGAGGCACTTGGCATAGCGGCAATAAAACTCGTTGAGAGCAAACGTTGGCTCACGACTTGTTCGACTAAGCCTGTATGTAATTGATTGAATGTACTTAATGTTGGAGCATCAAAACATTGTTGCATTTCTGTTGAGTTAAAGGCATTTTTCCATAAATCACTATGGAAGCGTGGGGTATCACCTTCGTATTGAGCCAATAAGTCAGCAATTGCTTTAACCCAATTAACCTGTTCATCACGTTGATTCCAAATAAGCCCAAGATGTCCTTGGGGTTTTAAAATCCGATGGATTTCACGTAGACTTTCAGCATTTGCAAACCAATGAAAAGATTGGGCGCATACAATAGCATCAACATATTCATTTTTAAGTGGAATTTCATCGCTGTTCGCTTGTATGGTTTGTACATCAGGATGTACTATTTTCAATTGTTCAAGCATTTCTGAAACAGGCTCAATAGCAATAATATGAGGTGTGATCTGTTTGAGATAAGGCAAAAATTTTCCTGTTCCTGAACCAAGATCGACAACAATAGAATCCTGATCTAAATGCAGTTCATTTTTGAGCCAAGATACGATGTCTTGAGGATAATCTGGGCGTGCTTGTTGGTACAATTCAGCTGCTGAACTGAAGCCTTTTTGTGCAGCAGGATGTAAATAATGTGTCATATTTTGCGCTTTTTAATCTGTGTAGAATCTATAAAATATGACACCACATGTAATGGCTCGGCAAGTCATTCATTGTTTCATTTTTTAGCCTTTTGGAGAGTCCGGTTCACGGTATTGCGATGGATAAGCAGATAATTTTTGAAGATGAGCATATCAGAGCCATTTACCTAGAGGGAACGACTGAAACGCTAGTGTTGTCTTTTGGCGATTTAATTACGCGTGCGAAAGGAACATCGATCAATGCTGAAAAGTCATTGATGAAATATGATTATAGTATGGTCGGCATTATGCCCAAGCAAAAGTCTTGGTTTCCTGCGGTAAGTATGTCTGCTTTACTTGAATTTTTAACACCCATTTTGCAAAAGTATCAACGTATTGTCGGCTATGGTGGCTCGATGGGTGGTTATGCTGCAATTAAATATTCTAAGCCACTCAAAATGAACCGTGTGGTGGCAATGGTGCCACAATATTCGATCAATCCTGAAGATGTAGAAGATAAGCGCTATACCGATTTTTATGATGCAGATTTAAATGCAGATATGCAGATTCAAGCACAGGATATTAATCCTGAGTGTGAATATATTATTGTTTATGATCCTTATTTTGAACATGACAAAGAGCATTATTTAAAAATTAAACCGCTTATTCCTCAGTTGCATACATTACATCTACCCTATACAGGACATGATGCCATTGCTGTTTTGGCAAGTTCAGCATTACTGCATGACTTTATCGAACGTCCATTTGAGCCGATTTATTTTTATCGTCAAATGCGTGAAGTGAAGAAAAATAGCAAGTTTTACTATCGTAGTGTGGTTGCTCATTTACTTGGTGCACACAATGAAGCTTTAGGAAATATTCTGAAAGGGATTGATTTACAACTCGATAAAAACTTTTTTGATGCGAGTTTAAAACAAGCCATTACCCGAATTTTACTGACCAATAAACGTGTCGATGAACAAGACTTAGAAAAGTTAGGTATACAGGTCAATTTTGCTTTTGAAGAAAAAAATCAACTGCAAGATCGTTTTGGCAATATTTTAGTTTTTAATGTAATTACCCAAAAAGTTGAAAGTTATGAACAGCAGGTAATTGATATTAATGGTAAATACATTATTCCATTGCATGTTGAACATAGCGGTTTAGTTCAGGTTGAAGTGAAAAAACAGACCTATTTGATCTGTATGAATGATCGCCGTGTGACCAAATTATTCAAACAAGATGAAGCTTTATCTTTGGATATGCATCCGATTGTCATTAAAAAATGCCCAGAATTTTATTTATTGAGCTATAAAAACTTATATATGCATTCAGATGAGCAAGGGAATTGTAATTTTGAGTCTGAGTCAGTGCAAGACAACGAAAAATTCACGATGATTTAATAAAATTTTCGTCCTTCTATGAAAAGATGAGGGCGAATTTTTATAGATTTACATGGGGTTAATGGCAAGATTGTAACGCAGTAACAGGAAATAGTTGTAAGTAGGTTTTGAAACTCTGTTGCTGTTCAGATGCTTTGGGATCAAGTTCGACTCGTTGAACAGTTGTGGAAAATTCTCCTTTATTTTCGGATAAATTAGTTAATCCTCCATGACTGTAATGATATTCATAATGTGCAGCATGTTGAAGGTGTAGTTGATTTTGGATATATGCAAATAAGAAGTTTTCTTTAGTACGACCTATTTCTCCATAAAAGATTGCTTCAATTCGACAGCCTTGTGGAGTTTTAATGAGTTTAATTTGATTACCTTCAGTCGTTTGAAATTGATCAAAATTTTCTACAGATTGTAAGACTTTTTCGTCTTGCACTGGTTTTGCCAATGAGATGGGTGTAATTAAAATATTGCTCAATAAAAAAAGTGTTGTAGCGTAGATATATTGCATCATTAGTTGAAAACTCTTTGTTATTTATGATTTTCTATGAATTTTTCAGGGTTTATTTTTTAAAATACTTTAGACCTATCGTCATTATTTGGAAAGTATGTGCATTAGAATACATGATATAAAAGAAGTACATAATACTGTCTATGATTGATAAGGGAACACATGAAAGCTGTATTTTTAGATTGTGAATCATTGGATAAAAATGATCTTGATTTTAGTGCATTACGTGAAGTATTTACTGATTTAGAGTTGTATCCATCTACATTAGCCACACAGGTTTTGGAACGTGTACAACATGCTGACGTCGTGATCACTAACAAAGTCGTGCTTGATGCAGAAACTTTAAAACAATGTGTATCTCTTAAGCTGATTTTGATTTCCGCGACAGGGACAAATAATGTTGATCTTGCTCAAGCCAAAGCGCAAGGCATTACGGTGTGTAACTGCCAGGGCTATGGCACATCCGCTGTGGCGCAACATACACTAATGCTCATGCTCACTTTGGCGACTTCAGTTATTCAATATGATCATGCAGTAAAACAAGGCGAATGGAATAAATCGCCAATCTTTTGTTTGCTTGATTTTCCAATTGTGGAGCTTGCAGGAAAGACTTTAGGCATTTTGGGTTATGGTGAATTGGGGCAGGCTGTGGCTAAACTTGCCGAAGCTTTTGGGATGAAAATTATAGTCGGTGCTTTGCCTAATCGTTCAACTGGAAATCGCGTGGCATTGTCTGAGCTTTTACCACAAGTTGATTTTTTAAGCTTACATTGCCCACTGACAGAAGAAACGCGTGATCTGTTTGATAGCAAAGCCTTTGAGAAGATGAAGCCAAGTGCATTTTTAATTAACTGTGCACGAGGTGGCATTGTCAATGAACACGACTTGGCAACAGCTTTACGTACAGGAAAAATTGCTGGTGCAGCAACCGATGTACTCAGCGTTGAACCACCAAAAGAGGGTAACGTTCTACTTGCCAATAATATTCCTAACTTAATTATTACACCGCACAGTGCATGGGGCAGTGTTGATGCTAGGCAACGTATTGTGCAACAATTAACAGAAAATGCATCGGCATTTCAACAGGGGAAACCCATTCGGCAGGTCGGTCTTTAATCGGTCTATATAAAAAATTGCCTCAATACATCATTATTCTACCCAGCAAAACAGATAAAAAATGAGGAGTTTTACACCGTGAAAACAACCCAACAGCAACTTAAGTTTTTCGGTGTCTTTGAGCTTTTGATTTTTTTAGGGACTTTTTCTTTTATTGGTTTAGATATCTATGCACAACAGTATTTAGCACAGAATCCGCAAATAGATGTACATAAAGCCTTTTCATTTTTACCCTTACTGATTGGACTTGTAGTATTGATCATCTTTTTTATCAGTATTATTGTCAAAGTTCGTTCAATTTTACAATTTTCAGTGGCATGTTTATTGGCATTGGTACAATTGTGGCTCAGTTATTGTTTCCTATCTTCAGGGGCTTATCCATTTTTTGAATATAGTGCATCTCTTGGAATGGCTGTATTTGTCATGCTATCGGGACTGCATTTCTATGTCGGGCATCGTTTGATGAAAGCATTGAACCAATATGAGTTTGTGCTTTAAACCTTTGGGATTTCATCTAGATTCCTCATTTGAAATAAATGAGGAATATTTACATTATTTTTAGCGAGGAACGCCACTGGTATCATCTTCATTCGATGCTTTGGTTGAAGAATTTTCCGTTTGTTTAGTTGTCGTATTTTCTATAGGTAAGGATTGTTTGACGATCTCGGGTTCTACTTGTGTATTTTGCACAGTCGTTGGTGGTGCTATAGGCGTAAGAGGGGCTAAAACTGTAGTCGTAGGAGTGGCAGCAGTCACTTCATAAGCCGTTTTTGTGGGTATTTGGGGCTGACTTAAACTGCCTTGTTCAATGGGCACGTTATATTCAGTTCGACCTAAAACACGGTCTGTGGTTTGTTCCACTTTTTTAACTGCTGTATCTATGCCTTTCTGTGTATTTTCTTTGGCAATGGTCGCCTGTTCTGCGGTATATGTTTTGGTATTGTCGATAGTTTCATCAAATTTTGGTTTGATTTTTCGGATACCATTTTCCGTTGCTTCTCCGACTTTCTCAGCTGTATTTTGTACAGCAGAACCTGTCTTTTTCGCAATCACCTTAAAAATATTAGGGTTGTCACCGTATGGTGTAGTTTTATTTTCAGTAGTGGTTTGTGCATAAATGGATGTTGTACCAAAAAGTGTAAAACTAAGCGCTAATACTTTGATTTTCTGCATTATTAAATGTACCTTCCTTTTATATAGTGACATGATACTTGCAAAATGAGGCATCGTTGTACACTGTTGGTAAAAGCATGTATAGAAACTTACTCAGTAAATCGGATTTACTGAGGTATTGTGGAGATTAGTTACAGATTTCGAGTGATGAAGCATTAAAGTTCTTTTTCAGTGCATTGAAGTTTTTAATTTTATCTGCATCTTGAATATCAAATATTGTGTGTGTTTTTTCAATGTCTGCATCGACATTTGAAAATGCTGAAATAAGTTGATCCCCTTTAAAGATCCAATGTTCTGTGGCTTTGCCTGTTTCAAAGTTGCCTGTAAATTCAATTACGCAGTTGTCTTTTTGCTTAATGAGACGAGCAAGATTATGTTTTGTTGATGGTTCAGCAGAGATGTTTTTATGTTGTTCGATGACAATAGGGGCATTAGGATCTGTCGGTGTTATTGAGCAAGCGGCGAGGGCAAGGGTTGTTAAAATAGTAGAGAAGATGATTTTTGCATTCATTGCTTTTAGTCTTGGCTGAATCTGATGAATTAAGTTTATAGAATCCAATGAGAAGATTCAGATTTATTTGGTTGTAGATTGTTTCAGGTTATTTGTGCATGATAAATATAATTTTATATAAGACATACTGAACAAGAAAAACGATCATTGCTTAAATAATATTCGCCTTGGTAATTTAGAATACTCAGTAAATATTCGCGGAATAAGTCATTTACTTCCTGAAAATCTATAAATGCTTGATTGGTATATTCAGGATCGCCAAAAGGTAAAAGAAGCCCTTCGTGAATCATTGTATTTCTTTTATCAATAATAGATTTTGTTTTTGTACGAGTAATTCTTGCCCCTTCAAAGGTCCGCTTAATCATTTCTGTTGAACCACATTTTCCAAATTTTTTATGACGATAATAAGTATTACCTTTATCTTTTAGAGACTCATAATTTTCAATATCGTGAGGTTGAGTTTTTAAATCTGGATATTGTGGATGCTTAAATTGAGTGTCAGTTTTTATATATCCAATAATTTCAGCATACGTTCTTTTTAGATGCTCCATCAGTACATAAGAAATTATCAGTTTTGTTTCCATCGCAAGATTAGGTTTATTGATTTCTATTAGATAGCCAAATACTACTTCTAATTCTCTAGGATTTTTTAATTCTTTATAGGTTGGATAAACTTGTTCTATAAAACTTCGAATAGATTTACCTCTATTTTCAATGATGTAAGCAGGTGAATTTATAATGAAGCTTATACAGTTTCTTGATTCTATTTCTAGATTGTCAATCTTATAACTATGACGACAAATAGGTGCTTGTTGCGCAAAAGAAAGTAACCAACATATATCATCAATAATTTCTAAAATTTGAGGAATTTGCTCTTCTGTAATATCACGAACTGTAACTATGGTAGTTAAAATAGTTTTATTAATATATTCACTTTGCTTTAATTTGATGTCTTGTTGTCTAAATTCAAATACAAAACCTTCACATTGTATAATTGTAGTGTCAAGAACTCCTTGAGTTGAGAATAATTCGCCCCACATAAATAGATTAATAAGTGTTGCTTCTAATTTTTTCATAATTCTTTCAATAAAAAAACCCACTTTTTTAAGCAGGGTTCTCATTTTATTTCAAATATTTAGCTTAGTGCTGTAAAACTGAAAGATCCGTAACAGTTGTAAAAACAACGTAACTATCTAAGAAAATTTAAACTACTTAATTTTCTAAATCTTTGGTAAAAAGAATAAAAGTACAAAAGCACCAAAAATCCCACCCAAAACTAGCCAATCTTTTTTACGCATATCGGCAATACGTACGACTGAGAAATAAATACTACTATAGAAAATCAGTACAAAAACAAAAAGGACTAAAGGATTGTTATAGAAAAATCTGCTGATTCCAAAAAAGATAAAAATAACTGTGCTTGAAACCCAATAGAGAAATGCTAAAAAGAACTTATACATAGATAAGTTTCGAACTGTACGATCTAAACGGGGCAAACTAACCGCTAATACAATTAATCCTACAATTCCACCTAAGACGGAAATGAGCATGAAAAAAATTCCACTCATATCTTTTTTTTCAGGGGTGTAGGCAAAGTTTTTGTAAATTAAGTAACTGCTAATCAACAATAAAAAATGAATTAGAATAAGTTTGAGATCAATGCTATAAGGGCTTTTGGGGGTTGTTGTATTCATTTTGGTATTATGTATTCTAGAAATTAAAAAAAACCCCACTTATTTAAGCAGGGTTTTATTTTTATTTCAAATATTTAGCTTAGTGCTGTAACACCGAAATATCCGCAACAGCCGTAAACAAACCACGCAACTGCGCGAGTATGCGTAAGCGGTTCACTTTTAATTCAGCATCTTCTGCCATCACCATTACACCTTCAAAGAAAGCATCAATTGGTGCACGTAAAGCTGCAAGTTTAGAAAGTGCTTCAGTGTAATCTTTTGCATCCAAAAGTGGTTGAACTACAGGCAGTACATTTTGAATCTCGGTATAAAGCGCTTTTTCAGCATCTTCAACCAGTTTAGATTCAACGATTTCACCCGTAGGTTCAGCTTCTTTCGCCAAGATATTTGCAACACGCTTATTGGCAGCAGCAAGAGCAGCAGCTTCAGGCAAGTTACGGAAATGATTTACTGCATTTACACGCTTATCAAAATCTAACGGAGATTTAGGAGAAAGTGCTTGAACTGCTTGAATCACATCAACAGCAACGCCTTGATCTTCATACTTGGCACGGTAACGACCTTCAAGGAATGCCACAGCATCTGCCAAAGTCTTGCCGTGATCTTTTAATACATCGCCATAAGCAGCTAAAGCAAGTTTGATGAGTTCTTCAATCGAAACATCAAGATTATTTTCAGTGACAAGACGCAAAATACCAATTGCAGAACGACGCAGTGCAAACGGATCTTTCGAACCTGTCGGTGCTTGACCAATACCAAAAATACCTGTCAATGTATCTAAACGATCAGCAAGGGCAATGGTTGTACCTGTCTTGGTTTGCGGTAGAACATCACCTGCAAATTTAGGTAAATATTGCTCACCTAAAGACTCAGAAACCTCAACATTTTCGCCTTCAAGGCGTGCGTAATAAGTCCCTGCAATCCCTTGAAGTTCAGGGAATTCACCCACCAACTCAGAGGTTAAGTCACATTTTGCAAGAAGTGCGGCTTTTTCAGCATCGGCAGGGTTTGAACCTATGATTGGCGCTAAAGCCACAGCTAATTTTGCAATACGTTCAGATTTATTCCAAAGTGTACCCAATTCAGCTTGGAACACCATATTGGCTAATTTTTCTTTACGGGAAGCAAGCGGTTGCTTTTGATCTTGTAAGAAGAAGAATTCAGCATCTGACAAACGAGGACGTACAACTTTCTCATTCCCTTCAATAATTTGAGCAGGATCTTTAGACTCAATATTTGAAACAGTAATGAAGTAAGGCTGAAGTTTATGGTCAGTATTGACCAAACAGAAATACTTTTGGTTGTCTTGCATGGTGGTGATGAGTGCTTCTTGCGGTACAGCGAGGAAACGCTCTTCAAAACTTGCACGAAGCGCAACTGGCCATTCAACCAATGCAGTCACTTCGTCACGAAGGTCGCTTGGTACAATCGCAATCGCATTTACTTCGTCAGCAAGTGCTTTCACTTGACTGTCAATAATTGCTTGGCGTTCTTCAAAATTTGCAACAACATAAGCCGCTTTTAATTTTGGTATATAGTCATCTGCATTTGCCAAAACAATTGCTTCAGGCGCATGGAAACGATGACCAAAAGTCACATTACCTGCTTTATGATCCTGAATGGTTGCATCAACAACGTCATTATCTTTAAGCAATACAACCCATTTTACAGGACGAACGAATTCAGTACGGCTTGCTGCTGAACGCATACGTTTTGCAATTGGAAGATTATCCAAAGCAGTTTGTAAAATTTGTGGTAATAAAACGTCAAGGCTTTGACCTTTTACGTCTTTTAAATAGCAAACTTTTTCAACTTTACCTGCTTGGAAAGTTGTGACTTGATCAACGGTAATGCCTTGACCACGCATAAAGCCTTCAAGCGCTTTGGTTGCATTGCCTTCAGCATCAAAAGCAGCTTGTTTAGCAGGGCCATCAAAACGCTTTTGAGTATCAGCTTGAGCGCCATCAACATTGACAATTTTTAAAGCCAAACGACGTGGTGCTGCATAGGCTTCGATTGAATCAAAAGCCAAGCCTACATCTTTTAGACCTTTTATAGTTTCTGCCAATAGGGCATCACGTAATTTTTTTAAGCTTTTTGGAGGAAGTTCTTCACAGCCAAGTTCGAATAAAACGGTATGTTTAGACATTATTTATTCTCCTCAGCTTTTGCGTCACTTTCAACTTGTGCTTTTAATTGCGCCAATACTTCATCACGAAGTTCAGGTTCAGCCATTGGGAAGCCAAGCTTCGCACGGGCATCTACATAGCTTTGTGCAATTGAGCGTGACAATGTACGTACACGTAAAATATAACGCTGACGTTCAGTCACAGAAATTGCACCACGAGCATCTAACAAGTTAAAGCAGTGTGATGCTTTAATGACTTGCTCATACGCTGGAAGTGGAAGTTCAGCTTCAATTAAGCGTGTCGCCTCAGCTTCGTAAAAGTCGAAAAGCTCAAACATTTTTTCAACGTTGGCATATTCAAAGTTATAAGTCGATTGTTCTACTTCATTTTGATGGAACACATCGCCATAAGTCACAGTACCGAATTGACCCTTTGTCCAAACAAGATCATAAACTGAATCTACGCCTTGAAGGTACATTGCCAAACGCTCAAGACCGTAAGTGATTTCACCTGTCACAGGGTAACATTCCAAACCGCCCACTTGTTGGAAGTAAGTGAACTGAGTTACTTCCATACCGTTAAGCCAAACTTCCCAACCTAAGCCCCAAGCACCGAGTGTTGGAGATTCCCAGTTGTCTTCGACAAAACGAATATCGTGAATAAGCGTATCAATACCAATCGCTTTGAGAGAGTCAAGATAAAGCTGTTGGATATTGTCAGGGTTTGGTTTAAGGACGACTTGGAATTGGTAGTAGTGCTGTAAACGGTTTGGGTTTTCGCCATAACGACCATCTTTCGGACGGCGTGAGGGTTGAACGTAAGCTGCGTTCCAAGTTTCAGGGCCAAGTGCACGTAAGAATGTTGCAGTGTGGAATGTCCCTGCACCCATTTCCATATCGTAAGGTTGTAAAATGACACAACCTTGTTCAGCCCAGTAGTTTTGTAAGGCTAAAATTAAGCCTTGGAATGTATCGATATGCGATATGGCGCGACTCATGCAGCATCCACTATAAGTATTTGAAAAATTGGTTCTCAGTATAAGGATTTTGGGAGGGAGTGGCAAAGGGTATAGGTCAAGTTATACTGTTTTTCATAAAGGTTAGAATTCAATCAAAATATTTGGCTAAGTTATGATGATAATGTGATCATAATAAAATGAGAAATAGATGAATTATTTAGAAATTATTGGCAAAAAATTAATTCATAGGCAAGGGGGCAAGAGTATATCGATTGGGCAGTATTGAAACTTGAGCAAGGTTTTGAAACAGAGTCTATTATTACTTTAGTTTCGTTATTGCTAGAAATTTTCGCCTGATGTAGATATTGCAGGAACATATTTTACTCAATCTATTGAGGAAATTGGATTACCGTATCTAATTGATAAAACTGCAATTTATGCATATTTACAGTTTTATTGCGACGAAGTGATTCTTGGTGAAATTGAACCTGAGTATGCTGCCAGTGAATTAAATGAAATTTGTGAAAATATAAAATTTAATCCAAAATTTCAAACGATTTATCATTCAACAATGGTGGTTTGGTATGAGCTGACGGAGGATTTAGACATGTTCTCTATGGATGAGCCATCAATTTATCATACTGAGTTTAATCATATTAATGTAGATGATTATATATTGAAAAAGGCAGATCAATTTAAAGCTGTGCTATCACTTGATTGATCATAAAGGCTTCGATAGCTTTTCATTTGGAAAATAGAATTAAATAATAGAAGATATAAAATAAATATACCTTTAAATTATCATTATCGTATAATTTAGCAATATTTTGAAAGGCTGAGCTCGATATTTGTGTCTGAATTTACAATAAACTGGTTAAACACTTTAAAACCAAATTTTAAAGTTTTACCCTTTAAAGATCGCGTGTTATGTGGATTAGGTGCACTCATCGGTCTAGCTATTTCTTCATTAATCAGTTGGCACGTGCTAGGTGGGTTTAATGCATGGTATATCGCACCAATGGGAGCATCATCGGTCTTATTATTTGCAGTTCCTGCTAGCCCCTTAGCACAGCCGTGGAATGTTGTAATAGGTAATACCATTGCAGGAGTCATTGGTGTTAGCTGTGCCTTATTCATTGCAGAGCCGACGCTTGCCTTTAGCTTGGCTGTTGCACTGACTATTTTTCTAATGATGAGTACAGATTCCTTACATCCACCAAGTGGGGCTGTGGCAATTACTGCGGTGATGGGAGGTGAGTCGATTCATCAACTAGGTTATGAATTTGTTTTTTATCCTGTGTTACTCAATTCAATTTTACTGCTGATTGTTGCGGTAATTTATAACCGAATGCTGGGTAAGCAATTTCCTCAAGTTGCGCAAATCAATACGCGTTCTAAAGATCCAACGCCAACCCAAAAAGTCACAATTCAACCGCAGGACATTAAAGATGCGCTTGCTGATCAGACTGAATTACTCGATATCAGTGAATATGACTTACAGAAAATTATTCTAAAAGCACAAGAAAATGCCAATGCTCGACAGGTCGGTGATTATTTATGTCAGGACATTATGAGTAAAGATGTAATTTTTTTACATGCTGAAGATGACATTCATAAGGCATTAGACAAGTTTAAGCAGGTCAATTTAATGAGTTTGCCTGTAGTGAATGTGGATAATGAATTAGTGGGCACACTTGCATTGTATGAAGTGGTGGAGTGGTTTAAAGGTTCAACAGATGTACATACATCATGGCAGCATTTAGTGAAACAGATTATGAATCTGCAAGTAGTGACGGTACAACCTCAGCAACCGATTCAGGATTTAATTCCTTATTTTGTTGAGCGGTCATTCAATTATATTCCTGTGGTTGATGGTAAAAAGATCGTTGGGATTATTAGTCGTGCCGATATGATTGCAGCTATGCAACAGTTATTGCTGAAAAAATAAAGCTTTAAAAGTTTACTATTTAAAGTCAAATCTAAGGCAAAAAAACTGCGATACATTGGGGTAATGATCGCAGTATAAAAATGAAGTAAGAAATCTATATAAATGTATTATCGATGAAAATTGTTTTCTTCAGACACCGTACGCATGTTGTATGGAGTTTCAATGCGTTGTGTTTGCTTTGGCAGGAGCAACCATAATACAAGGTAAACCAAAATGCCTGGAAAGGCTGCACTCATTAGGGAAACCACCACAAAGATGATACGTAATAGTGTTGGATTCCAACCAAAACGTTCAGCAATACCGCCTATTACACCGGCGATCATATTGTGTCGGTTAGAACGGTATAAACCAGAATTGGTCATTCGAGGCTCCTTTAAAAATAAAAAAATGAGAGAAACAACCGTTTAAATATTGCTTCATTTATAAATATGGGGATGATCTATTCGACTTAAAGTCTAGAGCAAAATTATTTTGTTATTGCTCTGTAAGTATAATTTAAATGAGTTCCTTAAAATGCGAGATGAGTTTAAATAGGTAGTTGTGTATTTTTATACTTTTGTAAAAGGGCACTAAAGGTGAATGGTAGTCTGTGGGATAATCACTACTATATACAGATCTAGATGTATGGATTTGAAGTAAAAGGTATGAATTCTTTTGATTAAGCATAAAATTTTCAGAAAATGTAAAAACAGAACAGTTTGGAGTATCGCTAATACAGCAATTTTTGCAGTATTACTTATGGCATGTTCAAACCAACAAAAAGATGACGTAAGCATGCATGAAGATATTCAGGTTGCTTCAGAAGCTACCGAGCCTCAAAAAAAGATTACAGAAGAAAAAACACAGCAAGATGATGAAGGGGAAAAATTGACAGAAGCTGCGGGACCTGCTGTAACACAAGCTTTAGAGGATGATCATATAGCGCAGGTTTCAAATGTATCAATGCCTTTTGTTGGGCGCTATCATACTGAAATTAATTGTGAAGATAAATTTGCGCATTGTGAAAAAGGATCAGCAGAATTTATTATTAACTTGCTGCCTGATGGTACGGCACATCGAACTTTTGTATATAAGGGGCGAGTGAGTAATGATAGCCATGAGGAGCTTGCCAATCGTAACTATAAAAAGAATACATGGCATTATGATGAAGAACATCATCAAATTATTGTAAAAAGAATAGAAGGAATTCAATTTTTTTATAGCATTAATGATGAGCAAAACTTGGTTATAGACCGTGATAAAATTTTAAATGTTGATAAGACCAATAAGAATTATTTTTCAGTGAAAGGACATCATGCACCTGAGCATAATTATGTGATGACGAAATTTTAACGGCTAAATGCGAAAATCACTTAGAAGCTAAAATGGAATAAGCAAGAAGAGAAATAATTAAAATAAAAATACAATGGGTTGTTATAGGATTGGAAACGATGATTATTAATAGTCAAGACTCTACCAATTCTGAATACGAATGGGTGTAACAACATTTTAAGTGAGTATGATAAAAAGTAAAAATTTGGAAAAGTGAGTCCATTGAATTTTGTATGGGGTGTCTAATTAAAATGAATTTAGATTTGGTTTTGTTGAAGAAACGCAGAATAAAGAAGTTCAGAAATAATCTTGAAGAGGGGAATAAATGGTGGGTCGTCCGCGATTCGAACGCGGGACCAACGGATTAAAAGTCCGCTGCTCTACCAGCTGAGCTAACGACCCT
>NZ_JBLYZK010000013.1:0-69226 GCF_048551395.1 Acinetobacter sp. TY1
TAATCTTTTGCTTCGCCACCGAACTGTTTAGCACAAACAGTTGCAATTGCAGCTGTTAAAGTTGTTTTACCATGGTCGACGTGACCAATTGTACCCACGTTTACGTGTGGCTTATTACGTTCAAACTTAGCCTTAGCCATGAGAGCTTCCTTTTTTAACTACTCATACAGGGTCACTGCATGAGTACTTGAGTTTTAACTATGTATTAGTTTGGACTTATAGTAATCGAAAGATTACTCGTCGTCACCTTTTTTACCGCCTGACTGGAATTTAGAAATGATGCCTTCAGCCACGTTACGTGGAGTTTCAGCATATTTAGAGAATTCCATAGAATATGTCGCACGACCTTGAGACATAGAACGCATAGAAGTTGCGTAACCGAACATCTCAGCCAATGGAACTTCAGCTTTAATCGCTTTAGTACCACCAGGAAGATCTTCCATACCTTGAACCATACCACGACGACGGTTTAAGTCACCCATGATATCGCCCATGTAGTCTTCTGGAGTTTCTACTTCAACTTTCATGATTGGTTCAAGAAGGATAGGATCCGCTTTCATGAAACCATCACGGAAGGCATAAGAACCCGCCATTTTGAACGATAATTCGTCCGAATCGACATCATGGTAAGAACCATCAAACAATGTCGCTTTGATACCCACAACAGGGTAACCAGCAAGTACACCATTCTTCATACGTTCTTGAATACCTTTGTCAACCGCACCAAAGAATTCTTTAGGTACTACGCCGCCAACAACTTCTTCAACGAATTGATAGTCTTTTTCAGCATCAGCTTCCATCGGCTCAAGACGTACGTATACGTGACCGAATTTACCTTTACCACCAGTCTGACGAACAAATTTACCTTCTTGTTCAACAGTCTTTTTAATCGTTTCACGGTAAGAAACCATTGGTTTACCAATGTTTGCTTCAACACCGAATTCACGCTTCATACGGTCAACAATGATGTCAAGGTGAAGTTCACCCATACCAGCAATAATTGTTTGACCTGACTCTTCGTCAGTACGTACACGGAATGATGGATCTTCTTTAGCCAAACGACCTAAAGCAATTGACATTTTTTCTTGGTCAGCTTTAGTTTTTGGTTCCACAGCCAATGCAATAACTGGCTCTGGGAATTCCATACGTTCAAGTGTAATAACGTGTTTTTCATCACAAAGCGTATCACCAGTAGTAACGTCTTTAAGACCTACACATGCAGCGATATCACCAGCGCGGATTTCTTCAACGTCTTGACGATCGTTTGCGTGCATTTGCACGATACGGCCAATACGTTCACGCTTAGATTTAACAGGGTTGAAAACCGAGTCACCTTGCTTAAGAACACCAGAATAAACACGTACGAAAGTCAAGTTACCTACGAATTTGTCATTCATGATTTTGAACGCAAGTGCAGAGAACGGTTGCTCATCAGATGCTTCACGAGTCGCTTTAGTTTCAGCTTTATCGTCAAGTACACCTTCAATCGCTTTAACTTCTGTAGGTGATGGTAAGAATTCAATTACAGCATCCAACATACGTTGAACACCTTTGTTTTTGAACGCTGTACCACAAAGCATTGGTTGAATTAAACCAGCAAGAGTTTGGGTACGAATACCAGCAACGATTTCTTCTTTAGACAACTCACCTTCTTCAAGGTATTTGTCCATCAGTTCTTCAGATGCTTCAGCTGCTGCTTCAACCATGTTTGTACGCCATTCTTCAGCACTTGCTTGAAGATCAGCTGGAATTTCACCGTATTCGAATTCCATACCTTGAGATTTTTCATCCCAAATGATCGCTTTCATTTCGATTAAGTCGATCACGCCTTGGAAGTTATCTTCAGCGCCAACAGGAATTACGATTGGTACAGGAGAAGCACCCAAACGAGTACGCATTTGTTCAACAACACGGAAGAAGTTTGCACCTGTACGGTCCATCTTGTTCACGAATGCTAAACGCGGTACTTGGTATTTGTTTGCTTGACGCCATACAGTTTCAGACTGAGGTTGAACACCACCTACAGCACAGTAAACCATACATGCACCATCAAGAACACGCATAGAACGTTCAACTTCGATTGTGAAGTCTACGTGTCCCGGTGTATCAATTACGTTGATACGGTGTTCAGGAAATTGCTTAGACATACCTGACCAGAATGTAGTCGTAGCAGCTGAAGTGATTGTAATACCACGTTCTTGCTCTTGCTCCATCCAGTCCATTGTTGCTGCACCATCATGTACTTCACCAATTTTGTGAGATACACCTGTGTAGAACAAGATACGTTCAGTTGTTGTAGTTTTACCGGCATCAATGTGCGCAGAAATACCAATGTTACGATAACGAGAAATTGGGGTTTGACGTGCCATGATTTCTTGCATTCCTAAATTTTGTTGTTTAAAACAGTACGCATCAATAGAGTATTGATGCGTACGGATACTCAGACGTAATGGGCAACTTAAATACCCGCCCATCCCCCGCTTTGGAAGAGTGCGATGTTAAATCGAGCTGCAATACGCATGAGTATTCTCCTGATTAAGGACTGTTTTAACCGCTTAGAAGCGGTAGTGAGAGAAGGCTTTGTTAGCTTCAGCCATACGGTGCACATCTTCACGTTTTTTGATCGCTGAGCCTTTACCTTCAGCTGCATCAAGCAACTCACCAGCAAGACGTAACGCCATAGTTTTTTCAGAACGCTTAGCAGCAGCATCTACTAACCAACGCATAGCCAAGGCAGTACGACGGGATGGGCGTACTTCCATAGGTACTTGGTATGTAGCACCACCAACACGGCGTGCTTTTACTTCGACCATAGGACGAACTTTTTCAAGAGTAGTCTCGAAAAATTCAACTGGGTCAACTTTAGATTTTTCTTGAACGCGGTCTAAAGCACCGTAAACGATACTTTCAGCAATAGATTTTTTACCATCTTGCATTACGTGGTTCATGAATTTAGCGATTGTTTGGCTACTGAACTTCGGATCCGGAAGGATTTCACGAGCAGCAACTACGCGACGTCTTGGCATTTTAAACTACCTAATAAATATGACACTTCAGGTTTATCCAGCATTAGTGCAAAGTGTCATGCACCTTTCGCTGGCCTTACTACACGTCGCTTGAATTTCACAAAATTAAATGCAGAAATCAGACAAGCGAGACGATAAAGGATTGCGGTTCTACATCTTAAAAATAATTCTTAAAAGAATTATTTCTTAGGACGTTTAGTACCGTATTTAGAACGTGACTGGTTACGATCTTTCACGCCAGCACAGTCTAAAGAACCACGAACGGTATGGTAACGAACACCTGGTAAATCTTTAACACGACCACCACGGATAAGAACAACACTGTGCTCTTGTAGGTTATGGCCTTCACCACCGATATAGCTAGAAACTTCAAAACCTGAAGTTAAGCGAACACGGCAAACTTTACGCATTGCTGAGTTAGGTTTTTTAGGTGTAGTTGTGTAAACACGTGTACAAACACCACGACGTTGTGGACAAGCCTTCAACGCAGGAACTTTTGATTTTTCAACCAAAGTTGTGCGACCCTTACGGATCAACTGATTTGTTGTTGCCATTTGGCAAATCTCCCGTTAAATAAAAACCCAAAAAAATACTACTTTTTAAGGGCACGCAATTGTATTCCATGAAGTGAAAATGGTCAATATTCGGCAATACGCCAAATACCAACCATTTACATATTTCATGACTTTTTTCAGTCATTTTTAATCGTTCGGCTGAGAAGTATCTTCTTTTGAGCTGAGTGGCTCTTCATTTTTAACTGCTGTTTTACGTATTGTACGCTTCTTCTCAGTTGGCTTTTTTGTATTTTCGCCTTCAATCTGTACTTGTTCTGTTGCCAGAGGTTTAGACTTCATGTCAGCTGAATCAAGAGATGGCTCAGTATTGTTTTGCGCTATTGTATCTATTGTTGAGTTTTCTAAAGGTACTTTCACATCAGGCTCAACAATGAGCTCCTCATCTTGCTGTACTTTTTCAGTCACTTTTTTTGGCGTTGCTTCATTCTCATTCAATACATCAACTAATGGGACAGCTTCCCCCTTAGTTTTTGGTGCAACTTGAACATCTGAAATCGGCTGTATAGCATCATTTTCAGGGGCAGCATCCACTGCATCTTCGGCTAATGTATTGGATGCATCAAGTAACAAAACAGGTGCTTGAGCTAAAAACCTCTCATACGCCGTCAATGCATCTAAATCATTTTCAGGATGTTGTAATATATATTGGCGTGCGCCATGAAAAACAACTTTGGCATGGTCTGTTGCATCATCAACCAATTTCCAACTATATATAGCACTGATGCCAATGCTCGCTAATGGTGTCAGGCGAGAAATAAAACCCATTTGAGGGATATTATTCATCCATGCCCATTTAAAGCTACCATCATCGTTGGTAAGCATTTTTTTCAGCATTTCAGTGTCATTACTCGAACCAAGTAATTGTTGCAGCTGACTCATATTATGTGTTTGAGCGACTTGGCTCAGTGTTCTCAAAGTAGCAAGTAAAGCCTGTTTTTCTGCAACTGTGCCTAAATCGAGTTGTTTAAAAATATATTCAACAATGTTTTGATCTTCAACTTTCAACTCAAAACCGTAAGCACGACCTGTGTGATAAATACTACGGAGCGCAAGTGCAAGTGATGTCGGTACATCTAATGCTGCACCAATAACACCTGTTGAGCCTGTTACTGCACCTTGTAATGCAGCAATGATTTTATTTTGATTTGCCAATGCCTGACTAATCCGTGCTGCACGTTCAGGGTCTTTCGCCAATTCCTCTAAACTTTTTGCCCCAACTTCTTTGAGTAAACCTTCCACTGAGGTGAGCTGTGAAACAGCATCATTGAGTTTATCAAAAACATAATCGGAAAGTTTGTCGTTTAAATCGGGTGAAATAAATGAAACCACCTGATTCATTTTTTTGTAGTGTCTTCCAAGCAGTTGGCTTGAAACTTTCGGTAAATGTTCACGCATCATTTGTTGCGGATTGTCATATTGTTTTTTTTCAAACACACCCTTTGTTCGGGCTGAACCTTGTATCACTTGTGATGCCTCAGGTGCCTGTGTCAGCTTAGAAACAGTTCCAGGTGCGACATGATTCATAACACTTAAGCCTGTCGCACTGAGCTTTTTAGCCACTCCAAATACATTAGAGATTAAACTGCGTGATTGTTTGTGATCAGAATTTGTCATTTATCCCCCATTATCCTTGTTCTCTATAATTGTCCTTGATACTAGGTGTAGTCTTGATTTAACACAACTTTAAACTGTAATTTTTAGTGTCATATAGGTGAACAAATTCGCCATTGTTGCTTTTCAAGCAGAGGCACGGATTTGCCATAAGAATTCAAAATTCTTTCTGTTATGATGAGCATAATTTCAAATTAGTATCTGCCGATCAATAGTCAAGCAATATATTTTCTATATAACGGATCTATGTCAGTCAGATACTGCACCATCACCATAAAGGGAACTGTAGATGAAACGTGTTGTGATCACGGGTATGGGTATCAACTCATGTATCGGTAATACATTAGAAGCTGTTCAAAATTCTTTAGAAAACGGTATTTCAGGAACACGTCATAATTCAACTTACGAAGAACTTAATTTTAAAAGTCATGTAAGCGCAGCCGCTGAACAAAATTTTGATGGCATTGACCGTAAACTCAAACGCTTTATGGGCGTATGTGCCATGTATGCTTACAACTCTGCTTTGGCAGCCGTTGAACATGCTGGCTTAACTGCTGAGCAAATTGGTGGCAATCCTCGTTACGGTATTGCAGGTGGTTCAGGTGGTGGTTCAACAGCATCTGTTATTGAGATGAATGAATTACTCAATACCAAAGGCGCACGTAAAGTTGGTCCATTCTTCGTGCCACGTAATATGTCCAATACTATTACAGCAAATGTCGGTGTCGCATTCAAATTACAAGGTGTCGCACATTCAATTACCAGTGCTTGTGCAACGTCTGCCGATGCCATTGGTTATGCATACAATCTGATTCAACTCGGCAAGCAAGATTTAATGCTTGCTGGTGGTGGTGAAGAAGATCATTGGTCACAAAGCTTATTGTTTGATGCAATGGGTGCGTTATGTTCTAAATATAACGAAACACCTGAAACAGCTTCACGTCCTTACTCTGCTGACCGTGATGGTTTCGTGATTGCTGGCGGTGGTGGTTTTGTTGTTCTTGAATCACTTGAGCATGCACAAGCACGTGGTGCAAATATTTTAGCTGAAGTAGTAGGCTATGCTGCTAACTCAGATGGTGCTGACATGGTTGCACCATCAGGTGAAGGCGCAACACGTTGTATCCTTATGGCTTTAGAAGAAGCAAAACAGCATGGTGTTGATCAAATTGACTATGTAAATACGCATGGTACATCAACGCCTGCAGGTGACATCACTGAGCTTAAAGCAATGGAACGCGCATTTGGTGAAGGTCAAGTGCCCGCATTTAGCTCGACTAAGTCTATGACGGGTCACAGCCTAGGTGCTGCAGGTGTTCAAGAAGCGATTTATTCTATTTTAATGATGCAAAATGACTTCATTGCGCCAAACATCAACGTAACTGAACTTGATGAAGGTGCAAAAGGTTATGACATCGTACTTGAAAAACGTGACGCAAAATTGAATACTGTAATGAGTAATAGTTTCGGTTTTGGCGGTGTAAATGCATGCCTTATTTTCAAAAAATGGGCAGGCTAAGTTCAGAATTTTTGATCATTCATCAACATTGATGGTGAATGATCAACTTTCCACACACTGCCCTTTTAAGGGTAAATAGATGGATGCTCCTTCAGATGCTTTCCTTTGGGTAAAAGCACTTCATATTATTGCAGTTGTTTGTTGGTTTGCTGCCCTATTCTATCTTCCTCGTCTTTATGTCTACCATGCTATGAGTGATGATGCTATTAGTCATCAACGCTTTGAAGTCATGGAACGTAAGTTGTATCGTGGCATTATGATGCCTGCAATGATCGCAACACTCATTACAGCGCACTTCCTTGTCGATTGGGGTGATGCAACACGGCATTATCATGAAGCAACTTGGTTTTATCTCAAAGTAGGTCTAGTTGGACTATTGGTGATTTATCATTTTGTATGTGGTTACTACCGTCAAAAGTTGATTGGCAATGCACACTACAAGTCGCATAAATTTTGGCGCTTTTTCAATGAAATGCCAACACTGATTTTATTTGCAGTAGTGATTTTGGTGGTGGTTAAACCGACGTTTTAATATGCTCATTAAATTAATGTACTAAATTAGAGAACCTCCGAAATGGAGGTTTTTTTATTTACCTGATTAATGTATGACGAATTTTCAAATTCAACGGTGTTGAATAATACTTTTCGATCGCCCAACTCAAGATAAACACCGCAATAAAATAAATTGGTAAAAGTATCAATTTTTCAATAGGCAACGTTTCTTTTGGAAAGTAAAAAACCTTCATCAAACCCAAAATAATCAAATGAAATAAATACATTTCATAACTGCGCTGACCAATCCACACCATGATTTTTGTAATGAATGATTGTCCATGCACTTGTGGATTTTGCGCAAAACAAAAAATTAAAATTGCAGAAAATAATGCAAACGCACTGATTCCCCATGTGCTGACTTCTTTGATAGGTGCATATAAATATAGTCCAATCATTAACACTGAAACGACTGGAACGATGACTTTTATAGCTGATGAATTAATTTTAAAATTCTGCACAATTAAAGCCGTTAAACAACCAATTGCAATTCCATCAAAACTTGAAAAATAATGATATAAATACGCCCCACTTTCTTCACTAAAATGTAAAGATCTGAAATATGGTGCATAACAAATAATGACAAATAAGAATAGAATGAAGCCTTTGCCTCGACCAAGTAATACACACAAAACTGGAAAAGCAAGATAAAAAATCTCTTCAACCGATAACGACCACAATACGCCAAGTGCGTAATTCACCCAGCCATTTTCAATGATCAGGATATTCATCCAAAAGGTGAAGGCTGCAAAAATCGTTAAGCCATAAGATACTTCAATATCATTTGGTGCTTGATTGATAAAGGGTTTTAAACCCATAGCACCTAGTATAGTGACCATTGCTACCAGTAAGACTAAACAAGGCATAATGCGAGCAATACGACGAATATAGAAGTCTTTGAGCTTGATATCGGCAAGTGAACGACTTCGTTGTAAAGTATGTTGGGTAATGAGAAAGCCTGAAATGACAAAAAACATCGTTACGCCATAGTTGCCATTGCGGGCAATCAAAGTACTTAGGCTTTCTCCAAAAACGTGCACACCTAAAAGAGTGTCATGCAATTTGTACGGAATATTAAAATGGTGAATAAGTACCAAAAGAATTGAAATACCACGTAAAACATCGATCTTATAATTTCGCATATTAGTATTCTGTTTTTCCAGCCTGATATTGAAAGCTATTTTTATTTTAATTTCAAAACTATATTTTGAACAATTTGTAAAAAAAACAGGAGATATGAAAACATATCTCCTGCAAAATAACTCACTATTGCCTAGGCTTAATAGTGAGTTATTTCTTCCGGTTAGCCATTCGTGGTTTATATACGAAATAATAGGTTGTTGTTAAAATAATGATCCATAAAGGACTAATGAGTAATGCTCTAAATGTGTCTGCTTCTAGGCTCAACACAACGAGCATTGAAGCAAGAAAGATCAGGACAGTATAAGACATCCAAATACCACCTGGCATTTTGAAATTAGAGCTTTCATGTAATTGAGGACGTAACTTACGATAGCGTAAATAACACACCATAATAAGTCCCCAAATACTAATAAATAAAATCACACAAAGCGAGCTTGCCAAGGTAAATGCTTCCACAGTATTCGGTACGAAGTACTGTAAGGCAGCACCTGCCATGATAAATCCACAAGAGAAAATTAAACCTTTTGCTGGAACGGCACGACTCGATAATTCTGCCAACTTTTCAGGTGCTTGACCTTCTTTTGCCAAACCAAACAACATACGACTTGTTGAAAACACGCCACTGTTCATTGAAGACATCACTGAAGAAAGTACAACTAAATTCATAATCAGCGCTGCACCACCAATACCTGCATGCATAAACAGCGTCACAAAGGGACTTTGATCGGCAGGAATTTCTGTCCAAGGCGTTACTGACATCACAATAAATAATGCCAAAACATAGAATAAAATAATTCGTGTTGGAATCGCATTAACTGCTTTAGGTAAGTTCTTTTCAGGATCTTTAGTTTCTGCAGCCATCGTTCCAATCAGTTCAACGCCGACAAAAGCAAACAGTGCAATTTGGAAACCTGCTAAAAAGCCCATTCCTCCTTTTGGAAACATGCCACCATTTGTCCAAACATTGCTAAAGCTTGCAACGGAACCACTCGGTGCGACAAAATGAGTCATCACCATATAGCCACCAATTAAAATCAAACCAACGATGGCTAAAATTTTAATCAGGGCAAACCAAAACTCGATCTCACCAAATAATTTGACCGTGAGTAAATTAATTCCGAGAACAAGCAATACACATCCTGCACTTATTAGCGCTTGCCCCATTGGGGTAAATGCCATTCCTTCGGGTAGCCAAAAATTAAGATAATTGATAATTGCAGCAAGATCGGCGATACCTACAAGGATCCAACCAAGCCAATATGACCACCCAATATAATAACCAGCACCTGGCCCAATAAGGTCATGTGCCATATCAATAAAGGATTTGTAATGTAAATTTGAAAGTAAAATCTCCCCCAATGCACGCATGAGGAAAAAGAACATTGCACCAATAATCATATAAATGATTAAGATTGATGGCCCTGCTAGAGAAATGGTTTTTCCAGATCCCATAAATAGACCTGTACCAATCGCACCGCCAATCGCAATTAACTGTAAATGACGATTGGATAGTTTTCGCTGAAGCTCATGTGGCGACGATTGTTCGTCCTCTTGATGACTTATATTTGTCATTAAAATATCCTTTTTGACAACTTTGGGAGATTCAACCCGCTTGTGGCGTAAGAACATCCTCGTTCTATGGTTCAATCAAACAAAACGAACCTTCTGCTTTACACAAGGTTCGTTGGTTTTACACGTTAACCTTTTACTGTTTAGCGCTGTGCAGCAGTCACTGCAATTTCGATCAGCCAATCTGGATTAACTAAATCAGCTTGAATGGTGGCACGTGCAGGTGGCACGCTGTCTTTGATCCAATCAATCCATACCGTATTGAATGTTTGAAAATCAGAAAGATTCTTAATATAAATATGCGCAGACAATAAACGTGATTTATCCGTATTCGCTTCCGCAAGTAACTGATCGATCGTTGCTAGAATATCTTGAGTCTGTCCCGTAATATCAGCATCAGTATTTTTAGGCACTTGACCCGATAAATACACCACTTTATTAAAGACAGTTGCCGCACTCATTACATGCGTTGGGTTAATATTTTGAATATCTGAATGTGTTTGATTTGACATCAATATTTCCTTTAAATCGTTGTTTATAGAAGATACTATTTCCAAAGTATCTATATCTTTTGAATAACAATTGATATTTAAGTCACTGTTATTCCAAAATTTTAAATGGAACACGAGTTGTTATACCGCACATCAACTCATATCCAACCGTACCCGAGCTTTCAGCAACATCATCTATAGACAGAACTGCTCCTGTTGAGGATTTTCCCCAAAGTACAACTTCAGCCCCAATCTGTACATCTTCAATATCTGTAAGATCAACCGCCAACATATCCATGCTGACACGACCAATCGTTTGTGTACGGATCGAATTTACGAGCACAGGTGCATTGTGTGAAATACGTTGATAACCATCGGCATAACCACAGGCAACAATTCCAACTTTCATTGTGCGTGTTGCAGTAAATTTTGAACCATAACCAACAGTATCGTTGGTTTGTATTTCTTGAATAGCGATAATTTCACTACGCAAACTCATCGTCGGTTTTAGATTCCAATCTTGAATGCTATGCGTCGGAAAATCGGGAGAGCTACCATACAGCATAATGCCGCTACGAACATAGTCTGAATGTAACTTTTTAGAATGACGGAGAATAGCTGCGCTGTTTGAAATTGAACACTCACCATCCAAACCTTGAATGGTTTGTTCAAATACTGTGTGTTGATATTGAATACCCTCTTGACCTAGACGGTCACCATCAGCATCTGAAAAATGCATCATGTGGGTAATCGATTTTACGGCCTCAGATTGCTTTAATCTTTGCCAAATATTTCGATACATCTCAGGCTGGAAACCTAAACGGTTCATCCCTGTATTCATTTTGAGAAAAACGTCAAATTGAGTTTTATTTTTCGCTTGAAATTGCTCAAGCCATTCTACTTGTTGTTCATTGTGAATACTAAAACTCAATCGATATTGTTCACAATCCACCAGATCTTCGGCTGAAAAAAAGCCTTCTAAAAGTAAAATTGGACCTGCCCAACCTAAATCTCGAACACGAATGGCTTCAGCGATATCCAGCAGCGCAAATCCATCCGCCGTTTTAAAGGCATCATAAACACGTTCGATGCCATGCCCATAAGCATTGGCTTTCACCACAGCAAAGACTTTACTCTGTGGCGTCGCTTGTCGTGCAATATTTAAATTGTGCTGTAATGCATCTAAATGGATAACCGCCTGAATAGGTCTTGGCATTGTTTCGTCCTTGAATATTGGTCAATGTCCTAACTTTTAAATAGATTAGGCCTTATTCACAAAGCCTTATCCCACTGATTCTCTAATCAATATTCCCTCTCTTGAGCGAATTTCAAAGTACTAGTTTAAAATTCAGCTCAAGTGAGGGCTAGGGAGAGATGCTTAACAAAGTTAAGCAGCATACGGATAACGCTGAATAGATAGACCTTCAGTGCTAATGTCCGTTTTATGATTAAGAACTAAATCACTAATTAACTTGCCCGAACCACATGCCATCGTCCAACCCAAAGTTCCGTGACCTGTATTGAGGAATAAGTTTTTAAACTTGGTCGCACCAATAATCGGCGTACTATCTGGTGTCATTGGACGTAAACCTGTCCAAAAAGAGGCTTGAGCCAAATCACCACCTGGGAATAAGTCTTGTGTTACCATTTCTAAAGTGCCACGACGATCTTTATTTAAACCGTGGTTAAATCCACTCAATTCAGCCATGCCACCAACACGGATACGTTGATCAAAACGCGTAATGGCAATTTTGTAAGTTTCATCAAGTACCGTAGATTGCGGTGCAAAATTTGCATCAACAATAGGAATGGTAAGGGAGTAACCTTTTACAGGGTAAACAGGCAAGTTTAATTCAAGTGGTTTTAAGAAATCACGAGAATAACTACCAAATGCTAATACATAACGATCGGCTGTCAGCACTTCACCATTGACCAACACGCCTTTAATTTCATCGCCTTCAACCACAAGCTTTTCAACATTTTGGTTAAACTTAAATTCAACACCTAAATCTTTCGCTAAATTTGCTAAAGCATTGGTAAATAAGTAACAATCGCCCGTTTCATCATTCGGTAAATGTAAACCACCGACCAATTTATCTTTCGCATATTCCAAAGCAGGTTCTACTTTGGCTAAATCATCTTTCAATAATAATTCGTGTGGAACGCCACATTCTTTCAATACCGCAATATCTCGTTGCACCATGTCTAACTGCGCTTCGTTACGGAAAACTTGCAAAGTACCTTTTGAACGGTTTTCGTATTGGATACCTGTTTCTTTACGAAGTTCTCTTAAACAATCACGGCTATATTCTGCAACGCGAGTCATACGTTCCTTGTTGATCGCATAACTTTGTGCATTACAGTTTTTCAGCATTTGTGCCATCCACTGTAACTGCCACATGCTACCATCCATATTGATTGCAAGCGGTGCATGATGTTGGAACATCCATTTTACAGCCTTGAATGGAATCCCTGGCGCAGCCCACGGTGTCGAGTATCCAGGAGAAATTTGACCTGCATTACCAAAACTTGTTTCTTCTGCAGGCCCAGCTTGGCGGTCTAAAACTGTAACTTGTGCTCCTTGCTGCGCGAGGTAATATGCACTTGCGACACCAATTACACCACTACCTAATACAATTACACGCATGTCTCATCCTTTACACATTTACTAGTTTATTTAACTAGTATATTTTTGCCTCAATAGTTTATTTCACTATTTTTAAGGTTATAATTTAGGTGTTTTAATTTTTTATCGTGCAAATTAAAGAAAAAAAGGATTTTCTTGATGCGTAAGTTAGACCGTATAGATCGGATGATTTTAGATATTCTACAAAATGAAGGTCGGATTGCAATTAGCGAGTTGGCATCCCGTGTCAGTTTATCGACAACACCATGTTCAGAACGCGTTAAACGCTTAGAACGTGAAGGCATCATCATGGGTTATCACGCACGGCTCAATCCTAAACATTTAGATCGAAATTTATTGGTTTTTTTAGAAATTAGCCTATCTGCAAAATCTGGGGATGTCTTTGAACAGGTCGCTAAAGACTTAATGGAAATTCCTGAGGTACAAGAGTGCCATTTAATTTCAGGTGATTTTGATTATTTGGTCAAAGCACGTTTAAAGGAAATGAGTGCTTATCGTCGACTTTTAGGTGATTTATTAAAAAAACTCCCTTCTTCTGCCTCATCTCATAGTTATATTGTGATGGAGGAAATCAAGGAATCTTTATATTTGGATGTGAGGTAGTTTTTCTAATTTAAATTTTTAGACCGCTTTAATTGGTTTTACTCCATGAAATATGAACAACAATTAAAAATGACGAATGATAATTTTAGTCATATTTTTTAATTTTTAATAAATTATTTCACAATGATAACATTGACATAGCTCTATTTTCACATTTGAATCTGCATATATTGAGAGCCATCAACATTGGGAAACACATCATGTTCAACAGAATTATGTCTAGCCTCGGAATTCAAGGCATTCAGGTCGATACTCGCCTACATAACTCTCATGTACAAGCAGGACAAAATCTTTTAGGTGAGGTGCTATTTAGAGGTGGTTCATCGAATAAAAACATCAATGGTATCTATTTACAGTTGATGACGACTGCCGAAGTTGAATCGAATGATTCTGAGCATAATACTGCACTTAATATTGCCCAGTGGCATATTAGTGGTGCATTTGAGCTTCAAACTAATCAATCACATAATTTTCCATTTTCAATTCAGCTCCCTTTTGAAACGCCGATTACAGAAATACAATGTCGTCAGAATAAAAGCCGTGTTTGGCTACATACGCATTTAGATGTAGACTGGGGACTTGATGCGACTGATAAAGATTTTTTACAAATTTCACCAACACCCACACAACAGGCTTTCATTCAAGCGATGCAACAATGTGGCTATCAACTTGCAACCGTAGACACGGAAAAAGGTACGTTACGTGGCAATAATTATCAATCCACAATTGGTTGCTATCAAGAATTAGAATTTAAACCACAAGGAATTTTTAGTGGTATTAATGAAATTGAAGTTTCATTTGTCGCTGAACAACATCAAACACATGTGCTTTTAGAAGTGGATCGTAAATTTCGTGGTGATGGTTTTAAAAGTATGACCATTCCTCATAACCAAGCAAATCTTGCCAATATTACGCATGAGATTAAGGGTCTATTGGGTATTTAATTCAAAAACACCCCCTCTTTTTCAAAGATGGGTTGTACGAGATTAAAATGATCGTAATAGTAAATAGCTAACTAATGTTAGGTCGTATTATTAAAATCATATTTTACCACTTGAAGAATTTGGATACGTGGTATGCGCATTTGTCCGAGGCAGGACTACTTTAGATAAAAATGTTTCTGCGATGATTGGAATTAGTTGACGGAAGTGAATGATTTCTGCAAATAACAATGGTTTTAGGTACTTTTGCCAAAACAAAAGTACCTCTAGCCGAGGACTAATCCCTACGGTTAAACTTTTGATGCACGACTCTGCCAAATAAGTTTATAAGAAATAGTACTTATATTATGAGTGACATCAGTAAGTAATAACTACTCCACTCAAATTACATTGAGTAATTCAGCAAAAGTTTGAATCCGAGCTTTAGGTTGTGCTTCATCCAACTCTTGTTTTGAGCCATAACCATATTCTACTGCAATAGTTTCAATACCAAAACGGCGCGCACCAAAAATATCATGCTCACGGTCACCCACCATTAAACATTCAGTAGGTTCTAATTTTTCTTGTTCTAGAATATAACCGATCAAATCGCCTTTATTGGTACGCTCACCTGTCAACTCACTGCCGTAAGGATAATCAAAATATTGCAACAATTCGAAATGTTGTAAAATTTGACGTGCATAAACTTCAGGTTTAGCCGTCGCTAAAAACAGTTTATAACCTTGTTTTTTCAGCTCTTGTAATGTCGAAGTAACATCAGCAAATAGATGATTTTCAAATAAGCCTGTCACCGAAAAACGCTCACGATAACCAAGTAATGCTTGTTCGGCTAAATCCGCATGAACATCAACCTTTAAAATCTTGGCAAGTGATGATTTGAGTGGTGGTCCAATAATCCAGTCAATATTTTCACTATCTGCAATTGGGTGTCCAACTTTTGCTAAGCCATATCGTGCAGATGTGGTAATACCTACTTTAGGATCGGTTAATGTGCCATCTAAATCAATCAAAATATTTTTAATCACAATCTACCTCTATTTAGCTATCGAGAGTTCCCGAAAAGTTGCCTATACTAGCGTAAATTTGTGATTTAAGGATAATCAGGTGCGTCCAACTGTACTGTGTTTTTCGGGTCTTGATCCTTCAGGTGGTGCGGGTTTACAAGCAGATATTGAAGCGATTGGTCAAAGTGGCGCACATGCTGCTATTGCTTGTACAGCATTAACCATACAAAACTCACAACAAGTCTTTGGTTTTGAAGCAACGTCTAAAGAATTATTGCTTGCGCAAGCCAATGCCGTGGTCAATGATTTACCAATTAAAGCGATTAAATCAGGCATGCTTGGCACAACAGATAATATTGCTGCACTTGCTAAGTTTTTACGTGAGCATCCCGATTACTTATATGTACTTGATCCTGTTTTAGTCGCCAATAGTGGCGGTTCATTGGGCAATCAAGAAACTTTGGTCAAAGCCTTTGTTGAGCTAATTCCACACGCAACCGTGATCACGCCAAATACCGTTGAGCTTCGTGCTTTAACAGGTGAAAATGATTTAGTAAAAGCTACCGCTAAACTCTTTACAATGGGTGCAAAAGCCGTTTTAGTCAAAGGTGGACATGAAGATACACCTGAATATATTCGTAATGCTTTGTATATCAATGGTGAATTGATTTCTGAAACAAAATGTCCACGCCTTGATGGTGAATATCATGGTTCAGGTTGTTCTTTAGCAAGCTTTATTGCAGGACGCTTAGCGATGGGTGATGCTTTAAATGTCGCAGTCAATCACGCTGAAACATGGTTATTTGGTGTGTTAAAAAATGCGGATAGCCCGATTGAGGGTGGTCAGAAAATTCCAAAACGATTTTAAACCAATGCCCTAATCATTTAGGGCATTTTTTATGATGGATTTACAGATTTATTTTTCAAATTCTGTACATGCTGACGGTTGGTTTTCCATGATTTTTCTAGAATTTCTTTTTCAATGTGTAATTGAATCTGTTTCAGCTTCGTTGAGGAAATCGTTTCATCTTTAAAAGCTTTCACATAGTCTGTCCATACTGCACCTTGAAATACATTTTTTGGCATTTCAGTTTTAAACTCACAATCAGGCATAAAGACAACGACCGAATGAATCAATATAGGATCGATAATATCTGCTAAAACCTTAGCCAATACTTTTTCATGTTTATAATTTTGATGCAGTGGATTTTGAAATTTATAACTTTTTTTATAAATTTTTTGTGTCCATGTTTTTTGGCGTTCACTACCAAAAATCCAACCTTTATAATTTTTGGTTTCGATCACAAATATTCCGTATGGACTTAATAAAATATGATCAATTTGAGTCGTCAAATTTTCCTCATCAGGTAAAGTACAATCATTGAGTAAGATATATTTTTCTTTGTCTAAATAGAGTTTTACATGCGTACTCACAGCAAACTCACCAAATTTACCTTTTAAAAATGGTTTAAATGCTTTGATTGCTCCAATAACTAAAAATAAAGGAATAAACCACCAAAGTTGCAACAATAGTGGCGCTAAAATTTGTGAAGTATTTATCTTGAATTCCCCTTAAAAAATCAAAATATTATTTATATTTTTTAATAAATAAAAATTAATTTAATTGAAAATTTAAGCCTATCCGCAATTCAAATTACAAATGATAATCAATTAATTTTGACTCAACTCTTCTAAAGTCGGTGGCATTAATGCGAACCAATTCAAATTATAAACATTCTCACGATCTTTCATTAAATTATCAATGGTTGTTAACCCATTCCCAGGCTCACCTGTTTCTTGGTTCACAACTATACATGTTAAAGGTGGTAAATTTTCACGCTCACAATAATGCATAATACGACCTAAAATTTGCGATAAAATACCAGCTCCACGAAATTCTAAATAATTTGCTACCATTTTATAAGTAAGAGTTTGACGATTATTGGCTGCTGAAATTAAAATTTGCCAAACTTGTAAAGCGCGTTCACTTCGTTTTCTAGAGACCATATTATTAATTCAAATATATTTTATAGTTCAAATACTTTAAACCATATTCTCAATTTTTAGAAGAATATCCTTATTCTCTAATCCACCTGCAAAGCCAACCAATTTACCATTTGCACCAACCACACGGTGACACGGCGCAATAATCGAAATCGGATTCTTACCATTAGCAGCACCGACTGCACGAACGGCTTTCACATTGCCAATCTGTTCTGCAATATCTTTATAACTACGTGTTTCACCAAATGGAATGGTAAGTAGAGCTTGCCAAACTTTTTGTTGAAATTCTGTACCTTCGAAATCGAGTGGTAAATCAAAAATCTTTCTCTGCCCTTCAAAATACTCACTCAATTGTTTTTTCGTTTCTAGCAAAATGGGATGCTGTTTATTTTCAACCAACTCTGCCAAGCGCACCCGATTTGGAGTTTCATTTTCCCAAAGCACCGCAATAAGCGAAATGTCATTTGCAACAAGTTTTAACACGCCTACAGGTGAATCTATTTCCATAAAAAAAAGTTGCATTGCTCTACTCCTACTTTGGATGAACGTACAGATTAACTTAACTCGAAGAAAGTTTCATCAACACCAAACCTGAAATAATCAACACAGCTGCAAGCATACGCATTGCTGAAGCAGGCTCGCCTAAGAAGAAAATTCCCACTGCAAAAGAGCCAATTGCCCCAATTCCTGTCCAAACGGTATAAGCCGTACCGAGTGGCAAAGTTTTCATGGCATAAGACAACAAGGCAAAACTTGCAATCATAAAAATAATGGTCAATACGCTTGGGACAAGTTTAGAAAAGCCATCGGACACTTTCATAAAATATGCCCAAATGACTTCTAAAACCCCTGCAACAATCAATAAAGCCCAAGCCATAACACTTTCCTTAATCTAAAAATCAACCATATTCAAAATAAAAAAGCACTACATTTTAAAAACATAGTGCTCAAAATCCAATTATTAACTTGACGATACTTTCATTAAAACCAAGCCTGAAACAATCAATACTGCTGCAAGCATACGCATAGCCGTTGCAGGCTCACCTAAAATAAAAATACCAACGAGGAATGAACCGATCGCCCCGATGCCCGTCCAAATGGTATATGCCGTCCCAAGTGGCAAAGTACGCATTGCATAGGCCAACAGACCAAAGCTTAAAATCATAAAAAATAAGGTAATAATACTTGGTGTGAGTTTAGTAAAACCTTCGGACATTTTCATGCTATATGCCCAAACAATTTCAAAAATGCCCGCAAAGATCAGAAAAATCCAAGCCATGATGCCTGCTCCAAATTTATATTAGAGTCAGGTCGTCCTGACGAATTTTTCTCAAAAGATCAAGTTTTAGATGAAAACTCAAAAATGAGGGAGGTCGTTCCTCCTTGTAATTTGATCAGTATAATCAATTTCGAAATTCCATTGATCATGATTTACATTTTTTGACTAAAAATACACCTGTAAAAAATAGGGATTTAAGACAAGAACCTTAAAACCCTATTTTCACAACAATTATCAGTGCTTATATCTTAAAATTTAAAGCGAATACCCGCACCATAGAGCCAACCTTTTTCAGAATCAGATTTAACTTGCCACGGTGTTTCATCATTGCCCTTCGAATATTCATAAGCAATGTCGATATACGGCATGATTTTCTTGCTAATTTCATAGCGGGTTTCTAGCCCTGCGGTTGCATTACTCAACCCTGATTTTTGAGCATATTTAGAATCATCACTAAAAATCACATTAAGTTCTAAATAAGGCTGAATAATCAACTTTTGTGTAATCAGTAAATCACGTTCAGTTTCTAAACTAAATGCCGCATACTTATCTTCACCTGCATAAAAATATGCATCGGTTTCAAAGAAATACGGTGCCATGCCATGTAAACCAATCACAGCATCTACATTTTCTTCAGTATCTTTTTGATGATGATTTAATTCAACTTTTTCACTTCGATAACGCGCGCCAATTTGTGCATCCCAAAAGTCTGAGATCATACGGCTATATAAAAATTTAGCATCATAATGTGCTTCATGTGATTCTTCTTTATCTGCATGAAACTTAATAAAAATCTTATTTTCATCAGTGCCAATACGAGTTTCAAACTCTGACTTTAACGCACCAACGCCGTCTTCATTCATCAACCATTTATTATCTACGGTCGTGACTGCATAAATCTGCGCACCATGTTCTTTACGGTGATGATTTTGATGGGAGTTTTGATGACTACCTCCATCCTGCATAGGTTCGTTGGGATTGACTGTGGAAGTTGTCTGATGCTGTGAATGATTCATCTGACTATGATCCATCTGCATAGCTGTCGTGGTCGATTTTGCACTATGATCCTCGCCATTATGAGCAAAACTCAAAGCACTCATCATCAACAAAGACGTCGCTAAAACACTTTTAGAAAAAAGATTAATGATGTGCATGTTGATCTCCTTTCTTTGCATTTTTATTCTGAGATTTTTCAATTGAATCTTTCTGCTGAGTATTTTCAGATTGTACTTGCAGATTATTCATGTGTTCGGAATGGGTCATCTGTACATGTTTTTCATGTTCTTGCGCAGAATGTTGTGAATGATCCATTTGACTTATTCCTGAAGTATTTTTTCCTTCTGTTGTAGATGGATGATGACCTTCATGTGCCAAACTCAAAGTACTTAAACTCAATACTGCAACCGAAAAAATTGCTTTTAATACAAAATTAGTGGTGCGCATGTTCAGCTCCTTTTTGCTCAGTTGTCGCTGTGTTTTGAACTTTGTTTTGAGCGTTATTGGCTACACCTTGAATTAGCGTTGTAGACACTTGTCCATCGCTAACATTTGCGACAATGAGTTTATTCATCATACCAGCACTCATGTGGTATAACAGATGACAATGAATCGCCCATTCGCCCAACTCATCCGCAGTCAATAAAGCAGTCACTGTTTTACCTGGTGGCACAATCAAAGTGTGTTTATTCGGCATATCCACAGGCGATTGACCATTTTCCAACTGCATAAACATTCCATGCAAATGCATCGGATGCGCCATCATACTGTCATTGATAAATTTGATACGGATACGCTCGCCATATTTCACTTTCAATGGTTCAGCGTCACTAAATTTTTTCCCATTAATCGTCCAAATATAACGCTCCATCGTGCCACCCAAACGCACGACCAACTCACTTGTTGCTTCACGTGTATCTTTTTGTGGTTCAAGCGATTTTAAATCGGCGTATTGCAAGGCTTTATTACCTGCAGGTGTTGATGCATTTGCCCAACCGTAAACCACTTGATCATTTTTTTGTGGTACTGATGTGCTGTGCTGACTGTGATCCATCTCTGAATGATTCATACCTTGCATATCATCATGATTCATCTTTGAGTGATCCATGCCTTGCATATCAGCATGATTCATCTTTGAGTGATCCATGCCTTGCATATCACCACTACCATGCCCCATATCCTCCATAGTCAAAAGTGAACGTGGACGAGGTGCAGGCATGTGTATGCCATGTGTCACAGGAGTCAATTCATTGTGAAGTGTACCAATCGCATAACCTGAACGATCAATAGACTCCGCTTCAATCTGATAATGTCCTATTTTTGGCTCAACAATTACATCATAAGTTTCCGCAGTACCAATACGGAATTCATCCACTGCAACTGGTTTCACAGACTGACCATCTGCCGCCACAACCGTCATTTTTAAATTGGGAATACTGACATCATAAAAAGACATTGCTGAAGCATTCACAAAACGCAAACGCACTTTCTCATTCGGCTTAAACATGCCTGTCCAATTTTGCTCAGGTGTTTTCCCATTGATGAAGAACGTATAGCCTGTGACATCAGACATATCGGTTTTCAGCATACGCATTTGATTCCACATTTTCCGATCAGACCACGTTGCTTTTACCCCATCACGCTGTACTTGCTTCCATACATCGCTGAGTGTTTCACGTTGATCTTGATAATATTCTGCGGAAATTTTCAAATCTTTTTGAATTTGATCACTGGTTTTTTCATGAAAATCTGACAGCATCACTACATAATCACGTTCAGCTTTTTCATGTGTTGCCAATGGCTGTTTACCTTTTGGATAAATCACAAAAGAGCCATATAAACCATCCTGTTCTTGCCCCTTAGAATGGGCGTGATACCAATAAGTTCCGCTTTGACGAACTTTAAATTTATAAACGAAATCACCTTTTGGTTTAATGCCATTGAAGCCATTAAAACCAGGTACACCATCCATAATTCCAGGCAAAAGTAATCCATGCCAATGGATTGAAGAATCCTGAGTTTTTAAATTATTATGCACATGAATAACAGCATCATCACCTTCTTCAAACTCAAGTAAAGGGGCAGGAAATTGACCATTGACCGTGATACGTTTGACAGGTTTTCCTGTCACATTAACAATAGCTTCGTCGATGTTAAGGTGATATTCCTTCACGGCGGCAAATACCCATGAAGACGATACAATACAAATGCCTGCAAGCAGACCTTGATTAAATTTTATAGACATAACTCAACCTAATTTTTTGAAAATAGTTTTGTATTTAGAAGTTTTCGAAAAAATAGATTAGGTTTTAGGAGGACGTAGAATTTCTTGCCAATGACCAACAAGATGCTGTACTTGATAATGTACTTGTAGCGAACTATTCTTTTCTAGATCATTAGGCGTGATAAGTTTGGGAATATCACTATTGAACCAAACAATCGAAGACTGACACGCAAACAATGCACAATCTTGGCATTCAGCATGCTGTGCATGTTTATTTTGTATCAACTGTGCATGACAATCGTTCAGGCTTTGCACCTGATCAACTACACTTTGACCTTGCTGTAATATTTCTATGCAGTGATTTTTCATCTCCTGCACTGACATATTTTGCATATTTGGACTTACATGGGGTTGATTAATACTTTGTTGATGTTGCATCTGCATACTAACTTGCATGCTCTTAACCGATGCAACAGACACACTGCTCCACGCTACAGCAAAAGCCATAACGGATACAAACCAAAGATGTTTGCAAAGCTGTGTGAACACAATCCAACCTTTGTTAGAACCAATTTCTACTTTAAGGATAACTTTTAATTGAATTTCAAGCAAATATATTTCTGTTGAGTTGTTTTTCAAAAATTGATTCTTTCTTACACCGATCAATTATCAATCAAAGCTGAATAATTAAACGACTTAATCCTATAGTATTCCCATAAAAAAAGAGCTCTTTTGAACTCTTTTTGAACAGATATAGGCGATATTGCAAGCACTTGATTAAATATCGATTAAACTATACGCACTTTATCTACAAGCTTATCAACACAGTTATCCATAAAGTTATCATCATAGTTATCCACAATTCACATAACTTAATATTGGAAATATTAGACGCTTAGTGAACCTACTTTTGCCAATTCTGCACGCATTTCATCAATGACAGCTTTATAATCTGGTTTACTAAAAATTGCAGAACCTGCAACAAACATATCTGCACCTGCTTCTGCAATTTCACGAATATTCGCTGGTGTCACACCACCATCAACTTCTAAACGAATATCACGACCTGAAGCATCAATAATTTTACGTGCTTGGCGTAATTTTTCCAAAGTCATTGGAATGAATTTTTGACCACCAAAACCAGGGTTGACACTCATCAATAATACTTGATCAACTTTATCTAAAACATAATCAAGATAATGCAGAGGCGTTGCAGGGTTAAAAACTAAACCTGCCTTAGCACCACCATCCTTAATCAATTGTAATGAGCGATCAATATGATCAGTCGCTTCAGGATGGAAAGTAATGATGTCTGCACCCGCTTCAAGGAAGTCACCAATCATACGATCTACGGGTGACACCATTAAATGCACATCAATCGGTGCTTTAATACCATATTTTTTTAGCGCCTTACATACACCTGCACCAAAGGTTAAGTTCGGTACATAGTGGTTATCCATCACATCAAAATGAACAACATCTGCACCCGATTCTAATACATTTTCTACTTCTTCACCCAAACGAGCAAAGTCAGCAGATAAAATAGAAGGTGCGATTAAATATGGCTTGGACATGATGGAACCTAGCTTAAAGGACTTGAATGTGGTCATTATAGCAGACCTCGACTGTACTCGCTCAAAGCGAATTGGACTTTTCAAATCTAAGTAAAAATCCATTTTCTATAGCTTTAATTTCTCTGTTAGGGTTTTTCGAGTTTCTGTTGCTTTTCAAAATCTCTGACCATCTGCACACGTTCTGCCGTTGCGGGATGTGAAGACAAGGCTTCCAATACCGTTACTATATTTGAATGATCTTGTGATGTTGCCTGTGCTGTAGATGCGGCTTGCTGATCTTTATTTGCGGTCTTCCCTGCCTTTTGATCACTTTTTTGTTCTGCTGCAAGTTCTTCATCTTCCATACGTTGCAAGAAATTTGCAAAATGGGAAACCTCAATATGCTTTTTATCCATCAATTTTAAAGCATATAAATCAGCTTGCTGTTCAAACTGACGAGAGTATTTTGCACCTAAAATCGCCACTGGCAATGAAGTCATTAAATCACCACTATCACCTGTTACAGCAACCAACAGAATTGAAAAACCTAAACTTGATAAGGCTTGTTGTAAACTATGACGTTCGACTAAATGCCCTTGCTCATGTGCGAGTACACCTAAAATTTCCTGATCACTATGTGCCATTTCTACCAATTGATCAGTCACAATAATCGTATTATTAGGCAGAGCAAGTGCATTAGCACCAATTCGCCCACCGTCTCGAAAAATAATTTTTGCAGGACGACCCTCGGCAATCTTAGATAAATACTCTTGTTTGATCTGCGCTTGTTGACCTTGTACCAATTTGCTCGGACCTGTCCAATCATTCACAATATAGTCTTCGGCTTTCTGACCAATATTCTGCAAAGTATTTGCAGGTAATTGAAAAGCCACCACTTTAGAGGCAAATAGAATCCCCCATTTCAATGTTGAAAAGCCCAATGCCACCACAAAAACTACACTGAATAAAATCAATGCAGGGGTACGTTCAAGCTTCCAAATTTTTTGTTGAAATTCTTTTTGTGGAATCGGTACCCATTCAGGAATATCTATCGTTTGAAATTCAATACGGGCATCATTATTCAACTCTATGACGGGACACTTTTTTCCTAAAGCACCAATAAAATTCATTTGTTCTAATTTAAAAGTCTTTTTGCGCAGATCATTTTGTTCACGATAACTGATCAAAATTGAGTTCATATCAACTGCAGACAATTGTGCCTGATGTGGTTTAGACACAATACCATCATAAAAAACCACGGAAATGGAGTTCATATAATCTGTACTCATATTTTCTATCTCCGTATTTATAATGAAATATCAAGGTCAAAAATATCACTGATTTCTTCGGCAATTGCACTGTGATCTGCCTGTGCTATATTCATCATGCGATCAGGATCATCTTCTAAATGTAAACTAATCGATTCCAATTGATATTTATATAAGCGAATGGCAGCCCATGCAGACATCAGGCCAACTGTAATAATTTTCATAAACCAATTACTGACCACAATCCACGCATAACGCCACTGATTACAATCAGTTTTAAATTGACTATTACCAAGTGTTGTATTATTCCATGTAGTGATAAATATACGTGCCTGAATTAATGGCACAATAAAAACCCAACCAAAGAGATAACTTAATCCCAATAATCCTGCGGTATAAGCCGTTAAAAAATCTAAGCCAATTGCAGCAAAAATACCAATGGAAATTCCACAGAGCATCAGCACCCCAACAAAAAGTGCAACAGGTAAATACACTGCACTCATATAATCTGTCCAACTGTTATTTAGACGGAATTTCAATTGCCCTGCATACAGATGATTGAGCACATAGCGCTTATAAAAATAGATCATCACTGGTGTAAATAAACCTAAGGTACAAACAACAATCAATGCACCTAAGAAAAACTGCTTATAGGCTTCGCCCGTAGTACCATCAAAATAAAAACGGCTGTTCGCATACTTACTATTTCGAGAGGTAAAACGAATAGTTGCACGTAACAACCATGGCAAAGCCAAATAAATAATGACGACACCAAAGGCTGCAATGGTCATTTCTAAATAACCAGCCAAAGTAAATGCACCCCAAATACCCAGTGCAATTAACCGACCAATTAATATTTTGGTGGGTAATCCCGTAAAGTCAAAAAAACGTTCAAAGAACTCAGTATTACCATAGAAATAACGCAATCGTCTGACTTTTGCCCATGGTGCATAAAAGCCCAAACTTGCAATAGTCAATAGAATATTCACAATCCAAATACCAAAATATTCCATCGCTTCACCATGGAATTTAAAGCGATAAATTCTACCGAGGTATTCAGGACGTGAGTCCAATGTATGCGGTACAGGAAGATCAGGAGGCAATTGATTTGTAAATGTAGAATCATATTGTTCTTGCATTATTTTCTCTTTTTTTTAAATTTGGGAGTTCAATCGATTCAATGCTAAAAAAGGTATGACATATTCACAAATATACAAAATATCAATGTGGTTTCTCATCAAATAAGTGTATATTTTTACAATAATAAATAAAACTGTGTTGAATCACCCCTATAGACAATTCAACGTTATACATAACAAATCTAAGTTTTATTTTTGTAACTGTAAGGCATGAAACTGTAAATGTTCATCCATAAAGGTCTGAATAAAATAATAACCATGATCATAATCTGCATGTTGACGTAGCGTTAACTTTTGCCCAACTTTTAGACATGCTTGCTGATATTTTTCAGGATTCAATTGACTATAAAATTGATCTGCTAGACCTTGGTCAATGAGTACTTCACTCAATAATGTACCTTTTTCTAAAACCAACTGCGTAGCATCATGCGCTTTCCATAATTCTCTGTCATCACCCAAATACGTTAAAAATGCTTTTTCACCCCAAGGACAATCACACGGCGCACAAATGGGTGCAAATGCTGATACCGATTTAAATTTTTCAGGATACTTCCAAGCAAGGGTCAATGCACCATGACCTCCCATACTGTGCCCCATAATGCCAATTGCATCCGTACGAATTGGAAATTTCTCAATGACTTGTGTATATAATTCATCAGCAACAAAATTTTCCATTTGAAAATGTGTCGCCCACGGCGCTTGTGTCGCATTAATATAAAAGCCTGCACCTTGACCAATGTCCCAAGAATCACCTTGCTCGACATTACCTCCTCGTGGTGAGGTATCTGGTGAAATGAGAATTAAACCGAGTTGTGCTGCCATACGCTGTGCGTGGGCTTTAATCGCAAAGGTTTCTTCCGTACAAGTCAAACCAGCCAAATAGAAAAGTGCAGGACATTTTTGCCCACGCAGTGCTGGTTCAGGTAAAAAGACTGAAAATTTGCTTGTTCCATTTAAAGTCTTAGATGCAAATTGAAAAATCTGTTGTTCGCCTTCAAAGCATTTATTTTTCTGCAGCAATTCCATTCTATTGTCCTTTACTCACACTGTGTCAAATGGCACAGGTCAATTTGATTTGGGTGTATGTTTCACATCAAGCTCTAAAGCATGAGGTTGGATACTTCCATCCGCCTGCGTATTTTGTATACCTTGTGGAAATAGATGCTGTTCAAGTTGTGGCAACATCAATTCCATATTTTTCCCAATGACCCATTGTGGTTCTGAAGGTTCAAAGCCTTGGTTACTTTCCCATTTTGCAACCGTTTCAGCCGCTTGATTAAATGCACTGTGTAAGGTATTTTTTTCACGCATAGCCTGATCAAAGAATGCTCGACCAAAATAAGTATAATCTGCTTCGTTAGAACAACCAAAAGATGCCCGATCTGCGGCTGAGGCTGTAATAATTAAAGTATCAGGCGATTGTAATGCAGGAATAAAACTCCCCGAATAACAGGCTGAAATCACAATCACTTTCCAACGAATGCCCGATTTATCGAGTGTTTCACGTAGCCATTTAGGATCAATATCATCCAAATCAATAGGCTCATTTTCCATTTCAAACTGATTCGGTAAACCATGTGATGTCATATATAAAAATAACACATCACTTTCATGGTTCATTTGCTGCCCAATACGGCGTAGCGCAAGTTCCATACTCGTTTTAGACGCAATTGGGGTTTCTGTACGTGTCTCAGGATTATTAACCAATTCAACTGAACGTCCAAATGTCCCAAAACGAGTATCAAACTGCTCTTTAATTCGATCTATTTCAAAACGGAAAACATCTTGATAACTCGCACCTGCAACACCTAAAAAATACCAATGCGTTTGTGCAAACTCACCAAATTGAACTTGCTCCAAGGACTTATTGAGTAAGCGACTTTGTGCATAAAAGGCATCTTCAGATAAACTCGGTGGAACGTCTTCCACTTTCCAAATCGGTTGTTCTTTAATTGAAACTTGCCAAACAGACAGTGTAATGACCGTCCCAATCATAATCAGGGCACGTTCCCACCAAGGCCAATGTAATTCACGTGAAATAACCCAAACCACTGCTAAACTTTGCCAAACAAAAAGCAGAACAAATAAAAATGGAATGTAGTTATAAACAATGTCGGGTAAATAATCGAGATTACCCAAATACTGAATTAAGCATTGGAACAGCATAATATGCGTGTCAAGAACGAGCCACAGCAAGGCTGGAACTAACATTAATCGTGTATTATTGGTTCGCTGTGATAAAAATATCCCAACAATTAAGGCAATAAATGGCCATAACGCATAACTAACTAAACCTTGTTTGTTGAAATCACCGACCCCGCCCGTGACCAACCAACTAAACAGCGTATTGGCACAGCCCCCTAATATTCCCCAAAAAATAAGTTGTAAAATTGAGGGATGTACTATTTGTAATGATTTTCTTGATCCGAGAAATAGCCACAATCCCGCCCACTGATTGCTTTTAAAATCATGCCAAAAATTTATTGAAGGTTTTAAATCGATCATGTCAGTTCTAGTTTGGGTAGATCACGATTACAGTGACCTAAAAATACTTCTGATTGAATATTTTGCTTAAGTTTTATGCAACACTTGAATAACTATATATCAGTTCTTACATAAATATTGAAACAATTACCAAATTACTCAATAACTTGTTTATTGAAATAGGCATCAAAACGACATGCATCGCCCTGCCATTGATGGTCGGGTGATTGATCATCAAGAAAAATTGCAAGTCTCGGTCTTTTTACCACAACACGCTTGGATATTTTCCGTGCTAAGACTAAAAGATAATCACCCAAATCCATTTCACCATCTTCAGGTAAAAGCATATGCAGTAGTTGCATTTGCTTTTTTACTTGTGCCTGTTTTTTGACGGCTTGTAAATTTTGATCACGTTGCGGAAACATCGGATCGAGATAAGTCACATCAACCATTTTTTCCTGCTCAGCTAACTGTTGTAAATAAGCGGCTGAATCTGAGAAAACCAACTGAATACGATCAACCACTAGACCTAAAAAGGGATCATGGCGAGATTGTGCTTGCGCATCTTCAAGTAGGGTAAATAAAATCGGATGCCGTTCAATCAGTGTAACCTGCGCACCAAGTGCTGCCATGAGCAAACTATCATGCCCTAGCCCTGCCGTAGCATCAATTAGCGATGGCTTTTCGGATAAATTACACGCACGTGCAATCATTTCAGATTTAAGGCTTGCACGTTTTAAACGTGGAATTTCTGCTTTCCAGTCAGGTTGCATTTTCATGCCATTGGCACTGAGCCATAAACCTGCGTCATCTGCACACAATGCCATTTCAGGATTCAACCGTAAAAAACGGGCATTAAGTTTTTCAACTAACTCAATATTTACATCCACACCACGTAAAGAAAGCACAGACTGATATGTCTGTGCTTTCTCTAAATATTGTGCTTCAGTGTATAAGCGAAGCTCGCTTACCATAATTTCCAACCTGTGAATGCAAACAATAAAATTACTAAACCTGATGCAATGCGATACCATGCAAAAATCATAAAATCACGTTTTGCCACATAAGCCACAAGTACACGAATAAGAATAAGTGCCGAAATAAATGAAACCAATAAACCAACGGCAATCACCGCCCAATCAGCCGCACCTTGGAATACATGATAACTTTGATATAGATCAAGTAAACCTGCTCCCACGATTACAGGAATACCTAAGAAGAACGAAAATTCTGTCGCTGCCTTACGTGATACGCCCAACATCATCGCACCAATAATCGTTGCGCCTGAACGTGATGTACCTGGAATTAAAGACAATACTTGAATTAAGCCAATCCATACTGCATCTTTAATGGTTAAATCATCAACTTCTTGTGCACGAACAACGGGTGGATTTTTCTCCACCCATATAATAATCAAACCACCAACAATCAAACCAATCGCAATGGCAATATCATTGAATAATAATGCTTTTACTGTCTGCCCCAAAGTCAATCCGATAATCACAATTGGAATCGAAGCCAAAATTAAGCCTATACCCAAACGACGACCTTTTTCTTCACCTGTGACAATACCTGTTGCCGCACCCCAAAGACGTGCCCAATATTCATAAATCACTGCCGCAATTGCACCCATTTGGATCGCAATCACAAAAACATCACTCTTTTCTTTGGTCCAAAAATTCATCAATTCCGATGCAAGGATTAAATGTCCTGTACTCGAAATAGGCAAAAACTCGGTAATGCCTTCTACGATACCCATGATTGCCGCTTTCAGCAGCAGTAAAAGATCCATGTACTATTCCAAATATTCTATAAAATTATGGTTTGCCTTGATCTGCAATTTTTTTCCATGCGTTATCACGTAAATAGACAGGCAATGCCATTTCAGCACTTAACCATTGCTGTTTTTTTGCCAATGCACGTGCAATTGTCGCAATATCATCCGCATGGGCAGTAATCTGCGGGTATGATTCCAAATCAGCCTTAATTAAAGCTGAACCTGAACCGATTATTGTAAATTTTTGATACGTTGCACCTTGAACATAATCCAGCATTTTTTCTTCATCAATGGCTTGCATAATGTTTTGATCATCAAGCTGATAACTCGCCATATAGACTTCTTGCATGCGCGCATCAAGTACCGCAGTCACTTCACGTAAACCAAGTTCACGATATGCAGCTTGCGCCAATGCTTGCAATGTTGAAACAGGTATTACAGGCAAATCATTTGCCCATGCCAATGCTTGTGTCACTGCCGCATTAATGCGCACACCACTAAAAGAACCTGGCCCACGACTAAATGCAATCGCAGTTAAATCGGTAAGTTCCGTTTGTGTTTCCTGCAAACCTTGCTCAATTAACGGTAAAATCGTCTGAGTTTGTGCCTTTGCTCGTAGATCACACTGAAAATAAAGTGTCTGATCTTCATCGACTATTGAAACAGAACACTGCTCATTAGCAGTTTCCAGTGCCAGCAATTTCATGCACAACCCTACTTCACTTTGAAAATGCCGTCCATGATACTCCACTCATTTTAATCCTGCGAGAATTTCTCAAAATATTCCTTGTTTAGCCGATTAAACACAAAGATAAAAAAGCCGATCTGTGAATTCCACATCATCGGCTTTTTGATTTACGCTGTGCTAGGTCATTTTTTGCTGAGCTTGATTCTATTTAAAATTCAAATTTTTCTAAATTAACAAAGTCTTTAAAATGTTCTGCATAATGCATTGCGCTTAGTTTCAAACGAACTTCTGCTTGATCATCTAAAGTACGAATCACTTTTGCAGGCGAACCGACCACAAGTGAATTGTGAGGAATCACCATTCTTTCAGGTACCAACGCATTGGCGCCAATAATACAGTTTTTTCCAATTACTGCGTTATTCAGTACGACAGCATTGATACCAATCAAGCTGTTATCACCAATAGTACAGCCGTGTAGCATCGCTTGATGTCCAATGGTGACATAAGCTCCTATATTTAGCTCAATACCTGCATCGGTATGCAATACAGCATTTTCTTGCACATTACTAAAGTCACCAATCCGAATTACGGAATTATCACCACGAATCACTGCGCCAAACCAAATATTTACTTTTTGCCCCATTTCCACCTGACCAATAACAGTCGCATTGTCTGCGACCCAACCATCCCATGGTTGATGAAGTGCTTTCGGTGAATGTCCTTTAAAGATATACATCATAACTTTATGCCTCGAATACGTTCCTGTATCAATACGATTTTTTCATTCACCGTACTCTTCCATTGTGCCCTTTTGCTATATTGATAATTTAAACCACACTTAGATAAATCAAAATATCGTGCTATTTTTTATTTAAAATTTTAGATTGAAAACTTGGTGAATTCAGTAAAAATGGCCAATTTTTTTGATGATTAAGCCCATATTGAAACAATGAAATAAGAATACGAGCCGTTAACCCCCAAATGATCTCATTTTCAATTCTTAAGCTTGGAAAATAAACCGATTGATGTGCCAAACGTACCTCATACGGAATGGGCTTTGCATCCATTAATTTTTGTAAAGGTGCATAAAAAATGCGATCAATTTCAGTCGGCTGAGCAATCAGTTGGACATTTGCAGGAATCAATCCCACAACGGGTTTAACCGTCATACCACTCTTAGCAAGTTCCATGGGTAAATCGCCCAACAACTTGACATCAAAAGGATTTAAGGCTGTTTCTTCCCATGCTTCACGCAGTGCAACCACAATATTACTGGTATCGGAGGGATCACGTTTTCCACCGGGAAAAGAAACTTCACCTGCATGATTATTAAGATAAACCGAGCGGCGTGTTAGCAATACCTTAGGATCAGCTTCATCTGTAATGGCAATTAGAACAGCAGCTTTTGCGGGGTGTGTTCGTTTAGCAAAACGGAGTCTTTGCTGTAAAACTTGTGTCAGTAAAGCATCCTGCATTCTTTCCCTCATCGCCATTTTCTTATTCTTTTAATATCATATATGAAATTTCATGTATTCGGCTATAAATGATGCGAAATAAGCATTTTTACGCTATGCTGAGTCATCATCTTTGGTTCATGAAGCTTATGAGTTTTTGCACAACATGCGGTCATAAAACAATAGAAAAAATTCCTTTAGGTGATCAAAAAATTCGAAAGGTATGTACACATTGCGCAACAATCCATTATGTCAATCCTAAAGTCATTTGTGGTTCACTTGTTCTTTGGGACAACAAAGTTCTACTGTGTCGCCGTGCCATTGAGCCGCGCTATGGACTGTGGACATTGCCCGCAGGTTATATGGAATTACAAGAAACGATGGCACAGGGTGCAGCACGTGAAACCCGTGAAGAAGCCGAAGCCGAAGTCAGCATCGGTGAATTATACTGTATGTATGACATTCCACGAATAGGACAAATTTATGTACTATTCAAATCTACACTCATTGATGGTCAATTTGGTGCAGGTGATGAAACCATTGAAAGTCGCTTATTTGAAGAACACGAAATTCCATGGGGTGACTTGGCATTTCCAAGTGTAGAACGCACTTTACGCCATTATTTTGCAGATCAAAAAACGGGAAGCTTTCCAATGCATTTAGAAACTTTAGGTTCTCGTTTAGATCATACGGGCTAATTGAATTAATTAAATGTTGTTGAGACTTTTTATAAACACATTTTCATATTGACTCAATCAAGCAAATAAAAAACCATCCCAAAGGATGGTTTTTTATAATAATTAAATTTTATTATTTAGTTTTCACAGTATAACAAGATGGTAAATCAATGGTAATAATACCACTCGTACGTTTTGCTAACTCTTTTTGTTCAGCAGTTACCTTCTTTTCGTTATCTTTGACTGAGTTATAAACAACCTGCGACATCGCTAACAAATTCCCCCACTCAGCATTAGTCGCAGCTGCACCATCCCAACCTGTAATATTAATACCTGCTGACACATTACCTACAATTAAATTTTGTAGATTTAAGCGCACACCACCAGAGCTATAAGATGTTATTTTTCCTGAACTATCCTGTGGCAAGAACATCAGACTTTCATTTAAACCTATCAATGCACCATCAATATTACCAAATGCAGGATTTGCTAAAATCATACGAATGGTCAATGATTTATCACTAACGCCAAAGTTTGCAGCCCCTGTTGTACCCACACGATATTGCTGTACACCATTAGTATCTTTATAAGTTGAATCATCAACACTCACACATTCAGCCGATGACATATCATTTACTGTTGCATTACGTCCAATATTGGTTCGAATATCACCATTTTCATCAACAACAATACCCAATTTAACATCAGAAACTGACGAATCGCTAAACTTAAAAGTCAGATTTGCATACAATGGGAATATATACTTTTCACCTGATTTCACATTATTAATCGTGCTAAAAACCTGTTTATCAAGATAGGTTGCAGGGTTAGTTTTATATATATCAATTGAACCTGTCAATTGTTCATTGCCAGCAGATTGTCTCCAACGACCATAGACTGAATTATCCGTCGGTGCTTTAGTATCCCCTGTAATTTGCTTGTACATAAACTCAGTACCAGGAATAGTCATACCATTTAGTAAGGCACCTTGATAAATTTCAAGTCGATCCGCAATATTCGATGGTGACTGTAAAACAAATGGTGTTCCAATTTTTTTCGTAAATGAATTAATCCAATTGCTTGTACCTTGAGCATTTAATTTATTTGGTACACTCTGTGTCAATAAATTAATTCGACCAATCGTGCTAATAATATTTTCACCCGTTGTTACAGGCTTACCCATCCATTGCACAGCATAACCTGTAGAAAAACCTTGACGATTAGTCAGTGCGTAGAGATTTGCAATAGATTCAATACCACTTCCAGATGTAGTTGTACCAAAGAAGCCACCTAGATCGACACTACCTTGTTTAATTGCAAGGAAATTTGCAGTATACAGCCCCACATCAGATAAATTGATTAATTGTACTGCGACTTTTTCAGCAGCTTGTTGATCAATCGCTCCAATATTCAACCATGGTTGTAAAATATTGACATAACTGCCATCAAGGAAATTTTTTACATCAACATCCGATGCAATTTTACTTAGATTATTCTTCAATTCATTGGTCAGTTCGATGGGTTGAACATCACCTTCAACACTTGCATCCTGAGCGGTTCCAACCGCTTGCATAACACGAACCAATCCAACCATGACTTTGAATGTATCATCATTCATATTCATTTGTGTTGGTGCTTTACCAGTCATTGCTGTAGCAATATCAATCAGCCCAATTGCTGCGGGCTGTCCTGTCACTTTCAGTGGACGTATTTTTGTAAGATCAATCACACCTAAAGAAATTTTACGTGACGTTTGCGTACCTTGAATATAAAAACTCGCTTTATCACCGACAGCACAACCACCCGACGCCAAACCACCATCCATTTCTGTAATAAAATGGTTTTTAGTATCTGTACTACAGTCAAAGTTCAAGCCTTCAACAGGATAATCAACATAGAATGCTAAACATTTTTCAGATGAATCACTACAACCATTGGTGGTCGTAACCACACCTTTGTTGGGATCTTCAAAAATTGTTGCGCTTTCACCACCACCGCCACATGCAGCCAGTGCAGAAACTAAACCTGTTAATGTAAAAGGTAAAATATATTTTTTATTCATCATTCTCTTCTCATCACTTAGCGAATAACGCTAAGCTTAATTTGTCCCTGATTTGTTAATTGCATATTTTCAGCATCCACTGCTGCAGAAAGTGGCGTCATAAACATATATGATGCCGTTTCTGGCTTTTTCAGAATACCTTCCATTGCAGCATGTTGCATATTGTTTTCGTCAAGATTTTGATTTTTAAAACCACTAACGCCTTCAACCACGCAACCTTTTTGATCTAAAAAGACCACTAAAGGCCAATAATAACTTGGTGATTTTTGTGACGAAGCATAAGAGGTCAATAAAACATTTTCGACCTGTTGATCAAGCTTGACCACTTCATAAGCAAAATCATCTTTGATTGGCGCAACAGGCCAAAATCCGACATCCTTATTTTTTAAATCTAATATCTTTGCCTTTGTAACTTTTTTATCCGTAAAACAAGCTTTTTGTAGCGACTCAACAACTTCTGTTTTAGGCAAACGATAATACGTTGGTGACAAGGCAATTGTCTTAGCAATTTCAGGCTTCTGTTTCTGAATTTTTTCAATCAATGAATGACCAAGACCTTTTTCTCTCTCTACGGTTTCAACATGATGACCTGCACCTGATGAACCTGCTTCAGGCATGATATAAAAACGCTTTTTACCTTCCAAATTAAATTCACGTTCTTCTAAATATTCATTATTTACATACTGAACACCATCAATTTCAACAAAGTTATTCGGCTTTTGATCGTCTTGTGATTGAATTTTTTCATCTACTTTTAACGCTTGTTGAGTTTGAGTAAATTGTGTTTCAGCTTGCTTATTTACCAATAAAGACTTCTGTTTTACATCACTGTGTATAACCTGTGTCGATGAAGTCGTAGATGGCTGATCTGAATGATTAACTGATATAGGAATATTTATTTTTTCAGTCACGATTGGCTGTGGCTCTTTACGAGTTGCATCTACTTTTTCAGATATTTCAACTTTTTGAGTCGTTGGAACGACAGCTACTTTGGCAACCACGACTTGGTCAACTTTTTTAGCGGAGTTTTCTTTATTTAAAGCCTGTTGCTGAGTTGATGCTGACTTGTCGATATTTTGAGTTTGTTCAACGACAGATTGCGCTTTTTGCGGAAGATTTGAAATATTGCGTTGTGCTTGATGAACATCTTTTTTTGACTGAACATTCGCATTTTGGATTTTTTCAGATATTACTTTTTCAGGTGTTTTTGTTATTTGAGGAACATCTGATTTTTTTTTCGATGTTCGCTCAGGAACCACCATTGGACGTCCATCAGGTCCAATAATGGTATAAAACCCTGCACCTACAGCCGAGGCAGAAACTCCTGTTAACAGGAGTAATGCCAAAGGTGTATGTCTAAATATTTTTTTTAACATCAATGCCATTACCATCTCGTTCTATAGTTCAGACCCAAAATTGTAACTTTTGTATTGGTTTTTACATCCATACCTGCATAAGGATTCAATAACAGATTACCTACGCCTGTTTGGTTGGACATGCTACTCGTATTGGCTGGAATATTATCTCGGCTACGTAAAAAAGCTAAAGATAGATCAATATCTGTATCTTCATCAAAACGATACCCTAAGCCCAAACCAAATAATTGTGCATTGTTAATTGGAACCATCGTATTACGCTTATCATCTGGAATCGCACTAGCACGAGGTTCATAACCTGCACGTAATTTCAAACGATCTGTTGCTGAATATTCTAGACCAACGCCCCAACTCCATGGTGATTGGAAGCCAAGTGGTAAGGCTAAAGATGTATCAGTAACATCATTAGACAAAAGTTTCGCAATTTTTAAAGCCGAAATTTGTCGATCAAATTCAAATTTGAATTTTTCCCATGCTTTAAAATCTGTCCAACCCAAATCAAAATTTACTTGTAAATCAGGTAAAATTTTATATTTTATCCCAGTTTGAAAATGCGCAGGATATTCAAGATCCATTGCAATTAAACCCGACTCTGTTGGCGGAACATAGCCTGGAAAACCTAAAATAGCTGCAAGAATTTGCCCTGTTGCTGACTGATTAAGACCTTTGATTAATTCTCGTGGTGCATTGGCATTATCAATAAAGTATTTACCTTTCATCCGCATTTTTGCAGAACTTTGATAAACCATACCAAAACCGAACTCGTCCGTTGGTTCCCACATTAACCCTAAATTATAACTTGGGCTGAGACTTTGCTCCATTTGGACTTCCATTTGTCCAAACTTACCAAATGGATTCATCCCCTCATCGGCATTACATAAACCGAACAAAAGTAAGTTAATAATTTCATTGGAATCATTTCTAAATGGTGCACAAACAGATTCATCTACCATCCGTAGTACACCAATCATTTCATTGGGGAAACGTAAGTCTGTTTTCAATGCAATCGCATTGTATGACATCCCAATAGATGCACCTATCGAAAGCTCATCACTGACCTGATAAGCAATAGATGGCGATAAATAAGTAATACGCTCAATGGCAACCTGCTGCCCCATAAAATTACCAGGGTTACCATTTTCAGAACCAAAACCGGCAACCATTGGTGCATAAGCTGCTGTTGCATAAGTCAATTTAGAGCCAGGTGGATTATATGACACACCACCCGTTGGCGCCATTACTGGCCAACCCGCACCTAAATCTACAACCTTCTTCAAAATTGGAATATATAAGCTTGCATATTCTACATCACCATGAACAGAATCTTTGAAATCTGTACACAAGCTTGATGGATTATCTGGACTATCATTACAAATTAATGGGTCATCAGAAAAACCAAAAACGTTATAGCCTGCAGGTGCTGAAAATTCACGTTGCACATCAAAATTTGCAATTAGCCCCTGTACATCCGTCTGCAAACCTTTCAGTTTAGTTAGAGCTGCTGGGTTAAAATGAATGGCACTAATGCCTGGAGGGTCTGCAGTAACTGCATTCCCCATAGTTAAAGATCGAACATCAACAGACAAGTTTAAGCCCAAATGTGCAAAAGCTTGTGTCGTGCATCCCGTTAATAAAATTGCAGAAACCAACGGGCGTAAGCGTATGTTTTTCATACCAAACCCCTATTAGCTTGCTTTTTTCTTACCAAATCCAAGAATATCAAGTGGGAATGATAACCCCAATGACACATCAGGAGAATCTTCTGTCAAGCCAATGCCAAGTGTTCCATTGACAATTGTTTCAGGACTTACACGTACACCCAATGCAATAGAAAACATTGAGCTCGTTTGGTCTGCACTGTCGTATGATTCGCCATTGGTATAAGTAAATGATGTGTTGGTGTTAAAGGATTGTTGATATGACATTGTCATGGATACGTCATAGTTAAATGAGTATGCAAAACCAAATGAGAAACCTGCTGTAATCCCTGGTTCGAATTCATCTAGGATACGGACTGTATCGCTACCTGGACCACCACGAACTTGATTTAAACCTGTTTCTTTAAAACCATAATTTGCAGATGCTGAAGCAAATAAAACGACAGGATCAATATACTTACGTGTACTTGCACCTATACCTGCTGAATAATAACCTTTACCTGTTGATAGATCCGTTATTGGATTAATCTCATAAGGACTGTCACCTGTTTTAGTCGATAAGCTACCAAATAAGATTAAAGGTAAGCGATCATTTTTAAGTGGAAATGGCTCCCAACGTGCGCCAAAATTAATATCGCCCAAACCTGCTGTTGTGGCATCTTTCATCTTGTCTGATTTAGCAATCAAGGGCACAGACGCACTAAACGTTAAATTATCAAGTACACCATATTGAAATGAAAATGTATTGGTAATGGTATGACTTGCATCTTCATCCACACGTAATTGATATAAACTACCCTCATTCATTGCCGCATTAATTTGTGTATCACGGTAATAAGAATAATCTAAATCATAAAATGTTGAAATTTCACCCTTTTTAATTAAAGAGTATTGACGCTCATTTGAGGTAAAAACTTCTTGAAGGTTAGTTTCTTGTGTTGCATCACCTTCTTGTTTTTGTAATGCATTTGCAGCCTGACTACCCTCTACAGGTTTAAGTGAAGGTGTTTCATCTTTATTGATGGTGACTTTATCTGCAATTGGTGCGACAGCGTCTTGTGTTGCTGTTTTTACATCACTAACCGTATCTAAAACAGCATCGCTAGCAACATCCGTTGCTTCTTCTGCAACTGCATCGACAGCATTTTCCTCATTGGCTGCATAAGCACCACCCATGACCAATTGAATGCTTATCGCTAGCAGTGTTCTTTTCATCCATTGATTATTCATTTTATTCCCTACCAAAGAATTTGATTATCTAATTTTTAATCGATCTTTTATTTACGTTTATAATAGAGTCGCATATAGGTTGTAATTGGCTGACCATACGTCTCTGAGTTCTTATCTTGGTCAATGACTCTTCGCATGGTTGATGCTTTATCTGCAATTTTATTCATATAATCCGTTGAAAATTGCGCATCGACCAACGCATAACGATTGATTGTTGCATCATCAACGTGTCTTAGATCTGCATCTTGTAGGGCAAGCATATCTTTACGTTGCCCTTCTTCGACATTAATAATAAATAATGTATTATTTTCCCAAATTTCTTTGAATCGCTCTTGATCGAAACTGATGTTACCGAGGGCAGGATCGGCAACATATACTCGACCATCCTTATAAGCTTTAAAAACAACGAAATGTTTAAATCCAGCATAGGAAATAGGTACAATAGCAGGTTGTTTTTGATTAACTAAATCGGAAAACTCACCTTTATAGCCATTACTCTGCAATCCAACAGCCGTGACAAATCGTTTCATATCGAGCAATGAAAAGCTTCGACGTTCTACAATTCGTTCATACTCACCAAATTTGAGCAAACCTTCCATCGTTTGCTGTTCGGTCAAATTCGTTCCAACATAACCATTGAGTAAAGTAGTTAATGCCGCTGAACCACAACTATAGTCATAAGCCTGACGAACGATGCCACGAAATTGATTTTCAAGCGCAGGTTTAATTTCTACTGCTTCACGATGATATTTTGAAAAAGCCTTATCTCTTGAGTCTGCAAGTTCTGTGTAATAAACAGCTTGAGCAGGCTTTTCTTTGATGTCTAATGCATGGCTGGCAAAATAATAAATTAATGCCGAACCTAAAGTAATCTCTAACATAATTTTAACTATTCTAGTATCGGCAATCAATTTGCCTAAAGTGTTGATTTTATTTTTAGAGTAAACACTCTACGTCCCTGTGACTAGAAGATACCTTCTTTTCCAAAAAAATACAGCTAATTTTTTGACTACTTCATCATTATCGTATTTTTAAGTAAAAAAAAGCGCGTGGACTCACGCGCTTTTTTAATTTATCTAGACTATAAACAAAACTTAGTGACCAGAGATTGTAATCTTAGCACCTGGATCAGTCATAGCAGCGCCATTAAATACTTTCATGCCAGAAATCGCAACATCACCAATTGAACCAGAACCCACACCAGTACCAGGCGTAGCAGCTACAGCACCTGATTTAGGAACAAAACCAGTACCGCCACCTAATACTACTTTAGTGATATAAATATCTGTAGAGCCCTTCATTGCAGTAATTGCAAGACCTTGTTTAGTTACAGCCACATCAGCATCTAATGCTAAATCATTACCAACTGTATCTTTAATTTTGATACCGCCCAATACGATGTAACCACCACCACCAGTTGATGCATCTTTAATCGCTAGATCTTTAATTTCAAGACCACCAGTCATAGAACCAGCAAGCTTAATCATTGCGCCTTGCGGTGTGTTACCCAATTGGATAACAGCGTTCATTTTACCTGTTTTCAGGCTTAAACCACTTAGAATTTCAGCACTAGCTGTACCAACAGTATATGCACCCGCAGTACCAGCTGCATCATTAACTTCAATTTTACCTAACTCAATATCAAGACCAGACACTGCAGCAGCAACGTTTAAGAATGGTTCTCCTGCACCACCATCAGTATCAATAGTCAAATCAGCTAAATTTCCAGAAGCCAACATACGAGTAGTATCTAAAGCACCCGCAGAAGTATGAGGTGCACTAAGAACAACATTATTTAAAGTGATTGCACCTGTTGTAGCAGTACCACCAAAACCTGGTGCACCAGCAGCACCAGCAGCAGCCAAACCATCACCATCAAAAACGTGAACTTTAGCAATATCTACCTTAGAGATACCAATACCGATAGAAATACCATCTTGACCTGTTGTTGCGCTCAATGCAGCATCATCCATAGCTTGCATAGCCATTGCATTTGAACTTACAGCTACTGCAGAAACTAAAGCAAGTTTAGTAAATAATTTCATGTGTACTCTCCCAAGAGCATTTTTTTTCATTTTTAACCACTCTCCGCCGCTCCATGTTGTTTTTATTTTTTTACAACAGAAGCATCAATCCTTGAGTAATCCGTTTTGCCTTTTTAAATTAACTCCATGTTGTTTTTTGTTCAACTGCTGTTCATCAAAATCAGTAACTAACCGACAAACGGCAATTACTGTGACTACATCGTGAAAGTAAGATAAAATTATAGAAACTCTGATATTTTGAATGTAATGCCAAGCTCTTCCTTTTTAAATCTTTTATGCCCATTCGATGATCTAGATGTTGCATTCATCTTACAACGCCTTTCATCACTCACAGGCTGTGTCTATTTAGCAAACAACAATATGCCTGTAATTGCATTTTCACCCGTATCTTATTGTATTAAAAAAAGTAATTTTAAAGCCCTACATTATGTTCGCGATCATCAATCAGAATATACGCAAACTGCATTGCAAGATCTTAAATCTTTTATTGACATTGATCTGACGAAAAATTCACAAAATTTTGATGGTTTTAACGGTGGTTATATCGGTTTTTTTGATTATAATTTTTCTGCAAATCAACAAATACACAATCAACATCGACAACAACCTACGTTTTTTTTAGGTCAATACCTCACGTTTTTACGCTTAGAAAATAAAAAATGGATTTTTTATAGCACAGAAGAAAATGCAGAAGAAATTTTCAATCAAATCAATTTTTTAATTTTTCAAAAACCAACATCAAGCTCTTTATTTTCAATGATGACACCCTGTCAACCACGTTGGGATAAGACACAATATCTACATGCTTTTGAGCAAGTTCAAGAGTACATTCAAGCGGGGGATTGCTATCAAATTAATCTAACACAAGAATTTACTGCAAAAACAATAGGTAATTTGCTTGATACAGCACAAGACTTGTGGAAACTCACCAATGCACCTTATGCAGGTTATCTCAAAATTGATGATTTTGAATTGCTCAGTTGTTCACCTGAATTATTTATTGACTTTGAAAGTGAAAGAAAAATTGTTACTAAACCGATCAAAGGCACAATGCCTCGCTATGTTGATTCAATTTTAGATAAGCAATCTAAACAAATATTAAAGTCATCGAAAAAAGATCAAGCTGAAAACGTGATGATTGTAGATTTACTGAGAAATGATCTCAGTATTTATGCTGAAACAGGCACGGTAAAAACACCAAAACTCTTTGAAATTGAAAGCTTTAATCAAGTTCACCATATGGTCAGTGAAGTCACTGCAACATTAAAAGCAGATATTCATCCTGTTGATGTGCTTTTGTCTGCACTACCAGGAGGATCAATTACCGGTGCACCTAAAATTCGTGCGATGGAAATTATTGAAGAACTTGAAGGCACTCCTCGTGGTGCATATTGCGGTTCAATGGGTTATTTTAATTTTGATGGTACAGGTAGTTGGAATATTTTAATTCGCTCTGTCCAAAAGTATCAAGATGAACTTTCAGTTTGGGCTGGTGGTGGAATCACCATTGCCTCCGATGGTGAAGCTGAGTATCAAGAATGTTTTGATAAAGTTTCTGCCATATTGGATTTACTCAATACATGGTATCAACCTGAATCTTCAGATAAAAAAAGCGAATCCTAAGATTCACTTTTTATCCCTGCTCTTCTCCCTTGCGCCAATAATGGCTCAGCGTTAGGGGAGATTAGATCAAAATATCGTTTTCAAGGTATCCACTAAACGTTGATTTTGCTCATCTGTGCCAATGGTAATACGCAAAAATTGATTGATTCGTGGTTTATTGAAGTAGCGTACAATAATACCTTGTTCACGTAATTGACTCGCCAATTCACCTGCATCATGTGATGGCAATGTTACAAAAATAAAATTAGCTTTAGAAGGTAAAACTTTAAATCCAAGCTCAGTCAATTGAACTGTTAACTTGTCACGACTTTCGATCACTTTCTTATTTTGCGCTTCAAAATAGGCTTGATCTTCAAATGAAGCGACAGCAGCAGCAATGGCAAAACGATCTATTGGGTAGGAATTAAAACTATTCTTTACCGCTTCAAGTGCCGCAATTAAGTGCGGTTGTGCAATAGCGAAACCAACACGCAAACCTGCCAATGAGCGTGATTTAGACATTGTTTGACATACGACCAAATTATCGTATTTTTCAACTAAACTAACAGCGGATTCCGCACCAAAGTCTACATAAGCTTCATCAATTAAAACTACCGAATCAGGATTGGCTTGCAACACTTCTTCAATTGCAGATAAACCAAGTGCAATACTGGTCGGTGCATTTGGATTGGTAATGATAATCCCGCCATTAGGCTGTTTATAGTCATTAACTTCTATTTCAAAATCATCATTTAACGGCAAAATTTTGGTTTTTTCTGCAATGCCAAAAAACTGACTATAAACAGGATAAAAGCTATAGGTAATATCTGGATATAGAATCGGTTTTTCTTGCACAAAAAATGCTTTAAAAATGTGTGCTAATACTTCATCTGAACCATTACCAACAAAAACATTTTCCACATCGACATTCTGCTGTTTAGCTATCGCTTGTTTCAAAGCTGTCGCATCAGGGTCAGGATATAGACGCAAAGCATCTGCTGAATTTTCCAAAACAGCTTGTACCGCAGCTACAACATTTGGTGATGGCGGATACGGATTTTCATTGGTATTTAGTTTTAAAATATTTTGAATTTTCGGTTGTTCGCCAGGTACGTACGGATCTAATTCACGTACATCAGGGCTCCAAAAACGCATTTTTTCGGGGGTAATATTTGACATTTTATTTTCTCTTATTGCCCCTCTCCTAACCTCTCCCTGAGCCGTATATGGCGGAAGAGAGAGTTCTTTCATATTATAAAAGTGCCTTCTCCATTCAGGAGAAGGCTAAGGAGAGGCTTAAATACTTTTTAATTACTGATAACGATATCTTGCCGATCTCGCATGTGCATCCAGATTTTCCTGCTGTGCAAGAATATCGGCAGTTTTCGCAAGCGGTTTCACACCCTGCTCAGAACACATGATCAAGCTCGAACGCTTTTGGAAATCATAAACGCCAAGTGGTGAAGAGAATCGTGCTGTACCCGATGTTGGTAAAACATGGTTAGGGCCTGCACAATAATCACCAATTGCTTCTGGCGTATAACGTCCCATGAAAATTGCACCTGCATGACGAATGCTTTCTGACATTTGTTCTGCTTCATCTAAGCAAAGCTCTAAATGCTCAGGTGCAACTTGATTAATTAAATCAATCGCTTCTTGACGATTTTTCACCAAAACCAATGCACCGCGGTTTGCAATAGAAGTACGTGCAATTTCTGCTTTTGGTAATTCTGCTAAATGTGCTTCAATTGCTTCCGCAACGTCATTTAACAGCTGTTCATCGGGTGTAATAAATACTGCTTGTGCAACAGTGTCATGTTCAGCTTGTGACAATAAGTCCATTGCTAACCATTGCGCATTATTTTTACCTTCTGCATAAACCAAAATTTCAGAAGGTCCTGCAATCATATCAATACCGACTTGACCAAACACTGCACGTTTTGCTGCTGCAACAAAACGATTCCCAGGCCCTGTGATTTTGTCGACTTGTGGAATGGTTTCAGTTCCATAAGCCAAGGCTGCAACTGCTTGCGCACCACCAATAGTAAATACACGATGTACGCCTGCCAAATATGCTGCTGCCAATACCAATGGATTTAAATCACCATTCGGTGCAGGAACAACCATAATAATTTCTTGCACGCCTGCAACATGTGCGGGAACCGCATTCATCAATACTGAAGATGGATACGATGCTAACCCCCCTGGTACATAAATACCAACACGGTCAAGTGGTGTCACTTTTTGACCTAAAGTATTACCCAACTCATCAACATAAGACCAACCGTCTTGTTTTTGCGCTTGGTGAAATGTACGAATACGGTTGGCTGCCATTTCCAAGGCTTCACGTACTTCTGTACTTAACCCATCAAACGCTGTTTTAAGTTGCTCTTGTGTCAGTTCTAAATCTGAGAATTGATGTGCTGGATGTCGATCGAACTGTTGGGTGAGTTTCAATACATGTGCATCGCCATATTGGCGTACGTCTGCAATAATTTGGTCTACTGTTTTTAACAGCTCAGGATCACTCACGGTTTCAAAAGCCAACAAGTCAGCAAAAACTTGCTTAAAGTTCTGCTCTTGAGTCGATAAACGGCGCATCAATTTACCCACAAGGTTAATTTGTAAAGATTGAGTTTACCTTGTTTTGTCTATCTTGTGGGCAAGTTCATTCAGGCATTTCTCTATTAGTTGATGGAAAATTACGCTCATTTTCATTGAAAAGTCAGGTTAATGATTTCAAATGATTCTATCTCTGCTATTTCATTTTAAATGGATTCAAGCTTTCTCTTACATTAATGAATCAATTTTCATTGTAGGATTAAAATTCAGACCATAAAAAACCGCCCTAAGGCGGTGATTTAATCTGCAAATTTTATGTAGCTAATTTCTTCGCTTCACGCTCTGCAACCGCTTTTTCAAGCTGTGCAAGAATCGGGTTCAACAAAGTTTGCTTACGTTTAAAGCTCGCTTTATTGACAATCAAACGTGAAGATACTTGGCAAATTTCTTCTAATGGCTCAAGACCATTGGCACGAAGCGTATTTCCAGTATCTACCACATCAACAATGTAATCACCCAAACCGACCAATGGCGCTAATTCCATTGAACCGTAAAGTTTAATTACATCAACTTGCTCACCTAGGCTTGCATAATATTGACGTGTTAAATTGACATATTTAGTGGCAATTTTCAGACGACCTTTCGGACGAACCATGCCAACTTTACCTGCTGTCATTAACTTACACACAGCAATTTTTAAATCTAATGGTTCATAGACATTTTGCGCGCCATGTTCCATCAAGACATCTTTACCCGCTACACCAATATCTGCTGCACCATTTTCAACATAGGTCGGTACATCAGAGGCACGTAATATCAGAATACGTACATGTTTGTGTGTGGTTGGAAAAATTAACTTACGAGATTTATCTGGATCTTCCAATAAGTTAATTCCAGCCGTTTCAAGCAAAGGTAACGTTTCTTTTAGAATGCGCCCTTTGCTCAATGCCAACGTTAAACCATGATCAAAATTGCCCATTACGTCAAAATTTGGATCATCGTTTCTCATATCGCTCATTAACTTGTCTCGCTCACTCGCTGAATTTGGACACCTAAGCCCTGTAATTTCGCTTCAATATCTTCATAACCACGATCGATATGATAAATACGGTCAATGGTTGTTTCCCCGTCAGCCACCAAAGCAGCCAAAACTAAGGAGAATGAAGCACGTAAATCTGTTGCCATAACAGGTGCAGCAGATAGTTTTTCCACACCCGTCACAATCGCATCATTACCATCAACCTGAATGTTTGCACCCATACGCGCTAACTCAGGAACGTGCATAAAACGATTTTCAAAAATCGTTTCAGAAATTGTCGCAAAACCACGACCAATGGCATTCACTGCCATAAGCTGTGCTTGCATATCTGTTGGGAATTCTGGATGTGGTAAAGTTTGAAAACTCACGGCTTTTGGACGTTTACCCATCATATCAAGTTCGATCCAATCATCACCACGAGTAACTTCTGCACCCATTTCTTCAAACTTATCTAAAACAGCTTCAAGTAGGTTTGGATCGGTATGTGTAGTTTTAACTTTTCCGCCTGTAATTGCAGCAGCAGCTAAATACGAACCTGTTTCGATTCGATCTGCAACCACTGAATATTCACAGCCATGTAGGCTCTCAACACCAGTCACAACCAATGTGTCTGTGTCTAAACCTTCAATTTTCGCACCCATTTTAATGAGCATTTGCGCAAGATCAGTAATTTCAGGTTCACGTGCTGCATTACGAATTGTTGTTACACCATCCGCCAAAACAGCCGCAGTTAAAATATTTTCTGTACCGCCTACAGTCACCATATCAAAGATGACTTCACCACCTTTTAAGCGACCATCGACTTTAGCAAGGACATAACCTGCTTCAACCTCAATTTCTGCACCTAATGCTTCTAAAGCTTTTAAATGCTGATCGACTGGACGTGAACCAATGGCACAACCACCTGGCAATGATACTTTTGCACTACCATAGCGCGCCAACAATGGACCAAGCACCAAAATAGAGGCACGCATAGTTTTTACTAATTCATAAGGTGCAAACTGATTATCGAGTGTAGAGGTATCTGCAACAACAGTATCGCCCTCATAACTCATGGTGATACCTAGACCACCAATCAATTTAACAAGCGTTCGAACATCTTTAAGATCTGGAACGTTTTTAAGGGTAATTGGGCTATCTGCAAGAATCATTGCAGCCAATAAAGGTAGAGCGGCATTTTTCGCACCAGAAATACGAACTTCACCGTCAATTTTTGCACCGCCTTGAATGACAAATTTATCCATTGACGCTTAAGCTCCAAACATACTGGCTTTGCGCCATTCTTCTTTAGTCATTGCACGAATAGTTACCGCATGTACTTCACCACTCGCAATATATGAGTTAAGCGGTGCATAAACAGCTTGTTGACGAGGAACAGGACGTTTTCCTTCAAATTGATCATCGACAATACGAAGATCAAATTTACCTGCTTGTCCACTGACAGCAACTTCTGCATCAGGAAAAGCCGCTTTTAAAATTTCAGTGAGCTGTTCACTATTCATTGCAAAGACCTCATTATGGGACTGACAGTGTAAAAACCGAGTATTTTACTATAAGTTCTACTTAAAATTCATCATTCAGTACATTATTTATCAATAAAAATGCAGACCAGAGTAATTCAAATCAATAAATCCAGATTTACCAACGTGAATCATTTTCACATGGCTCACCATCATGATTGCCATCCATTTTTGTGCCAGGACAATTTCGTACAAACCAACGTGCTTCTTCTCGTGAATTCATCTGAGAACAATGTACCCGCCCATCGCAACGATAATTGTTTGGATTTAAATTGGTAGGTTCTGCAATTTGCTGAATAGTAGCAACAGGCTGATTTGCTAACTGAACACGCTGATATTTCCCATATAGCATATAAATAAGCCCAACAATGACCAACAATCCGATTACAGTCATTCCTAAACCACTACCTGAACTTGATTTCTTGTTATTTCTACGCTGTGTAATATTCTTTCGGGCATTCGCACGACTCTGTGGCGTATGTCTTTCAGCTTCACTCTGAATATCTAAGCGAACAATATTTTGTGCTTTAGATTTCCCTTGATCATCAACAATACGAAACTTAAACCGCTCGCCTTGTTTAGGCTCAATATCACGGTTTGGGCAATCTGTAATATGAAAAAATACTTCTTTTTTTTGACCATCAACTGAAATAAAACCAAATCCTCGTTCAGCATTATAATTTTTCACGACCCCATCAACAAACATAATTGACTCTTTTCATTCATTTTATTTTAAAAAAAACGATTATAATCATATAAATATAAAAAGAGGCTCTTTTGCCTCTTTTTATTTTAGTGAATTTAAAATATTTTAAATTAATTGCAGATCTTCTTCTATAAATGGTTGAAAATTACTTTGCGCCTGTCCCTGAATATCTCGATGTCGCTGTAATTGTCTTTTTAATTTTTCTGTCAACTGTGTAATTGAACTATACATATCATCGGCTGAAGCCTGAGCAAACAACTCTACTCCAGGCAATCTAACGATAGCTTCAGCAATATGATTACCACTACCTTTTCTTGAAAGCTTATCCAACTGATGATCTTTACTTAATTTCACCTGCACACTATTGACCTGATCAAGATGCTTGGTCATTTGAGCAAATTTTTCTCGAATTGTATTTTCAATAGCAGGCGTAATACTTAAATGATGTCCACGAATTGTCATTTGCATAAAGCGATCCCTCTCCCTATTAGGCTCTGAAATGTCTTAACCAAAACAATTCCATGACAGAAACATTGCAAAAATTATGCTCAATTCTATATCGACATCATGTAATCATTTCAGTTACTCCAAAAAACAAAAAAGGCTCATTATGTCGTGAATTCGTCATAATGAGCCTTTAGAATACTCACATTTTAAATTTTAGATCAAGACTTTTCTGTCTGATGATGATGGAATATGTAACGACTCTCTATACTTGGCAACAGTACGCCGAGCAACATCAATTCCATCCTCTTTCAATAAGTTAGCAATAATATTATCAGACAATGGCTTACGCGGATTTTCATCGGCAATCAATTTTTTAATTTTGGCGCGAATGGCTGTTGATGATGCCTCACCTCCAACCGTTGTACTCACGTGACTTGAAAAGAAATATTTCAATTCAAATAAACCACGCGGTGTAAGTAAAAATTTATTGGTCGTTACTCGAGAAATTGTTGACTCATGTAATTCAACTTCATCTGCTACATCTCGTAAAATTAAAGGCTTCATGCCTTCCGCACCAATTTCCAAAAAATCACGCTGATGTTTCACAATACATGTTGCGACTTTAAGTAAAGTTTTATGGCGCTCATCAACACTTTTAATAAAGTTTTTAGCTTCAAGCATCTGATTACGCAAGTATTGATTATCATCACTTTGATCTGCTCGACGAATCATACCTGAATAATATGGATTGATCCGAAGTTTAGGCATAACATCAGGATTCAACTGCACATGCCAATGCCCATCTTTCTTCATCACAACTACATCGGGAATTTGATAATCTGAATCTTTATTTTCAAATTCCATACCTGGATAAGGCTTTAAAGTCTTCAGTAAATCTATTGCTGAACGTAATATTTCCGCATTTAAGCCTGTTTGTTTAATCAATTTATTTAAGTCGTTAGTAAGCAAAAGTCCATAATGTTTGAGTAGCAATATCGCCTCATTTCGAAATGGCTCAAGCTCTGATAATGACTCAACTTGTACCATTAAACATTCAGCCAAATTTCGTGAACCAATACCAATCGGATCAAGCCGTTGAATCAGTTTTAATACTGCAATAACTTCGTCTTCTTCAACGTCATAATCCATTTGCTCAAGTAAATGTTGTACTGAAGCTATAATTTCTTCAATTTCAGCATCTAAATAGCCTTTTTCATCTAGAGCATCCACAATACAATAAGCAATTAAGCGATCAACTGGCGAAAAATGCAATAAATTAATCTGTTCAAGCATGTGTGACTTTAATGAAACATCGCCCTGACGATTGTCCTCTCGCTCTTCAAATTCAGGTCGCTCCATCGCACTTGATTGATGAGTATAAACATCATCCCAATCCGTATCGACAGGTAATTCATCTGGTAGATGATCCGCATTTAAAGATTCTGATAGTTCTTTTTCTTGTTGCTCTTCTTTAATCGTATCCAAACTTTCCATGGAATGATTTTCTTCTTCCAGTTTTTCCAATAATGGATTGCTATCGAGTTGAATCTGAATTTCTTGCTCTAATTCTAAACTTGAAAGTTGAAGCAAACGAATGGCTTGTTGCAATTGTGGTGTCAACGACAATGAATTCGCAACTTTTAAACCAATCGATAACTTCATAAAAGCGCCTTTAAATTAATTGTTATGCAAAAAATATGCCTATTTTATTTTTTATAGCATAACAATTCATATTTTTACATCTTAATTCACTTTTTTTATAAAAATATGTATATCGAGTTATTTAAAACGGATATATATACTAAAAACAAATATATTCTTGTATTACAATTGATTATATTGAAACGTAAAGTATTTTGTCAATTTTTTTATTGTAAATTTAACAAAACTACTTACTGCACAATACGACTGATATGTCACAAAGACACCTCCATAAAATTAGTGTTAATTAAATGGTCGTTTTCTTTACATTTAAAACATAATCCTAGAATTACATTTCTTATTCAAAATAACGTAAAGAAATTGCGATAATAAATCTATGTAAAGTTTAGGTACGTTTTATTATGATTATCGGATATGCTCGGGTCAGTACACATGACCAAAATCTAGATTCACAATTAGATGCACTCCAGAAGGCAGACTGTGAACAAATTTTTCAGGAAAAGATAACAGGAAAAACTAAGGATCGTCCTGAATTGATAAGTTGCTTGAAAGCTCTAAGAAAAGGCGATGTTCTGGTTGTTTGGAAACTTGATCGCCTTGCCCGTTCATTAAAAGATTTAGTCGAGATTACTACTGACTTAAATCAGCGTGAGATAGGCTTTAAATCGCTTACAGAGGCAATTGATACCACCTCTGCTACTGGCAGATTAGTCTTTCATATTTTTGGTGCACTAGCTGAGTTTGAGCATAGTCTAATTCGTGAACGTACCATAGCAGGTTTAGATGCAGCGAGAGCAAGAGGACGTAAAGGTGGACGTAAGCCTTCAATGTCAGAAAACGATATTAAAAAAGCGAAAGCAATGCTGAGTGATCCTCAGATTACTAAAACTGAAGTAGCTAAACATTTTGGTGTGAGCCGAGTAACGCTGAATAGCTCACTGAATAAATTTTAGATTCAATTAGCTCTTATGCGTATTCATTCGCTGATTTTTTACATACACATCTATAGATTGAATAGCCACTTATAATAAGACCTCTTAATTAATCATTACCTTCAAAAGTTATGAACTTTTATTATCAATCTTAGACAATATTTGATCCAAAATACTATTTGATTTTGCAGTATCCATTCCATCAGCAGGATTTTTCTTAAAAGCTTCAAGATTAATTTTAATTAAATCAGCATAAATATTATCATAAGCTTCTTGATTGTCTGATGATATTTGATGAAGCTTTAAAATTTCATCTTTATACTTTTCATAAGATTTAGCCAAAGACTCTTTATGTCCATATTCTGCTTCTAATTTGCTGTATTTATTTAAATTAAGATTAGCTACTGTAGCGATCCAAATTAAAGGGATATTTATAACTAACCGTATAGTAATAGAGATTAATGTGATTTTATCCAACGCATTAAAATCTATAGTTTTAAAGTTAAAAATAGCTAATAAAATTAAAGATGCAACAAAAACTCCTAAACTTACGTATTTATTCATCCTCGCTTCTTTGCCTTTTTCTACAAATCCACCAGCAAGTCCAGCAATACTTGAAAGACCAATAATTTTTTTGGCTTCGCTTTCTACTTCTTTTAAGTTCTGAAGTCTATGATCTAAGACATCAGAAAGTGCTTTTTGCTCAGGGTTACTTGAACCAAAAATCTTGTTGTAAAAATGGTCAATTTTTTTCTCTTGTTGCTTTATTATTTTAGATATAGAAAGCTTTTCTTCCCCACTTTCATCTTCTGAATTTTTAAATAATTCATCATAAAAATCACAGATCTTTTCATATTCCTTTTTGATAGCTTGCTCTCTTTGAATTTTTAATCCGTCAAATTCAATTTCATCTTCAAAGAAATATTTATTGAATGTATCCGCTTTCACATATATTTCATTAATTTGATCTACTTTATTTTTTTCTGACGAACTCTCATCATAAAAGTTGCTATATAAATGATCAATTTTACTTACTTTGCTCTCTAACTCAGTAATTTTTTCCTCTGTCATAAACTGCTTGAGATAATTTAACAAGGTTACATTTGGCTTATAGTTTTGTTGTAGAATCTGTTTTAGTTCTTCTGTATCTTGTTTTAATTCGGATAATGAATTTAAGTCATCTATTAATTGTTCTTTTTGTACTTTTAACTGTTGAGTTTCTAATCTTAGCGCATCAATTTCCTCTTTAATCAATTTCGCAGCAGCAGAACGCCCATCAGTAATAGCTTCTAAATCATTTCTTAAGGTATATTTTGCCGTTAAGCTTTTATTCAACTGATCCAATTCATTTAGAAGGTTTTTTAATTTTTGTTCATCTTTAGGATCTAAACTTTTTGAAAATACACCTTTCACTTTCTTCCCCTTTAATTTTATAAATAAAACTCCATCAGATTTTATACTGATGGAGTTTACAATATTTTAAATATCCAACTTCGGTAAACTTCTCACAATCTTCATTGTTTCCAAACTTACTGTGATGACCCGTAAAAACAACTCTAATGGATATTTAGCATCACCCATCGTTTCAATCGCCCAATCATTCGCATCATTCACAATACCACTGTCTTTGTGCGTAGAAACACCTTGACGCTCCATGACCCATTCAAGTGCTGACTTACCATTTACGATGTAATCATAAGCCTCCACAGGGATTTCACGGATAGTAATGGCATTGTTATAAATCACCGTATCCTTTTGGTCTTTTTTAGGAAATTTCATCTTAGTCACATAGAAGTCTTTATCTTCTAATTGCTTTAATGATTTACCACCTAAATCCAATTTAGCTTTGTACGGCTCTACAATTTCATAGTTTAAATGCCAATGCGCCAAATCACGCCCTGCTTTAGAGAATGCCCAGAAATCTTCGGCTTTTTTCACGCATGGAATACGTGGTAACTCTTTGCTAAGGTTGTCAGCATAACGACTACGATAATCTTCACTATGTAGCAAGCCATACACATAGTAGAAAATATCTTCCTTACTAAATGTTTCATTCGGGTAGGCATCTTGGAAATGCTTTAGCCCCGCATCACTAATGGCATCTTTTCGAGTGTATTTGCCATCTGTTGTATTGCTTTCAGCTTGGTTAAATAGGTCAGTTTCATTACTTTCTACTGAGTTTTCTTCGTAAAGGTAAAGTGGAAAGCACTGTGTATCACCTATTAAATGTAAATCAGGAATGAATTTGCTAATTAGTACCCCAAACCCTTTTGTACCTGATAACGTTAAGGATATTATCAAATTTTCCATGTCTCCTTTTGGGAATATTTGTGGCATTTGATATCTTCTTTGGTTTAGATTTTTGTTGTAATAAAGCCATTGTTTAGTGAAGGGGCGATATAATGAATGACATAAGTCATTTGGATGAAAATCAAGAATTACTTTATTCCATAAGTCTTTTTTTAATGTGTCAGTCCAGCTTATTTTGCTTGGGTCATTATTGATAAAATTATTGATTTCACTTTTGGAAATAGAACTCATTTTTATGCGTTTAACTTCTTGATTATATAATTTAATCATTATTTCTAATTGTACTTGAATTTTATGTTTTGATGATTGATAGCACCATGCATCTCGGTTAGTAGCAATGCCAAGTGAGAAATTATTAAAAAGAATAGAAGCATTCTTATCTTTTTTATTTCCAATTTCAATAAACTCACTAAAGCTATCATCACGTTGATTTAGCCAATCGTTATGAGCATCAGGTGTAATTGTCGTCCAACCATCAATTGCGGTAATACCATTGATACTGACTAAATCAGAAATTTTCTCTAATTTTTCTTCACGACTTAGATAGTCACCGATGTCATGGAAATAGATTTGACCATGTTGTTTCGCATCTGGATTTTTCACTAATACTGCAATCAAAATTGGAGTTCGAGTACCTTGACCAAAAACGTTATCTTTTTCTTTACGTCTTTGCTCTCCTGATGTTCTTGCATTGCCTCTTAAATGGAAGAAGTACAATGAGCTAAATTCATCAGCCAAGCATTTACGTAAACCATCTGCTGAGTTTGAATCTATATAACCACCATTGGTCACAAAACCAATCACACCACGGTCTTTAATACGATCACTCGCCCAACGAATTGCACGAATATATGAATCGTAAAGATTCTTTTGTAGTGTTGCTGTTGACTCTTTTGCATAAGTAGCTTCGATGCGACTATCTAAAAATGGATATTTCACATTGGCATTATTATCATTTTCAGAAGATTGACCTGCTGAATAAGGCGGGTTTCCAATAATCACTCGAATATCAAGTTCCTTTTGGCGTTTACGTCTTGCACTGTTATCAATAAGAACTTTACTTACGAGGTCATCTTTTTCGTACATTTCAAAGGTATCAGTTAAACAAATTCCTTCAAATGGTGCATATTCAAGATTAGGATTAACTGTTTTCATTTGATCGTGATATACGGTTTCAATGTTAATTGAAGCAATGTAATACGCCAATAAAACAATCTCATTGGCATGAATTTCATTCTTATACTTATACGTTAAACGATCCGCAGGGATTAAACCTGATTGAAGCAAACGGTTGATAAACGTACCTGTACCCGTAAATGGATCGAGTACATGCACGTTATCATCAGCAAAGGTTTTACCAAACTCACTTTTGAGTACGTCATTTACACTATGGATAATAAAGTCCACCACCTCTACAGGGGTATAAACAATCCCTAGTTTCTCGGTCATACGTGGGAAGGCATTTTTAAAGAATGAATCGTATAGCGTTAAAATAATACTTTGCTTACCTTCGGCAGTATTAATGCCTTCTGCTCGCATACGGATTGATTCATAGAAGGAGTTAAGCGTATCTGCTTCTTTTTCTAAGTGATGCTCATTCAGCGCATCAAGCACCTTTTGCATTGCTAAACTCATTGGGTTGTGTTCAGCAAAGCTATGGTCTTTAAATAGGGCATCAAATACAGGTTTAGTAATTAAATGCTGTGCCAACATTTCAATGATTTCAGCATCAGATACGCTATTGTTTAAGTCATCACGTAGTTCATGTGCAAATTCATTGAATGCTGCAATTTCATTTGTATTAGCAGGATTCTCAAGAATGGCTTGAATACGGTCAATATGTGTTTTGGCAATTTTTGCGACATCACTTGCCCAATCTTCCCAATGATGGCGATTACCGCATTTTTTTACGATTTTGGCATATAAAGCGCGTTCAATTTCACCAACTTCAAATTCCATTTCTGTTTGCTGTGGCATTGGTGAAACAGCTTCCCCAATAGATGATCCACCTCTAGCTTGGGCTTTTGCCTTGCGTTTTTTACCTTCACTTAAACCCGATTGACCAGATTTTTCATTTCCATCAGTCGGTTGTGGCTTTGCTTTTTTAGTCTTTTTAACAACTTTATCTGCAATGGCAACGACTTCCATACGAGATACATCTTTGCCATTAAACTCAAGTTTATTAATCATGGCATCAAAGCGGTCATCATGTGCTCGTAAGGCATTTAATACTTGCCACACTACACGATAGGCTTCGTTATTATTTAATGCTTGTTCAGGCTCTACACCCGCAGGGATAACGACAGGTAAAATTACGTAGCCCAATTCTTTATTTGGAGCTTTACGCATGACACGACCCACAGACTGAACCACATCTACTTGTGAGTTACGAGGTGTAAGGAAAAGCACTGCATCAAGTGATGGAACATCAACACCCTCTGATAAACAGCGTACATTCGATAAAATACGGCATGTGTTTTCAGGAGCTTGTTCTTTTAACCAAGTGATCTTTTCTTTCTTTTCTGTTGCATTCATACCTCCATCAACATGTTTAACTTCGCAATTAAGTTTTAATGATGGATCAATATATGGATCTTCTTCTGTTCTGTACAAATGATCCATTTCTGCTTGTTGGTAGGCTTCAACAACAGCACTAAACATTTCAGTAATTTGTTTTGAACTTACCTTATGTTTTTTACCTTTGTATTCTTTTTCAATGACCTGACAGAAAGCAACTGCACGTTCCATTGGCTTAGCAACTGTACCATCTGGATTATATAAACCTTGTTTAGCTAGTGCTTTCCAACAGCCAACAATTTTTGCAGCATCATCAACTTTTAGAGAGTTGTTTTCATCTTTTAATAAGCTCTGTAATTGACGATTAATGTGGCTTTCTTCAACAGCAAGTACAATTACTTTGTAGTCGCATAGAATCCCCATTTTTACTGCTTGCGAGAATGTGATGACATATAAATCTTCACCGTAAAGTGATTTATCATCCATTGAACACAGTGTAACTCCCTCAGTTTCTTTGGCTGTATCACCATAAATACGAGGGGTAGCAGTCATATACAGACGTTTTTTTCCTTGTACATAATCATTGTTATGAATACGCACAAATTTAGACTCATCGTCACCCTCAAATGTCGCACCTGTGGTCCGATGAGCCTCATCACAAATGATTAAATCAAATTCAGGAAATCCTGCTTTTTGTGCTTCTGCAATAACGTCAATGGAGTGATAGGTAGAGAACACTACATTCATGTCCTCATTGGCTTCATTGGGCTTGAATAAATCTCTAGCTTTGAATGCTCGAACTAAACTTTGAGGATTAGTCGTAGCAGGGAATTTTAAATCGCTAATACCAACTACAATGTTGTCATCATCTTTTTTCTTGCCGACATCACTATCAGAACACACTGCAAAGCTACGAATACCAATCATGGTATCTTGTGTCCACTCATCCAGCGTTTGACTTAGTAATGCAAGGCTTGGCACAAGGAATAAGACATTTTTGCCACGACCTGCTAATTCTTCTGCAATACGCAACGAGGTAAAAGTTTTACCAGTACCACATGCCATAATCAGCTTGCCACGATCAGCAGTTGTTAAAGCATGTTTTACTGCATTTAATGCAGGACGTTGGTGTTGGCGTAGTTGTTTTTTATCACGAAAAACTGGTTTCACATTTGGATCGAAATCAAACTGAGACCAATCAATCAAACTTCCCTCTAAATCAAGAAGTGAGATAGTTGCAACAGGCGGCTGTGCATCAACTAAAGATGATTTGGCATTATCTGACCAATCATCCGTTGATGCCACAATATAACGATAGGCAAAATATGATTTACCCGATCCACCCAAAAAGCTATCAATGTCTTTCTTTTGAATTTTTGTAGTGTTGTAGTTTTTACATTGAATTGGATGAAAATCACCTTCAATAGTTACCGCAACTAGATCAATACCATAGTCACGTTTATCAGTAATATTTAACTTTTCACCGTACTTTTCCACCCAATCTGCATAAGACAAAACTTCTGTGTAAAGTTCAGCATATTTAGGCTCATTCAAAAAATATTGAACCATCAAATTTTCAAATGAAGTGCCTTTATCTCTATTTGTAAGTGTAATTTTTTCGATAGATTGAAGTAAATTAGTTAAAGCTGACATTCTGAATAAGCTCCAAAAATTTTAAGTGTTTTTTACACTAAAATTTAAAAAATATATTGATGTGAAATTTAACATATTTATAAAAAAGGCATTAGGAAATATAAGGTTTTTGAATTTTTCTACTAATAAAAATAAGAACAGTATGTGAAAAAGAAGAATTATTAAATACACATATTATCTAGGCTTTAGACTGTACATTTTACCGCCTGAGCCATGTATAAGATTACATCATTGGCAGTAACGACAGAAGTTAATGTCATTTGTAGGCAAGCTTTTTAAGTTCAACTAGATGCCGACTTATTACACGATTAGCGGCATGCATCATTACACGCATTGAAGCTTCATCATCTCCAAGTTGCATTGGCACAACCTGACTCATCGAAGGTGGAGGAGGCTTGCGATTTTCAGTCATAAAGTCTTTAAAACGTTTAACCATGCTGCATCTCTCAGAGTTTCTTAACAATAGAATTAAATTCTAATACACATAATCTCTTTATAGAAATCACATTTTCGCTCGAACCGAGTCAACAAAATGTAGCACTGTGGTCAAGCCACTAATAGTTTGAATCTGCTCAATTGGAACTCCTTTGGTCGCTTCATTATAGGAATTCATGAAGTAGTGAATCCATTCTGAATCTCCACCACTGAGTACATATACTGCACGATAAATATCAATGAGAATATGGCCAGTTCTCCTTGCTTAGTCGCAGGGTCGAGTTCAGGATTGGCTTTAAAACTACTGATAGTGTCACAATGCACCCCAATCACAGATGCAAGCTGTGCCTCTTTCAGGCCAAGCTGATCCGCAGTGTTAAGCAAGGATTTTGCTAACACTACTTTAGACTCTACATTAGATTGGGTAATATTTGTCTTCATAAGCTTCAATAAGATTAACTAAAATTTCCATTTCCTCAGCTTCAGGCGTTCCTTCATCTGCCTGAAAGATATTTTCTAAGCGAATAAAAGCATTCGTAAGATCATCATCACTTCTAATTGGTTTAATATCCATTATTTCCTCATTCTCATCGTGTCCTCCAATTCCTAAAATCCAGAAACAGGAGCGTAGACATCAATTTGATTACTTTATTGCTAGTCTGGTTCATCTATTATTACGTTGCCTTTTGCAAAGCAACCTTGACCAATTCAGTCAGAACTTTTTTTACTCATCGGCTCATTTAGTTTAGCAATACTTAGCCCATACTTATAGGCGTTGTATTGCCACACTACGAACTGTTCCAACAACAAAGCGTTCTCTTTTTCCAGTCTGGCATTCTTAACCTCCAAAGCTTCAATTTTAGTTTGAGCAATTTTTAAACTAGCAGGTAGTTTCTGTGTTGTAATGCTTTTAACCTTTGACACTTGTGGTTTTTTGCATTGATCATAGGCAGTCTTAATACGCACATATTTCTGTAAAGTTTGACGAGTTGGTGCAGGCACAAATTCGAGCTGTAGCTCAATGGCCTGACATAGCCGCTCCCAAGTCAATTTCTGATCTAAAGGCCAATAATCAAGAAGCTCAACTATATTCTCAATGTCTTTATCGGTTAAATGCTGTGCCATATCAAATCCATAAATCCATTTGCAATGCAGGACTGAGCAAATGTGGTTCATCCTCTATCTTTTTCCGTTGAGTATTCTCAATAACGGGGATACGTTTACGACCTGCTTTTTGATACGCTAAATCAAGATGTGTAACATCTTCCGAAGGCGGCAAACTTAAAGGCGTTCCATCAAGAATGTTTGGATCATCTAGTAGGGCAATTAACTGTTCACAACGTTTAATCGTAAGCTCTCTAGTCCCCAACCAGACCGTTGCACCAGTAACATTTTTACTAACAGCTTCCTTATCCTTTGCCCATAAGATTTTTTCTTTTCTAAGTCGATCTTGAAGTCGTTTTTTCTTTTCTTCATCCCCCTTAATACAGACATGTTCCGTACAATTAAGACAATTTCTATACTTTAGGCAGGGTTCATCAATATAAGAATGTGTACAAAGTCCAAACTCGGTAGTGTGCATAGACAATGTTGTTTTGGTATTTAGCTCTTGTAGAGTTCGAGGTGTAGCTATTTGGAATGTAAATGTACTATCAGTATTTACTGTACCAACCTCATTTTTCTGCATCTCAATTAAGCTATAATTACGATCTTCAACCGAAGTATGGTCATATACTCGATTTTGCTTCATATCAGCCCGCCCTGACCATTTAGCGAGTAACATGCTATCCATTCCATTGGTATTTGCTATCGTATTCAATAAATGTCGAAACTGATGGGTAGACATACTATAGTCACCATATCCCCACCGTTGAAAAATAGATTGGACATTTGATAACTCATCTTTTCCTCTTAATTTCTTTTTAGTTGGTGATAAATCTTCATTTAAAGTATCAATATGTGGTATCCATAATTCTGAGTAAATAGTTGGTTTATCACGATGGAATTGGTTTGCGAAACAACAAAATAAAGCTTCAGACCATTTAACCTGTACACCATTACTCGTTTTAAACGATATATAGGGAAAACCTTTAGGTAGTCTCTTTCGCAGAATAATATTTAAATCGTTGAGGCAGACTTCATAATCATCAATAGGTATATCACGAGTTCTTAAAAAACCTATTCCAGAATTATTTGCTTGACTGTCATCATATTGCGACACATCAAAGCCCATTGCCAACAACACTTCACTACGTTTTAACAATTGATCATCAGGCACTTTGGGACAAAGCTCATGTCTTGGAAATTTATCGCTTGTCTCAAGCAAGTATGCTAAACGTCTAGGCTTTTCTGACATCTTAATCAAACGTTTAATAGCCCGTTTGACCGTTGGAATCATGACACTTGGAATGTATTTAATGTCATACCCATAATTTTTCTGTGCATACCACCTGATACCTAATACTTTCTCAATATTAGAACCATCTGCCACAAGCCCTAAACTGCTCTTAGAAAGCGTTTGGACTTCTTCCTCACGGATACAATTATGCTTTAAGAAAAATAGCTCTGATGCTCGCTCAGGCGCAGCTAGAAGCAGGCTCACAGCACTGGTGACAAAAATATCTCTATCTGACAATTCTGAATCTTTGCGTGAGAAAATATCAGCTAGAGCAAAAATCGCATCCTCATCAGGAAGTTTAGATGCTCTATGTTCCTCTGACTCCTCATCTAGCACAATTGACTTATCAGCAGGTTTTTTAATTGGACTTTTCCATTCTGGTAAAGCTAATATTTTTAATTGGCGAAGAAAGTCTAAAAGAATCTTTAGCTGTCTACCCACATGGTAAGCAGAACTTGCTTTATAGTTTTCCTTTGCATTTTCAGCAGCCAAGTCAAAATCTGCAATAACCAATTTAGTTAAATCAACTTCACCATATCGGTCTAAGCATATTTGTTCTATTGCCCGAATTGAAAGAATCGTATCATGAGTTTTTAGCTTACTGTTAATTCTTTGATACTTAACATACACTTTGGCAAATTCTAGAATTGAATGGTGCAAAAGATTTTCAGGTGATCTATCTTTGGATGAAATACCCGTTTTGACAAAGTTTACTTCGCCTTTCCAATAATTCTCATCAAATTTAATATCTTTATTTAATTCTGATAACTGTTTAACAAAATCAATAAACCGCTTAATTTCGGAGTAAGGAGATTGGATTTTGTCAGATGGGAAATATATTAAATCATCCATGGTTGAACTCCTTACAAGCATCAATAACTTGCTGAACAGCAATAATTGTACGGTCATTCACGGTAGCGACTTCAAGGCTACAACCCATCGCAATTAGATCATCTCGCTCTTTAATTAATTGTTCTAGAACCAAATAATGAGGTGCATTTGCCCAAGGCATAAACTTGCTACATAGATAACATGCGATTGGTGCGTAATCGTTACAGTATTGATGTGTACCACATGAGCCAACGTCACAATCTTGTTCTACACAAGAAATTCTATTCGCCTCTTTAACTTGTGATTGAGCCTCAATCTCATCCTTTACAACTTTCCCCTGAAAAGCATCTGCATATTTGCGTAAGCTTTCATCCATGATGGATGAGATTTGTTGTGCAATTTCAGGAACACTCTGTACATAACAGTGTGCATTTTGCGTATCATGATGATCTAACAGCTTTGCAATGACATTCACACCTGCTTTTTGCCTAGCTGCATTTGTTCCAAGCGTATAGCGAAACCGATATGCAGTGATATGTATTGGTTTACCGGTTTCTCTTGAACGGACACCAAGTTTTTGAACAGCATCTCTCAATATTTGAGTTAATTTGATAGTAGGTAAATGAATAATTTCTGTTGGCAAAATTTGAGAAATTTCTTTTTCATTGCTCCAATCTAGATTGGCTAACACCTTAATATCATAGAAAATTGGTAACTCTGAAAGCTCCTGTTCAGATACTTCTCGCTTTATTTGCTTTGCTAATTTCTGTTTTAAAATTTGAATATGTTCAAATAAGATTTTCGCAATACTTTCCCGAATTCCCACTTCATTAAAAGCAAATCGGAATCCACTAGCACCTCTAACTTTAGCTCTCGGAATGTTAAGGATATGAACTGCATTTGTATCATTAAAATTATATTTATCCGACACATATAGGTCTTTCACCTTTAATCCTGAAATTTGAATTGGTCGTCTACCAGTCGCACAAAAAACACGAATTAGAGCAGCCTCATAATAGGAAATCTTATTTTCTGCTAAATATTCATTGGTTCTAGTGATAATTGTTTGAAATTCAAATGGGCTAAATGGGCCTTCATCTGGATCAAGGGAAAGGACTGCTGCTCCTTTTTCATTGCCATTCAATCTCCATGAATCCATTAGATCGTAAACTTCATCATCTACTGAGGAATAACCTAAATCATATAGTTTCTTCAAAAAGACTCGTAGCATAGCTACTTTGTATTCATCTTTTTTTGCCGAATAAAAATTTTTATAATTTAAAAGACCTTTAATTGAAAAATGATCCTCTCCTGTAATATCAAAATATTTACCAATATATTCGCACATGTTTGCTGTATGTGAACTTGAACTATACTTAGCAAAATGAACCAAAGTCATGACTACATCAGATTGGACAGAAAACTCAAAATTTCGTATACGAGAGATATCTATAGTTTTATTGATATCTAATACCCATTTCTGATCATCGATACTAAACTCATAACCTTTGAATGAGGTAAAAGTATTTTGCGACTTATCTAAACTATCGATTCGAATTGATTTATTCATTTTCATCCTCAAATTTTTCTTGGATACTTAAGCCAACCTCTACGGCACGCTTATTCTCTGCACGCCTTGAATATCTTCTTGCGCTTTGTGAGTTAGGTATCCACCCCATTAGATAAGCACGATCATTTTCAACTTGAGCTTCAGTTGTTTGACCTGTTGCTACTAAAAGTTGAGATTTCTCAGAAAATTTGTCATTCCAAGTATGTCTAAATGCATGTGCATGTACATTGAATAGAACAACTTTAGAAATTTCAGAAAAGATTTTATCTAGAGCTTTTATTGATAAAGGTTTACCTTTATTTGATAAAATCAAAAAGTCTGTTAGCTCTGCATGCGGTATGGCTGATCTATAATTTAAAATGTAAGTTTCTAATTTTTTCTTTAAGTTTTGATTGACTGCAATTGATCGACTTCTAGTTTTAACCAAAGGTTGATATAGCCTAGAATCACTGCCATCATGAGGATTACGCCTAATAGTAAGATATGATGTAACACCTTGAGAGGGAGTTATATCTGTAATTTTTAAATTTAATAATTCACCTTTACGACATCCAAGATATAAAAACAAATAGATAATTAGCTCATTTCTATAAGTAAGGTAATCTGAAGTCCAGATACGATTCTGATTATCAGGATCAACCGCCTTGAAAATTTTATTTAATTGATCACTATCAAAAGATTTGTATTCAGACTGAATATCCATGGACTTACGAGGTCTACGAGATTTTAACAAACGTTTTGTACTTGTTATTGCTGATGAATGAAGATGCGTCTCAAACCATCCAATATATTCAGCAAAATTAGTTAACCGCCTATATATTAATTGTTTAGATACATAGTCCTGAGTAACAACCAATTTTGCTCTAGATCGCTCTTTATTATTACTTTTTGGAAAACTTATGATCTTTTTTTTTGAATCTGCCCCACCTAATCGACTGCGATTGAAACTGGTTAAATTTACTAAAGCTTCGATTTCATTTAATTTTAAAAAATCTTTACTTGTTATCCTTTGTTCCAAGTCAATTCCTAACTTATCCAACAACTGAAAGAGCAACTTAATATCTTCCAAAATAGCAGAAATTGTATTGATTGATTGACCACGATTTCTTAGATGAATGATCGTATATAAATTTGGATAAGTCATAGGAACACCATCACTATTCAAAAGAACAGCGAATCTCTCACCACTACTCATTACAAATCTTTTAACAGACATCATGATTAAATTTAACAAAATATCTAAGTGTTAAATATCATAAAATATAATTAAAAAAATTTACAGAACTATTTCTAGTGTCTGTAAATTTCTTTTGTAACTAACTACTAATAAAGAATAATTTTATAAACTTTACAAAACATGGTCTCTAGTAGGTGTCAAAAAATTAAATCATCATCACATTAATAAATGTTACTAAAGAGCCTATGTTCTCAAATAAATATAAAACCCTCTTGTTATTTTTCATTTCGAGAATAAAAATATCCTACCAAAATTTTGAGATCTAAATCACACAACCAAAAAGTAAATATATTACTTTTTAACCTTTACATATTCAAAATTCGAGTATAAAAATAGAAACTATAAGAAATAGATGATGGATCATATTTCTACAATAGGCACATTGGCATAAATTATGCTTAATTTAAAATATAAGCTAATCACAATTTGCCAAAACTAAATAATGATGGAGACATGAAAATGAAGCAGTATTCGACAAAAATTTTAACCACCGCATTAGGCGTTCTTATCGCGGGTGGAGCATTTTCACAAGTTCAAGCAGCAGATACCATTTCAAAGATTAAACAATCAGGCAAAGTTATTATAGGATATCGTGAATCTTCCGATCCTATTTCATATGTGGTTGGTGGAAAACCAATGGGATATGCTATTGATATTTGTAATAATTTTGCGAATGAACTCAAAAAATCTTTAAAGCTTCCAAATTTAAAAGTCGAATACAAACCAGTAACGTCATCGACCCGTATTCCTGAAATGTTAGCGGGTAACATTGATATGGAATGTGGTACGACAACAAATTCTATTTCACGTCAGCAACAAGTTGGTTTCTCAACCAACTACTATGCGACTGAAGTTCGCATGGCTGTAAAAGCAAATTCTCCGATTAAAACCATTGCTGACTTAAATGGTAAAGCCGTTGTGACGACACAAGGAACAACCTCTGACAAATACATCAAAATGGGTGAGAAAGGTCAAAAAGTAAATGTCAATAATGTCTATGGGAAAGACCATTCTGACTCATTTGCAATGGTTGCCTCAGGTCGTGCTGCAGCCTTTGTGATGGATGACAACATTCTTGCAGGACTCATTGCCAAATCTTCAAATCCAAAAGAATTTAAAATTGTCGGCCCTGTATTATCTTCTGAACCATACGGCATCATGATTCCAAAAGACGATCCTGCATATAAAGCGATTGCTGACCGTGTCGTTACAGGCATGTGGAAAAATGGTCAAATGGCTGCACTATACAAAAAATGGTTCTTATCACCAATTGCACCAAAAAATGTCAATATGAATATGCCTATGAGTTCATCTTATAAAGCTCTCATGGCAAAACCAACAGATGCCGGAATTAATTGATTGATCTAATGTGCAAATAAATCGCATTTTATATTTTTTGCACTATATGAGAACAATCATCGGTAGGTCAAAACATTAACCTGTTTTGACCTCTCATTATTTTATAAAAATACAATTATAAGGAGCACACATGTCTGTTGGCTCACTCAATTGGACAGCATATTGTCTTCCTTCCAACGAATATGCAATGGATAAAGCCGCTTGGGCTGAATCCATCTGTAAAGTTATCGGTGGTGAAAGTTACTCCCCTGTTGCTGAAGCCCCGACTTGGCTACAACTCCTAGGTTCAGGTGTTTGGACCATGATTTGGACAGCACTGATTGCCTTTATCATCGCATTCACACTTGGCTCACTCATTGGCATTCTCCGCACATTACCCAATAAAGGATTAGCTTTTATTGGTACATGTTATGTCGAGTTGTTTCGAAATATCCCATTGATTGTGCAATTATTTTTTTGGGCATTCGTTTTTCCCGAGCTCCTTCCACTTAGCCTCAGTACAGGTAGTGGAGAAATGGTCAATGGTGGTTGGTGGCAAAATATTTTAAATGATAAACCTGCCGTGATCGGTGTTTTTGCACTAGGACTGTATACAGCTGCACGAGTTGCAGAACAAGTTCGTGCAGGGATCAATACCGTATCACGTGGACAAAAAAATGCAGCCTATGCGATGGGTTTTAGCCAAAGCCAAAGCTACCGCTATGTAATTTTGCCTGTTGCCTATCGTATCGTTTGGCCAACGCTAACTTCTGAAGCAATGAATGTCTTTAAAAACTCAGCCATTCTCTATGCGCTAAGCATCTTAAACTTCTTTGCTTATACTAAAACTATGCGAGAAGAAACTTCTCAGGATATTGTCATTCTGATTCTCTCAACACCCGTTTATTTAGTCATCACCTACTGTATTAAATACTTTATGGCATGGATTGAAAAACGAATGTCCGTACCTGGACTTGGTTCGGGAGGTAAATAATCATGGATTTTAGTATTTTACAAAATCAGGATGTCATCGATACACTGATTGCAGGTTTCAAATTTACAGTAACCGTAACGATACTTTCTATCATTGGCGGGATTTTAATTGGTACACCACTAGCAATGATGCGTCTCTCGAATAATAAAATTGCGAGCAACTTTGCAAAATTTTATGTCGATTTCTTTCGTGGCGTACCATTAATTCAAGTAATTTTTATCTTCTATTTTCTATTACCTAAATTTTTCGATTTTCAATCGGATATTTATTATGGCCCATTGTTTTCAAGTGTCGTTACTTTTGCCATTTTTGAAGCGGCTTTTTTCTCAGAGATTGTCCGTTCAGGTATTCAATCTGTTTCCAAAGGTCAGGTTAATGCAGGTTATGCCCTCGGCTTTACTTATGGCCAAACCATGTCAAATGTCGTTTTGCCACAGGCATTTCGTAATATGTTACCAGTCATTTTGACCCAATCTATTGTTCTTTTCCAAGATGTTTCATTGGTTTATGTGATTAGCGCACCTGACTTTTTAGGCAATGCAAATACACTCGCCAATACTTACGGTTCAGAAACTAAAGCGACATTCTATCTCATTGTTGCGATTGTCTATTTCTGTATATCCTTTGCGCTATCACGCCTCGTGAAGCATTTACATCAAAAAATCGCAATTATTCGCTAATAGGAGAATCAATATGCCAATGATAGAAATACAACAAATCTCAAAATGGTATGGAGATTTTCAGGTTTTAACCGACTGCACTACATCCATTGAAAAAGGCGAAGTTGTCGTTGTTTGTGGACCTTCAGGTTCAGGTAAATCAACTCTGATTAAAACAGTCAATGCACTAGAACCATTCCAACAAGGCAATATTGTTGTTGATGGTACAACACTGAAAGATCCTAATACCAATTTAGCCCAATTTCGCTCACGTGTAGGCATGGTTTTTCAACACTTTGAACTCTTTCCACATATGACCGTACTTGATAATCTTATGATTGCACAAGTAAAAGTCCTCAATCGCCCTAAAGAAGAAGCACAGAAAAAAGCACTTGAATATCTTGATCGAGTCGGGCTAATTGCCCACAAAGATAAATTTCCAGGTCAACTTTCAGGTGGTCAACAACAACGTGTCGCTATTGCACGCGGACTGTGTATGGATCCTGTCTGTATGCTATTTGATGAGCCAACCTCTGCACTTGACCCGGAAATGGTCGGTGAAGTCTTAGAGGTCATGACTCAACTGGCAAAAGAAGGAATGACCATGATGTGCGTAACTCATGAAATGGGCTTTGCACGAAAAGTTTCAAGTCGCGTAATATTCATGGATCAAGGAAAAATTTTAGAAGATTGTGCAACAGATGACTTTTTTAATAAACCTGAAGAACGCCACGAACGCACGAAGTTTTTCTTAGAAAAAATTTCAATGGTGCATTAATCTCATATTTAAAGAATAAATAAAAAGCAGATCAGACGATCTGCTTTTTTGTACGTAAAAACTTACAAAGACTACCGTAATTAACATCTGTTCCGATTTTATGATCAATCGTATTCTACTTGTATAGGGAACAGGAAGTTTCCCAGACAAAAAACAACAATAATTGGTCTGATTAACAGGAAGTAAGGTAGAACAGGAGTTCACCTAATACATGTATATAAAGAGAACCTCATCAGGAAGATGGGGTTCTTTTTTTTATTACGCAGTTTTTATGAATTGAACCTTATAAGTTCATGAGATACTCAACAATCTGTTGCTGATCGGCCATTTCAGCGAGCTGTAGTGCTGTATATTCACTTTTATAGTGCATCTGCGCCTTGCTGAATAAGTAATTGAACAATCTCGAAATAACCATTTTCAGCGGCTGCCTGCAATGTACTA
>NZ_JBLYZK010000014.1:0-69113 GCF_048551395.1 Acinetobacter sp. TY1
CCTCATACCCAAGTTGTCACTTGAATTCTGTTCAAATGAGCAGAGTGTTATCTTTTAAATCTTTGTGCAACAAAGCCTGTTTAAATTAAATTTTCAATATGAGTTGTTTTGTCACCATCTCCATGCATGGGGGCTTTTTACATCATCAAGTACAATCTTCAACTTATTATTCAAATTATTTTGACAAAAAATGATTTTAATCTATTCAAATCAAAAAAAAACTGTAAAATTATGTAATTAATTTTAATCAAACTAAAAATATGGATTGGATAATTGGCTTCAGCACAATCACACTAACAATAGCATTTTTAACTTTAATTTATTTCAATAAAGTTCAATCTATTAGAAGTAATGCTCCCTCATTTTTGGTGACTTTAGGTATTCTTTTTATGTTTATGGGGGTTGGTTTGGGTCTTTATGACTTTGATTTGAGCTCCAATCCAACTAAAGCAATTAACAATCTCTTGATACATATACAAGGTGCCTTTATAGCATCCACGATAGGAGTCTTTTATTCTATTTTATATAAAGCAATATTTTACTTCGTAAAAAATGATCAAAAAAATGATGATGCGCTGGAGGCTAGAATAAGTGTATTTCTAGATAATAATGAAAAAAGTCTATTGATCCAACAGAGACAAGAAGTTGAATCAAAAGATTATAAAGATACATTGGTCAAATACATTGAAGAGTTGGTTACTAGTAATGCAGATACTTTAGAAATTCAGAGAAAACAAGAAACTGAATTTAAAAATTATAAAGATATACTTGTAAGTCGTATCATCTCACTGCAAGAGAGTAATGAAAAATTTATTACTTCTCAAACAGAAAGAAATAATGAGATATTTATTTCTGCATTAAAGGCGGTAATGTTGGAATTCAATAAAGATATTGGAAATCAGTTTGCATCTAACTTTCCTAAATTAAATGAAACTTTAGAAAATGTTATTTCATGGCAAAATAGCTATAGTGAAGAAATTAAAAATAATCAAACTACTTTAAAACAAATAAATGAAAGTTATCTTGAGCAACAAAAACAGTTTGATTTGTTGAAAAATTATACTGAAAGTTTTATTCAAATGAATAAAGGACTGCAATTAAGTTCAGAAGAGCTTGATAATCAAATAAATATAATAAATGAAAAAGTAGAACAATTAGCTGTTTTGGGTAAAGAAAGTATTGTTGATGCTGAAAAATATCGCATACAGATGGATGCAATATATAATCAGTTTAATCAATCAAATCTTGATTTCATTGAAAATATGAAAACTTATCAACAAAATTCTTTAGATATGGCAAAATCATTTGAGCAAGTAATAGAAGTTAATAATTTATTCAAAAACAATAGTATTGATATATATGAAAAAAATTTAGAGTATTCTAAGAAGGTATATTTAAATCAAACAGATTTAATTGAAAAAGTAGGTGTTCATCAAATGGCTGCTATTGATAAATTTAAGAATAAAGTTGATAAGCAACTATATGAAGTGCATATGGATATTACACAAAAATTTGAAATGACGAATGATCACTTAAATAAAATAGATTCGCTGATCGAGAATCAACATGCATTAATAAAGAGTATTCAATTTCCTAAATTTGATAAACAATTATTGGATCTACAATTAGATATTTCGAAAAAAATAGAAATGACAAATAATCATATTAATCAGATTGATATGAAAATTGAAAATCAATATTCTTCATTAAAGAATATTCAAGAACTCAAAGCTCTGCCTACTAGTATTTCTTTAGGTGGTAATTAATTCATGAGGCTTTTTAGAAAGTTAAGTCGAGAAGATGAATGGGTGAGCTTAAGTGATATTATGACTTCACTTATGCTTGTTTTTTTATTTATTGCAGTTTATTTTATCGTTTCCACTAAAGATATTATTGAATTTCCAAAAGTTTTTCAAAGGAATGAGGTTTTATTACATTCTGAATTAAATAAAGTACTTAAAAATAATTTATCTAAATGGGGTGCTGATTTAGATACAACTGGTCTTGTGAGATTTAATAATAGTCAATTTATACAATTTGATACAGGTTCTTCTGATTTATCACCACAATTTAAGAGTGTTATTGATGAGTTTTTTAAAAATTATTTAACAGTGGTAATGAAACCAGAGATCGAAAAAAATATTAAAGAAATTTATATTGAAGGACATACCTCTACATATTGGTCTCGCAATAGTTCAAAGCAAGAATCTTATATTGCAAATATGAATTTATCTCAGGCCCGTGCACAATCAACTTTGGTCTATCTTTTAAGCTCTTCAAGTTTAAGTGTTGATCAAAAAAAATGGCTTAGTCAGAAAGTAAGAGCAATTGGCTATTCGTCATCTAAACCTTTAAATAATACTGGTGAACCTCTAAAAATTGGTGAAAGTGAAAATCCATCAAAATCACAGCGCGTTGATATCCGAGTTGTTACAACTACAGAAGAACAAATTCGTAAACTTGCAAATGAACACTTTAAAAATGATGGCAGTATATGAGTGATCAAATCAATTATTTGCCAGAATCTGTTAGCGAAAGCTTAAAGCTGAAAAAATTTTATGTTCAGCTTAAAAGCACAAATAGTATGGATGATTTTTCAGATTTGGTTTTGCTTACTTTAGACTGTAATCATGAACAAATTGATATCATTCACTTATCTTCTAGTACCCCTATTGAGGTGCCTTTTATTATTCATAAAGATAAAGTCATAGGTGTTATTACGATTTGGTTCGATACGACTAAAATACCAAAAAATATTTTTCACATTAAATTGGATAATTTAAGAGGTTTTGATAGTATTGAAATCAAACTAAGTATTTATAATGAATTGGTTTTTAAAAAAATTTATGAGTATTTTTATACTTATAAATTTATGAAAAATACTTTACTGAAACTGAAAAGAAATAACGATTTTTTTCTTTATGATAATGAGTAAGAATTATGAGAAGACTGCCTGTCTATTTAGTTATTGATACATCAGGATCGATGCACGGAGAGCCTATTGAATCTGTTAGAAACGGTATAGACCTATTTGTCTCTTCATTACGACAAGATCCGCATGCTCTAGAAACAGCTTATTTATCAGTAATCACATTTGATGATAAAGCTCAGCAGATAGTACCATTAACAGAACTTGCAGATTTTCAAACCCCATCTATAGAAGCTGGAGGTTGGACGGCTTTGGGTGAAGGGCTAACTTTAACAGCAAATTGTATTATTAACGAAGTTAAAAAGAATACAATTGACTCTAAAGGGGACTGGAAGCCATTGATTTTTATTATGTCTGATGGTGTGCCAACGGATGATTGGAAGCAGGGTTTCGAAAAACTGAAAGCAGTAAAGCCTGGCCTCATTATTCCTTGTAGTGTTGGCAGTATTGAAGCTGCAAGTGTTCTTAAGCAATTAGCAGAAGGAATTGTTCATTTACCTACTGCCGACAGTGCAACAATTACAGCTTTCTTTAAATGGGTTACACAGAGTGTTTCAATGAGTAGCCAAAAAGTTGATTCAAATCAAGGTGATGCTGTTATTGGAGATTTACCTCCGCCACCCCCTGAAATCAATTTTGTATTTTAAGAGGTGATAACCATAGCCTAATAGGGGCTATGGTATTTTTTTGATGAAAAAACTTCCTGTAATATGCCTAGTAGACAGCTCAATTTATAATTCTCATGAAAAATTGCAATCAACTAATATTGCATTAGAAGTATTATATAAGTTGTTGAATAACGATGATTATCTTAGAGAAAGTTGTGAAATTTATTTCTATACTTTTTCTGAAAATTTAATTTTTAAAAGTGTTATTAATCGTAAGTCTAACTTGAGAGATTTTCAAATTTCGGAAAATGAATTATTTGGTTTGAATTTTCTAGGAAATGCTCTTTATGAATTAGAAAACTCAATAAGTTTTGGCAAGGAATTTTATCGTCCAAACTTATTTATATTTAGTTCAAATAATGCAGTAGATGTATTTACTTTTGAAAGTTTTTCTAAAACTATTAGTAATATTTCACAATTTTCCAATATTGTTATTTATTCTATGGGTAATCTGACTATAAATTCAAAACATAAATATATGACTTTGACAGATAATATATTGAATGTCGAATATTTAACGGAATCAATTTTTAATATGTGTTTGAAATTTGAAGAGTAAAATTATGCTAAGTAAAAAAGATTATTGGGGAAATTTAGATAATTTTTTCAGTCATACAATAGATTTAATTGAAATGTTAGATTTAAAAAAAAATTGGATAGGAGTTGACCCTAAGAAAAAACTTTTATCTGAATTAGATGAAATAAAAAAAATTATTAATGAACAAATAGATTTTAATGAAAAAGGCGGTATTTTTTTTAATAAAAGATATAGTTCAAAAGACTCTAATCAAATAAGTGATACAAATACACCTACTATATTGATAGGTCAAGAGGTTTTAGCTGATAAAGAAGAGACTGATTTAGCAAATAAAAAGAAAGTCGAAGAGCATTTAGAAATAAATGACTCTGATCAATTATTATTACAGGATATTGTGATTGTAAGTGATGCAATTCAAATTGATTTAGTGAAAAATAATAAGATAGAACAAGAGGGTTTTGGAAAAGATATTAATGAGGAGCAACCAGAGTCTCAAAACAATAATGTTGAAGCTTTAAGTCCTTCTTTTGAAGAGAAGTCAGATAATCTAACTGATAATATTTCTCCAAGTATTCAATTCTATACTCCAGAAGCTCAAAAAAATAAAAATGAATCAATAATTCAGCTTTCTAATGCACAATCAAATGAATTGGAAAAAATTAATGCTGAGTTTGTTAACAATGAAATTAATATAAATAATAAAGACCAAGAGGTGTTAGCTGGTGAAACTAATGAGCAAAAAACACAAAAATCTAGCAATCAAATAATATCAAATATTGATATTAAAAAGTCAAAAAACAAATCAGCATCTAAGATAGTACCTCCAAAGGTGACTTTCTCAATTCCAAATGGAAAAATTAAAGAGTTTTATAAAGAAAAAATCACTATAAAGGAAAATATAGAAATTGAAATTCTTTATGAAAGTATTACTTTTTCAGAAAATAATTTAGGTATAAGTGTTGAAGACAGTTTTATTGTGGGACTTCCTCAAAAAATAGGTTCATCTGTTATTAACTTTAATTATAAACATCAAGATAACGTTTATAAGGCTAGTGCAAATTTAATTATTGTTGCAGATCCTAAAGATTTATGGGAGATCAATGAACCTGCCACAGCTTCATTATTTCCTAAAGAGCATGGATTTTATAAAACGACAAAATTTAATAATAACCAGGATTATAAAATTATTGCTGCAAGTCGTCGAGGGCGCTCACATGAACACAATGGTTCATTTAGGGATGATCATTTTGAATATAAAATTCTAGAACATGATCCATCCTTAGTACTTCTTTCTGTTGCAGATGGTGCGGGAAGTGCAAAGTACTCAAGAGAAGGTTCAAGATTAGCAGCAGAACAGTCGATAAACTTTTTAAGTCATAAATTAGTCGCAATACAAGCTTTTCAGGATTTAGAAAAGTATGTTTTTGATGAACCACACACGTCTGAAATAAATAAATCTATTGTTGAGAACTGGAATACAGCAGCAATCCAATTATTTAGAGAAGCAACTGATCATGCAATGGAGAAGATTCGTCAGAAAGTTGAGAATACTCAAAGTTCTTTTAGAGATTTTGCAACCACCTTACAAATCGTGATTGTTAAGCATGTTCAAGATAAACGTTTTATATCAAGTTTTTGGGTTGGAGATGGTGCTGTTGCCGTATATAACCAAGAGAAGATACGTTTGTTAGGTCAAACAGATGGTGGAGATTATGTTGGACAGACAGTTTTCTTAAGTCCAAATTTAGAACCCTTCCATCAGTATGTAAGCATTACAATTGCATCTGCACAAGATTGGTTGTTTTTAATGTCTGACGGTATTTCAGATCCATACTTTGAAACTGATAGTGAACTAAGTAGTCTAGATAGTTGGACTCAATTTTATAATGAATATAAAGAAGTTTTAAATAGCGATATAGATGGATCTGATTTGAATGAAAAAATTCATTTCTTCAAAAAAGGGCATCATGATGACAGAACGCTTCTTGTGCTTTTACCACACAATGAACCGAATTTAAGTTTAACAGTTGAGAGTTTCACGGATGTCTAATATCGTTCATTGTAAAACCCATGATGGAAGATCAATTAGTTATATAGATCAAATTATTGGTTCAGGTGCGATGAAAGATGTTTATTTCTCACCTGATAAAAGCTATGTCGTATGTTTTTTTAATAAGCAAAAAAACAAGTTTTATGAAAATCAAAATGACTATCAAGAACAAAAACGACGTTTACTAGAAATCGTTACGACTAAGCATGACAGTATTATGAACGGTTTGGGTGGGAAATATTGGGAAAAAGCGTTCTGTTGGCCAAATGCGTTAGTTGAGCATAATAATTTATTAGGTATTGTTGTGCCTGCTTATAGTAAAGACTTCTTTTTTGAATTTGGTTCAATTAATAATGATCAACTTCTTAAAATTAAAGGAAAGGAAAAAGAAGGCAGGTGGTTTGCGAGTGCTAGCAATCAAAATCGGTTTCTTGATGAAAAAGAGAAGGGCAATTGGGCTAGTTACTTGAAAATATGTATGATGCTAGCTCGTGGAATACATAGAATGCACGCAGCAGGATTGGCACATTCAGATTTATCATATAAAAATGTCTTGATCGATCCGATAAATGCTAAAGCATGTATTATCGATGTTGATGGGATGGTTGTTCCGGGTAAGTTTCCGCCAGATGTTGTGGGAACCCCAGACTTTATTGCTCCTGAAGTTATGGCAACCAGTCATTTAGATAAGAATGATCCAAAACGTTTTCTTCCATCAATTAGGACAGATAGACATGCACTAGCAGTACTGATCTATATGTATTTGCTATATCGCCATCCATTGCGTGGAAAAAAAGTACATGATTTGGATGATAGTCAGAATGATGAAAAATTAAGTATGGGAGAGCATGCACTATTTGTCGAACACTCCATAAATACATCTAATACTATTAATACTGACGATTGGAAAAAATCATATTTGCCATGGGTGGACACTAAAAAAATTCCATATACAGTGACTGGGCCATACTTATCAAAACTATTTAAAAAAAGTTTTGAAGATGCTTTACATGCCCCAAATCAGCGTCCTTCAGCAAATGATTGGGAAGTAGCTTTAGTAAAAACAACTGATTTACTACAGCCCTGTGTTAATTTAGATTGTAGTCAGAAGTGGTTTGTGTTTGATAATTCACAACATCCACATTGTCCATTTTGTGGTACGGCATACACGAAAAAATTACCTATTCTGAATTTTTACTCTTCTCGTAATCAGAAGGATTATAAATCGGATAACCATCGCTTAATGGTATGGTCAAATCAATCACTTTTTGAATGGCATATAAATTCTTTGATTTTGCCAAATGAGCGCTTAGAAGCTCATCAAATGCGAAGAATGGGTTATTTTGTCGAACATCAGCAAAAATGGTGGTTGGTGAATGAGCGAATGAACAGTTTATTTGTATTCGATGAAGAAAATCGGCAGCATAAAATTGAGATTGGCAATCGTATTGAGTTGAAAGAAGGTGTGAAAATTATTCTCTCTAAAGACTCTGGTGGTCGTTTGGCTTATGTTCAAATGTCTAATTCGTAAAATTTTCTAAATAGAGAAGCAGTAGGTTCGAAAAAATATGTCTCGCTTGAGTTAGTTTTTGTTAACTCAAGCGTTCATTAATTGTTTAAGTATTATTAGTTCTTGGAATGTTAGTACTACTATAAATAAAATTAGTATGATGAATCTAAAAAAATATAACACCTATTAAAAAGCAACAAATACCTATCAATAATAAAACATAGTTTTTTGAAGGCAAATTTGGTGAAGGAGTTGAGTGTGGTTTTGTAGGGATATATGAAGGCTCTTGTTCTAATTGTTTCTCAGGTGGTTTTTTATTCGGATGAAATTTTGAATAAGATATTCCCGTTCCGGGTATACCAATATTTGTGCGTATTCCTTTTTTATTCAAATTAATCGATGCACCTGATTTACCTAAACCAATACTACTAATCCCTTTTTTTGAGATATTAACTTTTACACCAGGTAAGATTTTGATACTTTTGCGAAATCTAAGACTCATAGTTTTTCTCTAATATACTTTTTAAATATCAATCGAATAAGAAACTTCGTAAATCATCTTCATTTTTCAATATCTTAGATTCCTCTACTCCATGAGCACGAGCCAATATAATACTGGACTCTATAATTGAAATATTAGTATTTAAGTCAAATGCTTTACTTCTTAAATCAGCAATTTTTTCAAATTCAGTATTAATTTTATTTATGACATTTATATAAACTTCATCAACCTTAGCTAAAAAAAGTTGCATGGAAGCTTCCATCTTCTGTGCTAGCTTCTTATCTTCGCCTAATAAAATTTCACATACAAACTTTCCTGCGATTGAACCAATGACGGCACCTAAGACCGGTATAGGGATGAATGTTTGTCCTGCTAGCGCAGCAAGACCAACACCTGCACTATCAGCACAAACAAAAATTGAATTCATTTGAAATTCTTCAAAAGTTAACTTCCCTTGGTAAAAGTCATGTACTAATGAGCTTACCCCTTTTGATGCACTAACAAATGCACCAGCTAGGGGAGCAGCTAACCCCGCACAATTAGTTAAACCATAAACTGCAGCACCAGTCACACCCGCTAATGCAGATGCTTTAGCTGTGTCTAATCCAACTTCTTTCCAATCTTCTTTAGTCAGCTCACCCTTAAATAAATTTTTTCCTTCATTTTTATATTTAAGATATAAAGAGGAACTTAGGGCAATAGCACCACCGACAGCTGCAGCAGTTCCAGCTGCTTTTAGCCCTTCTGTTAAGTTGGCTTGATGTTTATCGTGAATAATATCCTTCAATTTTTCATTTTGTTGTTCGAGGTCAGCACTATGCTTATTTAATGTTTCATGCACTTGACCTTGTTGAACTTCAGCATAATCAGATACTCCAGGACGAACCACCTCATTAAATGGCTGTCCAGACTTGGTTTGGATTTCTTCAATTTTTGCTTGAATAGAATTGATTGTCTTTTGACTTAAACCTTCAATAGATTCACCGCGATGAATTTTAGAAATCAATTCATAGTGATCTTTTGGAATATGATAATAAGATCTGTCACGACCGAAGTTTTCATATTTGTCCATATGCTTGAGTACATGTTCAAGATTATTGCCCAAACCGTTAATAAATTTTGATTGAACCTGAATTCCATCAATCAAATAATCTTCGGGCGCAGTGCGTCCCACCCCCTCAAAGGTCGCTCTAACAGTATCACCTGCAAGAGCATCTCTTGCATTGCGAATACCAACTTCAACATGTTCGGCAATTTCTCCATGTTTAGTAAGATCGCTACCTAAAATATTTTTAGGTGTGCCAATAAATTCTCGGACTTGATCAACATGCTTCATTGAATTAATGAAACATTGATCCTGCAGATTAAGTTGAGTAATTTTATCTTGTAGTCGAGCAACATTAATGCCATCGACTATGGCACTAGAAATCTGGTCTTGTACTGAAGTTGTTTGCATTAATATTGCCTGATGATTTAATTAAATTAGAGTTCAACTTTCTTTTTCATAAGTAAACATAAGCTCTCTACATGATTTTTCAGTGAAATCATAAGTGCCTTCTGACCACTATCCAGTTGACTATAATCAAGTGTGATAAGTGTTGAATCTAATGTACTTAATTGGGATTGCATCCCCACAATATGCTTTTGGGTCTCTTCCGCAAGTTTTTCTATTTCTAAAGATGCTGCTCTAAACTGTCTATTTAGAACTTCGATTTCCTTTCTTTTTTCATCAGCTTCTTTAGCGATTTTCTCATTTCTACTGCGTGCAAAAAGTGCACTTCCGACTAATGCCGTACCGCCAATTGCCCAGCCTACTGGTCCTGCAAGTGCTAATAAGGCATTGCCTGCAACCATACCACCACCACCTGCAGCAAGAGCACCTCCACCTAACCAAGCTAAGGCAGCATTAGTAGCTGCTGCCCCTCCTAAAGCAGAAATAGCGGTACCTGTAGATGCTGTCCCAAAAGTAGTAGCAATTGCCATAGCTGCGGTTGGGGCGAAAGCTACAACACCAGCCCCAGCAGCTACTCCAGCTCCAGCAGTACCGCCAGCCTGTATATCAATTTGACGTGCGTTTTCCTTAATCTTATCGAGAATATCGTTAAAAACTTTAAATTCAGCTTTATATTCACTGAATGTTTTATCAAACTCTTTAGGTTTATTGGCGATACCACTAAAAAGTGCTTCGATTCTAGTAATAATGTTATGACCATCATTTTTACGAAGATTCATTAATTTTTCAGACTGTAATCCTACTTTTTGTCCTAGGTGTTCATAAGCGCTTTTTGTGGCTTCAAATTGAGCAATAGCATTTTTTTTTAAATCGCCATTTAACATTTTTCCCTCTTACATATTTATGTATTTTGTGTGTAATGTATCATGTATGTTATTATTTTTGGTAAAAATGTAATCTGATATTTTTGAATAATTTTTCAATATTCACATTTCGAGTTGTTGACAATAAGTTTATGAATTACAAGGTTAATTAAAATTCATTAGGGGTAAAGTGAATACTTTACCCCTATATTTGATATTGTTGTATAAGATACATTACAAGCTAATTTTTATTTTAAAGATTTAAAACAACTTGATACGGTTTAAACCCTTCTAGTACAGCAGCGGAGACTAATTGTATAAACGCTTCAGTTTTTCCATAAGCCATCCATTGATCTAGGGCCTCATAGTAGGCCAATCGGTTTTCAACTGTTATTACACAAGGGGGATAACCAGCTTTAAGCAATTCAAGATTCATCAATAGACGTGATGTACGGCCATTGCCATCAATGAATGGATGGATACCTACAAAATCAGCATGTACTTTGGCTGCACGTTCAATCGGATGAAGCTTATGTGCCTCTGAGTTGTACCAGTCGACTAGCTGAGTCATTTTGTCATTGAGCAATGTATAGTCCGGTGGTGTAGTGGTAGCACCTGAAATCAATACGTTTTGTTGGCGATAACGTCCTGCATTGTCATCATCAATATTTTTTAGGATAAGTTGGTGAATATTGCGAATCTGCCATTCAGAAAACGGTTCTTCTTTTCGAATAATATCTTCAACGTAGTAGATAGCATTTCTATGGTTGATTGCCTCGAAATGTTCTCGTAAAGCTTTTCCACCAACAGTTATGCCTTCTAAAACGACTTTGGTCTCTAGCAATGTAAGTGTATTACCTTCAATTGCATTCGAGTGATATGTCCAGCGAACAATAAGATCTTCTTGTAGATTTTTTACAATTGCAGGAGAAAGAGGACGATGCTGATCTAATTTTTTCTTTAAAGCATCAATATTTCCAAACATAACCTAACCCCTGAAGTTGTACTCTTGAATGATACATGAAAAAAAGCGATTACAAAAAAGTGATGTTATATCATGACGTTTTTATGGAATTGTAAGGACGTGAGAACCTATATACCATTTCAAAAGTTCATTGCGGATTTGAATGTTATCTCCAACTGATTCAATAGACTGAATTTGATGTAGGTCCAAATTACGTTACTAAATTTCAGATTATCAGTTTGAAAAAGTGAATAGTATTTATACGGTATTTTTTACGGTAAAAGCTATTTTGGTTCAATTTTTTATTTATAAAAATCAATATCATATGTTCTGTTTATGGTGCGCGCTGAGGGAATAGTATCTTATGTTACTATGTCTGCACGCGGAAGATATCTTGTTACATATAAAAAGAGGGAAAAACTCCGAGTTCAAATCTCAATTTCAAGAAAAATATTTTTACTCAGTTTATATATCAAGTATCTGAGTTGCCCTTGCTGAATACCGGAAATGCATTTTTTTCTGCGACATATTTTAGTGACTATAATTAACTAGCAAAGAGAAATAACCAAAAATAGGGAAATTTATATGCTTGTGTTATATAGGTTTTGATGAAGTTGAACTTTGATAAGTTCAACTCATGCCGTTTTTGAATTTCTCTTCACAACTTTTATTATTTCAGTTGGCTATATATGTATTCTATTTGGTTTTTTAACAACATACTTTCGAGTCAAAATCCTACTTTTAACTTCTTCCGAAAGAATATGATTTTCAATTTTATTCATAGCATCTCTCAAATCTCTAGCATCTATTTGAGTATAGTCAGCCGTTATATCTGAATCTTCTTGATAGGAGTGGTTAATCAAAGCTTTAACAGTATACATTCCAATTCCACAACGATTGGCAATAGAAGTAAAAGTTCGTCTCAAATCATGAAATGTGAAGGGAATTCCTGTAGTTTCAGAAATCTTATTGCGAACATGTCTCCGATCTTTTACATGAGTTTGATTATTTGATGCTGGGAAAACATATTTACAGCCATTGGAATACTTTTTTCGCTGGTTGAATATATGAAGTAATATATTTCCTAAAGGTAAAAGTAAATCATTGCCATTTTTAGGATTAATAATTTTTAAAGTTCCAAATTTTAGGTCAACATTAGCCCAAACGAGTTGCTCAATTTCGCTACGTCTCAATCCAGTGAGTACGAAAGTCAAAAGAAAATCTTGGTTCAAATAACCATACTCATTAGCATATATTTGACCACGCCATTTGCTGTCAACAATCGCTTTAATCCAGTCGGTTTGTTGTTCACTATTAATATAGGTTTTTCTTGGTTTTAGCTTATTAAATAGATCATTTCTATACAGAATCGCAACTGGGCTAAACTCTTTAATAATTGGTTGATCATTACAAATCAATCTTTTGCGATGATAATTATAAACAGCTGAAAATAATTTAAGCGTAATATTTGCATGAGATTTATTGGTTTTTGAAATTTCAGCATGCTTAACTATGACCATTTGCATCGTTACATCTGTAATTTTTAAATGATGCCAATCTTTTAAGTACAAGCTCATATCTCTGTCATACACAGCAACTGTATTTGGCTTTAGCTCTGTTCTAGCTTCTATGTAGTGTTTATAAGCATCTATCAAAGTTGGGATTTGCTGATAATTTAATCGTCCTTGGGAGGCTTTTTGGCGTAGTTGTTCTTTTTTGTCGTTTGGGTTTATTCCCTGGGACATTTCAAGGAGATATTCGGTTGCTTTCTGTCTAGCAGTTTCTGGTGTAAAAATACCATGATCTCCAATAGTGACACGGCAGGGAACACCATTTGGCATTTTCTTTTCAACAGTATATACAAGAGAGTGGCGAGTCGCTCTGATAGCAAATCCAATCAGTTTAAGATCACGAAAAAAAAGTTGTTTCCCACTTGGAATATCAAAACAGTATTGTTTGGAATCCTTAAGGGATTCATCTGCATAAGGATCACTTAGTTGTTTAATGAGACCTTTAACAAATGAAAGGGTAATATGTGTTTTTTTATTGGACATTTTCATTTCCTATCAGCAGTCGCTGAATAAGTGAATAGAACTTGGGTATACATGGAGTATACAAAGATCTAAAAAATGAAAATTCATTTGGTGGAGATTTGAAGAATTTTGTTCATGATCGTTATAAAACAATCATTTAGAAACACTCCGAAGATGCCGCTGCATGTCGTTACCCTGAACCCGATGAGTTCAAGGTGGACACGACGCATACTTGCTGGGTTTCCCACTCGAAGGTGGGCATACACTCTAAATATGCAGAACGCATCCGGAGATATAAGTATCGGCAGGGATATAGACTCACTGGCAAACATCTCAGAGTTGTACTTAGTATACCAAATCTTTCAAATCAGGCAAATCATCAGTGCTTAAAAAAGCATAAAACAACGATTTTGTCTTAACAACCGCACAAAGAAAAAGCAGTTTTATACTGCTTTTTCAACATCTTCGATAATAGTGTTAAGTAATCGTTCACACTGTGCATATTCTTGTAACGATTTATTCATGCTTAGAACTTCTTGCATTAATTCTAAAGCCACCATGATCATTAACTTATTGTGTTCCATATTCGGTGCTTTACGGCGGAACTCTTGAAATTTTTCATTCAGTAATTGACCCGCACGTTCCAAATCGGCTTTTTGATTATTGGTGGTTGAAAGACGGAATGTTTGTTCAATCAGGCGTAATTCGACAGTGACATTTTCAGACATGATTAAACTTCCTCACTTGAATCAGATGGGTGAGCAAGCTGTTGGATTTCTTGCGCATGCTGATCTTGCTCTGTACCTAAAATAGACAGTCGTTGAATAATCGCTTCAACTTTGCCTTTTGCATGTTCATTTTTTTGAATGAGATTTTCACGTTCAGACTGCAAATTTTTAATGTCTTGTTGAGTCCGCTGCTGTTCAGCTTGCAATTTTTCTTTCAAAAGACGCAATTCATTACGTTCAGCCAAAATTTCTTGGAAACGATTTTTAAGATCAGTACAACTTTTTTCAAGACGGCTATAACGCTCAGCCAGTGCAGTTGCATCGGTATTGAGCTGAGAGTGTGTGCCTTTTAAGCTATTCAATTGTTCAGTCAGATTGTCAATTTCATCCTGCTTTTGTGTTATCAGATTGTTTTTATGATTAATTTGGGTATGAGTTTGCTCAGCATTATGTGTTTTATCATTCAATAATGCGGCATTGTCACTTTCAGATTTTTCAAGGCGTGTTCTTAAAACGCCAATTTGCGTCTGTAGACGCTGTAATTGTTCTAACATAACGAGGTCGCACAGATCTGCAATCAAAGGTAATATATAGAGAAGTATAGAGATTGGATAAGCGAATGCAAGACGATATTTCAGGTTGGTCGGATTGGAACCAAAATTTTGATGAGATTGAAGAAATTTCAAGCCCGAGTGAGTTACATGGCTTACTTACAGGTATAGTTTGTGTGACAGAATCGCCGAACCGTGAAGAATGGTTACAAATATTATCGACGCTTGATGTACCTACATTAGATGAAAATGCGGTGAATATGCTTGCAGAAGAAGCAGAAGACATTGCACATTCATTATCTGAAGATGAACTCGATTATTTGCCGATGCTTCCTGATGATAGTCATACACTTTCAGAGCGTGTGCAAGCACTAGCCGATTGGTGTGCGGGCGTGGTGTTAGGTTTTGGTTTAGCTTCAGGTCGTATTCGTGCGGAAGAAGAAGAGTTGATCGAAAGTTTACAAGATGTTGCTTCAGTTGAATTTGATGAAGATGACAATGATGAAGAAGGCGAAGAAAGCTATCAAGAATTGTATGAATTTGTTCGCTTGATTCCTGTTTCATTGTCAATGGGACGTAAAAAAATTCCTGTTTTAGAAAGTTCATTGTTACAACACTTTCACAATAAAGCGGCTAAAACTGTTTCAGAAACAGAAGCACAAACAGTTGTTGAAATGTTTACGCCTCATCGCCCAAGCTAAATTGAGCTAAATATCAAATTAGTATTATTAAAATGGATGTGCTTTCGAGTGCATCCATTTCCCCTTACATTTTATTAATCATTAAAAATAAGCTGAATAGTGCATGAAATTAACGCAAGCCGATTTTCAGGAACGTCGTGACCGCCTGGCTGAACAAATGGGTCCCAACAGTATTGCAATTATTGCAACAAGTCCTGAAGTAATGCGTAATCGAGATGCCGATTATAAATTCCGTGCAGACAGTAGCTTCTTCTATCTGACAGGATTTGCAGAGCCTGAAGCTGTTGCAACCATTGAAACAGATGAAAGTGGTGAAGAATATGTCTATACACTCTTTTGTCGTGAACGCGACCATGAAATGGAAATTTGGAATGGTTATCGAGCAGGTATTGATGGTGCAGTCGATGACTATGAAGCAGACGAAGCGTGTGCAATCGATTTGCTCGATGAAGAAATTCTAGAAAAACTTAAAAATAAGCAAAAGCTTTATGCTCGATTAGGGCAACGTACAGATTTTGATGCGCGTATTACTGGTTGGATTCAAAAAGCAGAACAGCAAAGCCGTGGTGGCGGTGATGTACCCTCAGAAATTCAGCAGTTAGATCGTATACTTGATGAAATGCGTTTGCATAAATCCACCAAAGAAATTCAGCTCATGCAAATTGCCTCTGATATTTCAGCGGAAGCACATACGCGCGCTATGCAAGCTGTTCAACCGAACATGATGGAATATGCCCTTGAAGCCGAACTAAATTATGTCTTCGGTAAAAATGGCTGCGTACCATCGTATAACAGCATTGTCGGTGGTGGTAGAAATGGCTGTATTTTGCATTATGTAGAAAATAATCAACCGTTGAAAGATGGTGATTTGGTGCTGATAGATGCAGCATGTGAATATCAACTTTACGCCTCAGACATTACCCGTACATTCCCTGTAAATGGCAAGTTTAGTCCTGAACAAAAAGCCTTATATCAAGTGGTTTTGGATGCACAAATCGCCGCAATTGATGCTATACGTATTGGCAATAACTATAAAGAACCACATCGTGTTGCAGTGCAAATTTTGGTTCAAGGTTTACTTGATTTAGGTATTATGCAGGGCACTCTTGAAAGTATTATCGCCGATGACAGCTATCGTCAATTCTACATGCATGGTACAGGGCATTGGCTCGGTATGGATGTGCATGATGTTGGATCGTATAAACTGGATGGCGAATATCGTACTTACGAAGAAGGTATGGTTGTAACTGTTGAACCTGGTTTGTATATTGCGCCTGATGATGAGTCGGTCGATGAAAAATGGCGTGGCATTGGCATTCGGATTGAAGATGATGTGGTTGCAACAGCAAGTGGCCCACTCGTTTTGACTAAAAATGTTGTTAAATCAATTGATGATATTGAAGCATTGATGGCTCAATCTTAAAAATGCTTTTGAAGTGGTGACGGAATATTGTGTGAATAAAATTACATAGCAAGAAAGAATGGATGTGAATGGCTTAAATTTTTTGTGATATTTTAGATTTCCTAAAGATAGGGCAGGGAATAATAATGACCACTTTATTTATTCCCGTCACTGCTGAAGACCATATTCAAGGCGATACAACTCACTTGTTGAACTTGTTATGTATGGCGATTATGAATGTCCTTATAGCGGCAAAGCGTATCCTGTTATGAAGCAAGTTCAGTAAGCATTAGGCAACCAATTAAAATTTATATTTAGAAATTTTCCGCTAAGTTTCCATCCACATGCTTTACATGCGCAATTTCTGCTGAGGTTGTCGGTGATTTGGGCTAGTTTTGGGAAATGCACGATATTTTGTATGAAAACCAAACTAAACCAAAGTTAGAGGATTTTTATCTTCTCAGTTATGTACGCCGATTGGGCTTAGATACTGAAAAATTTGAAGAATTACTTCGTAATCCGAAATATATTACAAAAATAAAAAAAGACATGAGAGGTGCATTAAAAAGTGGTTTCAATGGCACGCATATATTTAATATTAATGGTATGAAATATAGCGGCGATTACACCGAAATAACAGAAATATTGGCGTATATTCAGGCATTGAAGTCTAATTATTTTCGCTTAAGTTGATTTTTAAGTTGGCTTTTTTGTAAATATAATTTTTATTCTGAATGATATTCAAGTGATAAGTTGATTGTATATATTTTTCTTTTAGCAATGGTCTTTATTGGTTTGTGCAGTGGGCGAATATTTGTGATGACCCAAGCATAATATCCTGTCTCCCAATATGAAGCACATGCTATTTCTATCTCATCTTCTTGCCATTTATGTATAGATTCAATGTCGACAAGTGCTATGGCTAAGCCTTCTTCCTCAAAAAAATCTTTGTTTAAAAAGTTGTTGTTTTCAACAATTACTAAATCTTTTAATGGAAGTGTAGGGGGTGCCAGGAGCGAATTTCTAAAGTTTTAAGACCATTCATAATTTTCACACCACTTGGAGCAACAATTGATAAAGCACTGTAAATCAAAATAATTCCATCCTTAAATTTGTGTTGAAAATTGAGCATTTAAAATATCAGTCTTACATTTTAATTTGTATGAATTGAGTGCGAAAATGGCGACAAAAAACGATTTCAATATAAAAACCAGCCACCTTGATGTAATATAAAATAAATCAAGATTATACGTATTGGCGCAAAAAAAATTGTGATGCAATACTAAAATAGAAAGGATTAACACATGCAACAAGAAGTCATCATTGTTGGTGGTGGGATGGTGGGATTGAGTCTCGCTTTGATGTTGGCAAAAACCAATATTGCGGTCAAATTGCTCGAAGCAATTAAGTATCCCAATTATGATGATGCAAATCTTGCACCGTACCATTCAAGTTTTGATGCAAGAAATAGCGCTTTGTCACGCCGTAGTGTACAAATTTACCAAGAATTAGGGCTTTGGAATGCCTTGCAAGAACATGCAACGCCCATTTTAGAAGTCAATATTACGGAACAAGGTGGCTTTGGTAAAGCACGACTCAAAGCAGACCAAGAAAAAGTCGAAAGCTTTGGGCAAGTCATTGAAAATGCATGGTTAGGACGTGTTTTACTCACTGAGGTCAAACAACAACCTTTAATTGAATTGATTGATGGCGTACAAGTTACCTCACTGATCCAAGATACCGATTTTGCATATATTGAAGCCAAACGTGGCGACTATACGCATAAGTTACAATCAAAATTGGTCATTGCGGCAGATGGACGAGATTCATTTTGCCGTCAAGCCTTAGGTATTGGTGCATCTGTGCATGACTATGATCAAGTGGCGATTGTTACGACTGTACAAACCTCAAAACCACATGAGCATGTCGGTTTCGAACGTTTTAGTCCGCTTGGGCCATTGGCATTGTTGCCATTACCGGGTGAATATCGTCGTTCAGTGGTCTGGCCTGTAAAAAAAGGCACTGAAGGTGAATGGTTGGGCGATGAAAACGATCAACATTTCCTTGATGCCTTACAGCAGACTTACGGAGATCGTGCAGGAAAATTCCAAAAAACTGGAAAGCGTTTTAGTTTCCCACTTTCACAAGTGCTCGCAGAAAAGCAGGCAGTTGGGCGTGTGGTACTTATGGGTAATGCTGCACACACCATTCATCCCGTTGCAGGGCAAGGTTTTAATCTGTGTATGCGTGATGCTTATGTGCTTGTACGCTATTTAAAAGAGCAAATTGAGAAAAATGCAGATGTCGGTGATGCAAAAGTATTGCAAGACTATGAAAAATCTCGCCTGACCGATCAAAAACGTGTGATCAAATTCTGCGATTCCGTTGTTCGTGGCTTCAGTAATCAAAATCCGGTGCTGAAATTCATTCGTAATTCAGGACTCATTGCTTTTGAAACTATTCCAGGCTTTAAACCATTGGTTGCAAGCTATGCGATGGGGTTGAAAGCATGAACAAGCCTGTAGATATGCTCGATGTGGTGATTATTGGCGGTGGTTTAGTTGGTGGCTTAACGGCATTACTGCTTGCCAAAGGTGGTATACAAGCGACTGTTTTGGATGCTGCCCCTATTTTGGATACGGAAAAAGTCTTATCAGTAGCCAATCCACGTGTACTTGCCTTGAGTCAGGCGACTATTCATCTGTTAAAGACGGTGAATGTATGGGATAAACTTGCTCGTCAAATGCCCTATACAGGCATGCAAGTATGGAATAAAAATGGCTATGGTGAAATTAATTTTGGTCAAGCTTCGCAAAAAATGCCGAGTGATGAACAAAGTTTAGGATCAATGGTTGAGCCAAGTATTTTGAATCTTGCGATTCAACAACAAATGCTACAACAGGTTCAAGATTATCGTACACAAGTAAAAGTGGTACGGGTTGAACAAGGTGTTCATTGTTGGATTGTTCAACTTGCCGATGGTACGACACTTAAAACTAAGCTAGTGATTGGTGCAGATGGTGCAAACTCATTCGTTCGTGAACAGGCAATGATTGAATTGGACGTACTTGACTATCAACAAGCAGGTTTAAGTTGTGCGATTCGTACAGCAATGCCGCATCAATATGTAGCACGACAAATTTTTCTACCGACAGGGCCATTGGCATTTTTACCAATGGCAAGTTTAAATGCCGAGCAAGCGGAACATTGGATTTCGATTGTATGGACATTGCCTGATGATTATGCCGATGAATATTCAGCATTGAATGATGCACAATTTATGCAGTTATTGACACGTGAAAGCCATCATATGCTTGGTGAAGTGTTAGAGGTGACACCGCGTGCTAAATTCCCACTCAAAGCACGTGCGGCGCAGCGTTATGTGAAAGCAGGTTTGGCTTTGATTGGTGATGCTGCACACGTGATTCATCCACTTGCAGGACAGGGCGTAAATATTGGTTGTCTTGATGCTGCGGTACTCTGCGATGTCTTGCTCAAAGATAAACAACGTGGTGTTTGGGCACATGAACAGACTTTAAAGCGTTACGAACATCAACGTAAAGGTCAAAATGATGCCATGATGCATAGTATGTCAGCACTCGGTTTTATAGAAACATCTGAATTGTTCCCATTCGTTTGGGCACGTAATTTTGGTCTAAAACAGGTGGAAAATCAGGCAACATTGAAGGCGCTATTTTTGGCACAAGCCAATGGATTATCGAGTCTTAAACAGACACAATATGCTATTTAATGTTGTTGGTGATATTTTTTAAACAGTCATTGAAATAAAATTACTAATTTGATCAAAAAAGATACGTTTTTTTTATATTAACCTCTAGTCGAAATCTGTAGAGCTTGCTACATTTCTCTATAAATAATCATCATATTTTGGTGAATGGATTTAAATCATTTATTGGGGAGTCAAAATAGATATGACTGATGCAAATGACGATTATGATGATGACGCTACAGGTGGCGCTGTCGATGATGACGAAGCACAAGCTGCTGAAAAAGGTGCTGCTGCAAGTGACTCTACGGTAAGCGATTCTGATTTGGCAGAAGCAGAAACGTTAACAGTAACAGCAAAGCTCAAGCAACGTGCTGCATTGGAAGATGAAGTCGCTGCATTTTTAGCCCGTGGTGGACGCATTACAGAAGTGCCACCTGATGAGTCTGCAAAAGACTAATCGCTAATCTCATGCAAGTGATTGCAAAAAGCACCGAAATTTCGGTGCTTTTTATTTTTAAATTTTAAATTGATTGGTATTGGCTTTAAATTTTATCAGTCAATTCCAAAGCTCGCTGATACGCCACTTTTTTCTTAATCCCAGTTAAATCTGCCGCCAATTGTGATGCCGCTTTAACCGATAAATCTTCAAGTAAACGTAATAATAATTTATCGAGTTTTTCCTGATCCATATCTTTTTCTTCAGGTGAACCACCAATCACCAAAACAATTTCACCTTTTTGTTGATGATGATCACTTTCAATAAAGCTCACTAATTCACCTAAGGTCATTTTCTTGATGGTCTCAAAAGTCTTGGTAATTTCACGAGCGAAACCAACAGGACGATCTGCACCAAAGACATTCGCCATATCTTTGACACTGTCTAAAATACGATGTGGTGCTTCATAAATAATCATGGTTTGCGTTTCATGTTTAAGTTTTTCTAATTGAATCAAACGCTGAGATTGTTTTGATGATAAAAAGCCTTCAAAACTAAAACGATCACTTGGCAAACCAACGGCACTCAGCGCTGCAATCGCGGCACATGCACCTGGAACAGGAGTTACACGAATGCCATGTTCTTGCGCTGCACGAACCAATTTAAAGCCAGGATCGCTAATCAATGGTGTTCCTGCATCACTAATCAGCGCAATATTTTTGCCACTTTTGAGTGTTTCAATCAGTATATCAATTTTGTTACTTTCATTATGATCATGACATGCAGTCAATGGCGTTGCGATATTATAATGCTTCATTAAATGTGCAGATTGGCGTGTGTCTTCTGCGGCAATAATCGTAACAGATTTTAAAACTTCAATTGCACGGTAAGTCATATCATCCATGTGCCCAATGGGGGTCGCAACGACAAATAATTGAGCACTCATGAGATTTCTCCGTGGGAAATAGTGAAAGATAAAAATTAGATCAAACTCGCATATCACGAATTTAGATGGTAGACCGAGTATTTTACCTGATTATCATGGTGAGATGGGTTCTCAATGGTGTTGGATATAGAGGTATTTTAATGATAAGAGTGACGAAGACAAAAAATATCAAAGAGCAACAAATAAATCAAAATGAAGTTGTTGTAAAGATCGCCTCAATTTCACACCAATTGGGACAATGGGGCGAGCAACAGACCGCATTTGAATTAGAACAAGCCGGTTTTGATATTATTGAGCAAAATTTTTATAGTCGTTATGGTGAAATTGATATTATTGCAATCAAACAGCAAGAGCTACTATTTGTTGAAGTAAAAGCACGAGCTAAAACACAAAGAGGTACTGCTGTTGAAGCTGTAACATGGACAAAACAGCAAAAAATGATCAAGACTGTTTTGTATTTTTTAGAGAAAAACCCTCAATTTCACGAGTTTTATTTACGTTTTGATATTTTTTGTTTTGATTTTCATCAAGTATTTGCAAAAAACGTACAGTATGACTTTTCCAAATACACGTATGATCTGCAATGGATAGAAAATGCATTTACAATGGACACAGAGTTTATTAATCTGTGATTAACGATTGAGCAGTTGTCTAAAAAACAAAGAGATATAGAATTGAAGGAGTCTTGCTGAGTGTTGAATAAAATAGTAATGACCATGCTTTGTGTTGTGAGTTTATCAGGTTGTGCCAGCTTTATTGCGGGTGGTACAGGTTCAGCACCTGTGGGTACGGACAGTGGTGTGAGATCTCTAGGACAAGTATTTATTGATTCTTCAATTGATCGTACGGCAAAAATTAATTTATATAAATTAGACAGTCGCTTTAAACAGTCACGTGTAAATATCAATAGTTTTCACAGTAATGTTTTACTGACAGGTCAGGTACCTGATGCGCATTTAAAACAACTTGCCGAGGACAATGTACGCTCAATGAGTGATGTAAAAACTGTACATAACTATATTACAGTTGGTGATCAAATTAGCTACAACACGATTATGCAAGACACGACTGTTACTGCAAATACACGTGGTTTAATTATGAAAGCGCCTATTGTTTCTGACAATAAGGTTATGATTCATACGGAAGATGGCGTGTTGTATGTGTTAGGTCGCTTAAATACGGCTGAATCGAATGATTTAAATGATGTACTACAAAAAATTGGCAATGTGACAAAAATCGTAACGCTCATTGATAATGTAGATGAGAATAATGCTAACCAAGCATCATCATTTGTATCGTCAACAGGGGGGGCTCTTGCACAACCTATGATTCAGACCCCTGTAGCCATTGATCCTGATGCTGTTGAACCTGAAGCGAATGTCCAATAAGTTATGTTTAATCCAATACAGTATTTACAGCAACAGTTTGGTCAAAAGTATACGTATTTACGAGATGCTTATGAGGGATTTCGTATTTATGATTTCGGTAGTACCGCAATTAATCGTTTTACTCCAAGTAAAGGCTATCGGGTTCAGCATAACATTGCCTATGGATTAAAAGCACGTCAGCGCTTAGATTTGTATCTTTCTGAGCAAGGACAAAATAGACCGCTGATTGTTTTTGTACATGGTGGTGCATGGTGTCATGGTGATAAACGAGATTATCGGTTTGTTGGTGAGGCATTTGCTCGTTTTGGTTATGATGTTGCCGTAATTAATTACCATCTCGCACCACAGCATAAGTTTCCACGTTATGTTGATGACTTGGCTTTGGCACTTGAGTTTCTCGATCAGCAACAACAAAAATTGGCTGTTTCAACTACGAAAATTGCCTTGATGGGGCACTCTGCAGGGGCGTTTAATGTTACGTCCTTACTTTATAATCCACAGAATTTTGGAAGTCATGTTCGTCAAAAAATTAAAACGGTGATTGGTATCGCAGGGCCATACCATTTTGACTATAAAGGTGACCCATTGGCTGAACCTGCATTTGATCAGCAAGTGCCTTATCAACAAGTGATGCCATATTATTTTGTGGAAAAAAATGATATTCAGCACTATTTATTTTTGGCGGAAAATGACCAATTGGTGAAGCCAAAGAATAGCTATGATTTTCAACAGAAACTGCTAGAGCAGGGTAATCATTGCGTTGTCCGGATTATTCCAAAAACAGGGCATGTGTCGATTATGGGTAGTGTTTCGAGCATCTTTAGTCGTTTCTTTCAAACACGCTCTGCTGTGATCAAGGCACTTGATTCAGCAATGAAGAATGATTGAGTAGCGTGTTTTTTAAAAGACATCAGCCGTTAAAAAACATGATTTAAACTTAAAGCCTTAAAATAAAAAAAGATGCCTTAGCATCTTTTTTTATTACAATATTAATCTGCATAGATTCATATGCTTAATCAGGCATCTGATTACCGTGAATGACATGTTGAATCATTGAATGTGCAATACTGCCTGCAAATGGAATTTCAGGGAGTTGGTCAAATTTGAAAAACTCTGCATCACTGATTTCTTCTTCCTGTAATACAATTTCACCGCTTTCATATTCTGCTTTAAATGCAAGCATTAGATTGCTTGGAAATGGCCAAGGTTGACTTGCCAAGTACTGCACATTTTTAACTTTGATGCCGACTTCTTCTAAAGTTTCACGCTGTACAGCTTCTTCTAGCGTTTCACCGACTTCGACAAAACCTGCAATGAGACCATACATATTGCTCGTATTTTTTGCATTTTTTGCGAGTAGGACTTCATCATCGCCACGCGTAATCACTGTGATAATACACGGTTGAACACGTGGGTATTGATGATAATTACAAGCAGGACAAACCATTGCATATTCAGTTGGATGGATTTCTGTCGTATGTCCGCAGTGACTACAAAATTTATGGTTACGACGCCATTCTAAAAGTTGTACAGCACGACTTGCAGATTCAAATTGGCTTTTCGTCCATTGACTGATGAGTTGTCGAATAGAAACCAATTGAAAGCCTTCAGGAATGCTTTCATCGGCACGTAAGTCACGGGCAATCACTTGATCACCCGCATTGAAAATCAAATCACTTGCTATTTTTTCAACTTGAGGCAGTTGAAAGTTCACATCGACTAATAATTGTTGACGATGAAAAATATAGGCAAGTGAAAGTTCTGACATTTACGCCACCAATTTGAGTTGTTCACTGCCACGTAAAGCGACATCAAACATAGACTGAAGAACAGGTTGTTTATTTTGTAAATTATCAATCATCATATCTGCGCTCGCAAGAACATCTAAAATGATATTGATTTGTGCAGTATTAGGTACTTGCTCGCTTTGAAGCTGTTGCTGTAAAAATTCAGCACTTTGCATTAGAGCTTTATGACCTTCTTTTTGACCTAAAAATAATAATGCACCACTCACTTCTTTGAGTTGCGATGGAATTGTTTCTAAGTTGGCATTTTCAGTATCTTTGATTTGTGTCACCAAAGCTTGACTACTTAAATCGATCAGGACTTTTGACTCTGTTAAAAGCATATCATGTGCTTCATCAAGACGATCAAGTGAAATATTCATATTGTTGACACGGAGCTGTAAACGGCTAGAACTGTAATTACGCTCTAAAATACCAATAGAATTCATTGCCGACAAAATGCTATTCATCAACTGCTGAGCATAGTTCTCATTTTGGATCATATTGGACTGAGTCAGCAAATCAGCTTGTTGTTTTAATTCAATATAGGCTTCATTGAGATTTAAAACTTTAAATACATGAGCAAGATCAAGCAGTTTAGTTTTCAATTCTTGTGCTTTTTCTTCAGTCATATTCTGATAATTATATTCAATATCATTTCTGATTTGCGCCATTTCTTCAGTGACTAAACTACTTACACTGTGAATGGTGTTTTGATCAGGACCATACAAATGGCGGCTAAACACTTGAAGTTGAGCATCTGACAAAATGTCTTCACCGACATGAAGTTGTTCACGAATACTTTGTGAGGTTTCATCATCTTGGCTAATACAAAGACTGAGAACGTTCGCAACATCATTTAATTCTGGTGTGTAATGTGCTGTATCTTTAAAGAAATTCGCCATTTGCGTTTCAATAGAAATAAATGTTCTTAAACGTGCTTGATTTATAATCAATTCATCAATTTGATTGAATGCAACGTAAACTAAATTCCAATATTGCGCTGATGGGGTTGAAGTAGAAAGGTTGGCTAAATATGCACCGACCAATTTAATGCCTTGTAAATCAAGCTTTGTTTCAGTTTGCTTAAGTAAGTTCTTGAGGCTGATTTTGTAGAGTTTATGCACATAGTCTGATTTTTCGAGTTCAGGTGCTTGAGGTAAGTTAAATCCAGGGTTGATACAATCAAGTAGCGGTACTATAGCTTGACCTTCTTGGGTCAGCGGTTTGTCTAGACAGACCTCTAAGCGGTTCAGCGTATCAATTAAAAATTGTGGAACTTTAACTTCGCGTAAACTACTGAATTCGATATAACGCTTCAGCATGGTCGTACCTTCGCTCAGTGCAATCACATCCTGTGTTTGAATATCACGAGGGTCTTTCATGATTTTACGCATGAGCTCTGCACAGTATGCTGTAATTTGCGCAAGGCTTGGCATATCAATTAACATGAGTACTTGAGCGCATTGTTCAAATTGAGCTAATGCATCATCAATCCCAAAAGGCAACGCTTGATCTTCGACCAAACTGCTGACCGCAGATTCAACCAATTGGATTGAATTGTCGACTTCCTTTTTAATTATTAATAATGCTGTCGGGTCAAAATGTATTGAGGTTTGGTAAGACATCGATCTGCACCTTTCCTAAGTCTTTAAATGTTCTGTTGTAGTCTCAAAATGAGACGGATTTGTTCTATGTTTTAATATAACTGAAGTCTGTAGCTTTTACAGAAGAAATACACAGTTAAAATAAATTTTATTTGGCAAAAAGGCAAGGTTCATGCTGTTTTTCTTGGAATTCTTTGATCCAGTTCTCATGTGCTTCAAGCTCTTCAGTTGATGGTGTAATGACAGAAAGAGAAACATCAATATTTCTACGTTCACCTTGAAGCTCCATATTATTTTGATTTGATGAGAGGGCATCAATGTCTAATAAAACCTGTCCACCTGTCATTGCAAGATAAACGTCAGCTAAAATTTCAGCATCGAGTAATGCACCATGGAACGTACGATCACGTTGTGGAATCTCATAACGGCGCACTAAAGCATCTAATGAGTTTTTCTGTCCCGGATGTTTACTTTTCGCCATCGCAAGAGTGTCTGTGACTTCACAAACCTCCGATAACGCCTGCAAACCACTACGTTTAAACTCCATATCAAGGAAGTTCATATCGAAGGTTGCGTTATGCGCGATGATTTCTGCACCTTTTAAATAGTCAAATAAACCTTGTGCAATTTCATCATATTTTGGTTTATCTGTTAAAAACTCATCCGTAATACCATGGATTCGTTCAGAGTCACCGACTTCTTTACCAGGATTAATATAAATATGAATTGAACTGCCTGTCAGCTTGCGATTGATCATTTCAATTGCACCGACCTCAATAATACGGTCAGTATCTTGAAAATAGAAACCTGTAGTTTCCGTATCTAAAATGAGTTGGCGAGTTCCTTGTAAATTTTTTGTCGCAGGGGTAATCACAATTTGCGGATGTAACTCGGTCATATTCTTTATTGTCGTTGTTGGTTGAATGTCAGTCATATTATGTTGAATACTTGATGGGGGGTGTTCTGTTGTTGCAGCGTGAGTATTCATCGTATGGGTATGCGTAACACCATCAAATTCAATTGATGTATGTGTTTCTATTTCTGTATTATCATTATTGGATAACTCTTCCTCAGGTTCGGATTCCATCAAATCGAAGCCGAAGGGATCGTCGAGTAACCAATCTTGCTCAGCTTTTTTTTTAGCGTCAACACTTGCTTGCTCAGATGGGACAGTTTCAATGCTTGAGACTAAGGTACTTGGTAAAATGGATTGTGTTAAACCACCTTTTTTCATTTGTTCTACGGTTTTTTCTACGCCTAAATTTGCCAATTGATCTGCCATTTCATTGCCTGGATGACCTGCATGACCTTTAATCCAATTCCATTCAATGTCACGACCTTGGCAAGTTTGGTCTAACTTTTTCCAAAGATCGGGATTTTTAACATCTTTCCAATTTTTCTTTTTCCAACCCTGAATCCATTCGGTAATGCCACGTTTTACATAGTTAGAATCTGTCCATAAGATGAGTTTTGCGTTGGTCGGGCAAAATGCAATTCCTTCAATGGCAGCGGTCAACTCCATACGATTATTGGTAGTTTCAACTTCGCCACCACACAATTTATGCTCTGCTGTTTCAGTAATGATATACGCACCCCACCCCCCTAAGCCAGGATTGCCTTTACATGCACCATCGACATAAAGCGTAATTGTTTCAGACATAGTTTGGACCAACGAATTAAATTTAAGAGTTGAACATCGGGGTTGAAGAATTTATTGTATACGCAAATCGGCGATTTCAGTGCCCGATCTCGGTTTTTTTTAATTTCTTGTAACATTTATATGCAAATTGCATGCACTTCGTGCCTTGTTTGTATTGGGTGCTCAATTAAAATGGCTTTTATAAAATAATTTACTATGCGTTGTTCGGAATCCTGTATGTCTAAACCAACCACAGCAGTGTGGCAGCCCTCTGCTCCAAATATTTTCAAATTTTCGCTTTTAACGTCTGCATTGGCAGCATTAGGTTTAGCGACAGGTTGTTCCTCAACCCCAAATACAGGCAAAGTCCAATCTTCCAAACAGTTAGGAATGTTGGATGCCAATAGTTTAGATTCACTTGAAGACTTACTTTCTGCAACCGATATGCGTGCAGTAGAGGGTGATCGTCTCTTGATTTTAAAACATGGTGATGTGTGGAAGCGCATGACAGTGGGTTTTAAAATGGATGAAAATCGTTGGGATTCTCGTATTGAAGCACAGCGTAGTTGGTTTATTTCACGTCAGCCTTATATCGATCGTTTAAGCGCACGAGCGAGTCGTTATTTGTATCACACGGTAAAAGAAGCAGAGCGTCGTGGTTTACCGACTGAGCTGGCATTACTCCCAGTCATTGAAAGTTCGTATGATCCAGCTGCAACGAGTAGTGCAGCGGCTGCAGGGATGTGGCAGTTTATTCCCAGTACAGGAAAGATTTACGGCTTAAAACAAAATACGGCTTATGATGGTCGGCGTGATGTTGTTGAATCAACACGTGCAGCCTATGAGTTTTTAGGTAGTTTATACAATCAGTTTGGTTCATGGGAGCTAGCACTTGCGGCTTATAATGCGGGACCAGGACGAATTCAACAGGCGATTAACCGAAATCAAGCGGCAGGTTTGCCAACTGATTATTGGTCTTTAAAATTACCACAAGAAACCATGAATTATGTACCACGTTTCTTGGCAGTTGCACAAATTATTAAAACACCCTCAAATTATGGGGTGAGTTTACCACCTATTGCTAACCGTCCGCATTTCCGTGAAGTAGCAGTTGCACCGGGATCATCCCTAAATCAGATTGCTGCGAGTGTTGGTTTAAGCCGTGCTGAGTTGTATCAATTAAATCCTGGTCATCGTGGTGAAGTGGTCGATGCATCAAGCACAATGCGTATTTTAATTCCTGCTGATGTTAATCCTTCAGTCGATGCAAAATTACGTACATTGTCCGCATCATCAGGAGGATTGTGGGCAACGTCTGTACCTACAGCGACCACGCAGTCATCAAACACATTGACACAAACAATTACGCCTTCAAAAATGACACCTCCGTCATTGAACTCATCGACGACAGCTAGTGTGACGACACGCCCTGCGACAACAACAGCCCCAACCAACCCGATAACAACAAACGCCATTACAACTTTAAAAAATACTCCTCAGGGTGCTAATGCTTTAGCAAATTTTGCAACTAATGCTGATATTCCGAGTGCGCCACGTATTCCTGTTGCTGTAACGCAAGCGAAAAATATTCAACCGGTGAGAGTTGAGCCACCGATTTCAAGTCAAGAAATAAAGCAAATCCAGGAAGCTGTGAAAGCTGAAGGCTTGAAAGAGTCTGTTAAACAAGTTCTTGAACCACAGCCAACTCAAGCTGAAAGAGAAGCGGTGGTACGTGAACTGACAGCACTTGCACCACAAGGTACGGAAGTCGTTGATCCTGCTGATGGCAAAATTAAGCTCACAGCAATTCAAACAAGTCAGTCGGTTGCACAGCAAAAAGGTCAGGAAGTTACAGTTGGTTTTGCTTACCCGAAAGGTTTAGCAGAAGCAAATGTAGTAACACCTGAAGAAGCGAAGCTAAATCAAGGTAAAACGTTCACTAAAACAGATAGTGATGTGGTTGTCGTGCCACCAAAAGGAAAACGCAGTACTTATATTGTTTTACCTGGAGATACTTTAGCAACTATTGCATTAAAAAATGGTGTGAACTGGCGTGATGTTGCCAAATGGAACCAAGTCGATCCAAGTACAACACTGTATGTGGGAACAACGCTATATTTATATGATGCAAAACCACAAGTAGATACTTCGGAAGTCATTAAGAAAGTTGATCCGAAGTTAAGCTCTTATGTGGTTAAACCCAATGATAGTCTGACAGGCGTTGCTGAGCAATTTGGATTAAGTGTTTCTGATTTAGCCAATATGAATAACTTGACGGTTACAAGTAACTTATTGGTTGGGCAGAAGTTAAATCTTGTTGCATCTGCTAAAAAAGCAGAGCCGACAAAAGCTCAGACAAATGAGACACATTCGACTAAACAAGCAGCTAAAATTAAGACCAAAACTTACACCGTACAACGTGGTGAATATTTAAAACTCATTGCAGATCGTTATGCATTGTCTAATCAAGAACTTGCTGACTTAACATCGGGACTATCTGCAAACAGTAGCTTGATGGTTGGGCAAAAAATTAATGTTCCTTTAAATGAGGTCGCGAAAGACAGTACAGCTAAACTTGAATCTAAAGTGGTCGATCAGACCAAGTTTAAAGATGTCAAAGCCGATAGCGAATATAAAACCACACAGCTCAAAACGGAAAGTTATAAAGTTCAAAGTGGTGACACGCTTTCAAGTATTGCGATGCAGTCTAAAATGACATTATCTGAACTTGCCGATTTAAATAATCTATCAACCTCTAAAGGTTTGATGGCGGGTCAAACACTCAAAATTCCGGCAGGAAGTGTAACGCCTGACAGTTATACCGTGCAGTCGGGTGATAGTCTGATTGCGGTAGCGGCAAAGTATAATTTGTCTGTAAGTCAAGTTGCCGATTGGAATAATATCAATACCAATGCGGGTTTATTTGTTGGGCAGAAGCTTAAATTGAATGATGATGGTCATTCTAAAACAGTAGCGAAACAGGAAAAAGTTACACAAGATAAGACGACACAAGACAGTACAAAACAAGATAAAGCGAAGCAAGAAAAACTGAGCGATATTTATGTGGTGAAATCGGGTGATACACTTGCAAGTGTGGCGAAAAAGTATCATTTACAGTTAAATTTTCTCGCTGATTTAAATGGTCTATCTCGTACAGCTCAAATTCAGGTTGGGCAACGCCTTAAAACTGATGGGGAATTACCCAATAAATCCGCAGTGGCTAAAGACAAAGAGGAAGTAATAACCAATGCAAAAAGTAGTTCAAAAGTTGCAGGTAAAAATACTGAAGCGTATACAGTAAAAGCGGGAGATTCACTGAATGCTATTGCGAGTCGTACGGGAATACCTGTACAACAACTTGCACAGTTGAATGACCTGAATGCTAAAGCAGGGTTACAGCGTGGACAGCAAATTTTAGTACCAAAAACGGTGACTGAATATAAAGTTCGTAGTGGTGACTCACTGATCCGTCTTGCTTCAAAATATAATATGGATGTGAGTACTTTGGCTGAAATGAATGATTTGAAGCCAAATTCACCTTTACGTTTAGGCGCAGTAATTAAAGTCCCGAATTGAGTGAATGATCTATTCACAACATCTGAAATAAAGCTCAAAATACAGCGCATTTGAAATGCGCTGTATTTGTTTATATAAGGAAAAGGAAACCCAGTTGATGCAAATGTGTGGTTTAAGGCAACAGGATGTTAAATATATGCTAGGTATATTCCTTGCACTATTAAGTCCATTGACATGGTCAGCTGTGCAGACTATGCCTTATATTGCCACGCACACGCAGCCGAAATATACACATCTTAAAGTTATGCCTTATGCCAATGCGACTGCGCCCAAAGGTGGAGCACTGAGCCGAGCGAGTCAGGGAACTTTTGACAATTTAAACAGTATGAATGGGCGAGGTACTGAAACGCAGGGTGTTAATTATTTATTTGATACTTTGATGGATCCATCATTAGATGAACCGGGTGTTTTGTACCCGCTATTGGCGGAGCGTGTAACTTTTGATGTCAATCAACCTAAAGACATTATTTTTCATTTAAATCCTCAAGCACGTTTTAGTAATAGCATGGCATTGACGGCTGAAGATGTGAAGTATACTTTTGATTTATATCAGCAAAAATCGAATTTGGGCTTGCAGATGTATTTATCTGACTTATTGAAAACCGAAGTCATCTCAAAATATACAGTGAAAATGACTTTTAAAAATAATAAAAATGTTGAAATGCCGCGGATTATTGCGACTTTGCCAATTTATTCGAGTGCAGAGTGGAAAAAACGTGATTTTAGTAAAGCGACTTTGCAACCGATTTTAGGTTCAGGACCTTATGTGATAGATCGTATTGATGCCGGGCGCAGTATTCGCTATAAGCGTAACCCTAATTATTGGGGGCGTACTTTGCCTGTCAATATGGGGCGCTATAATTTTGATACATTGACTTATGTGTATTATCGTAATAACGAGGTTGCCTTTGAGGGATTTAAATCGGGGCAATACACTTTGCATGAAGAGTTATTTACACGAACGTGGGTCACAGGCTACAACTTTCCTGCGGTAACAGCAGGCATGGTAAAAAAATTGGCAATCAAAACAGCCAAACCTGTCGCAACGCAGACTTTTGTGATGAATAATCGTCGCAGTCCATTCAATGATATTCATTTTCGTCAGGCAATCAGTTATGCCTATGATTTTGAATGGATGAATAAGGCGTTGTTTTATGGTCAATATCAAAGGCTACAAAGTTATTTTCAAAATAGTGAATTAGCAGCAACAGGTACGCCTAGCCCTGCTGAAATGTTATTTTTAAAACCTATTTTGCCTCGTCTGAATCCTGTACAACGTCAGGCTGTACTTGCAGAATGGAAAGCGCCTGTAAGTGATGCAAGTGGTTTTAACCGTAAAAACTTACTTGAAGCTCGACAGATTTTGCTTAAGGCAGGTTATCGTTATCACAATGGATTATTACTCGACCTGAAAAATAAACCCATTCGTATCGAATTTTTACTTGATCCTGAAAAACCTCAACAGAGTGTTATTCCATTTGTACGCAATTTGAAGAAGTTAGGAATTTCAGTCAGTATTCGTCAGGTTGATGTCCCTCAATATTTGGAACGGAAACGTAAAGCCGATTTTGATATGACCATGAATGAAATGCCACAATCGTTGACGCCTGGTAATGAGCAGATGCAGATGTGGGGTAGTCATGCTGCAAATGAGGTCGGTAATTACAATTATGCAGGTATTCGTAACGCCGTGATTGATCAAGCGATACAAGAGGTGATTGATGCACCGAATCGGCAACAATTGATTATTCAAACTAAAATTCTCGATCGTTTGTTACGTTCGGGCTATTATCAAATTCTCACTGGGGCAAAAGATAAGACATGGTTGGCGTATTGGAATATCTATCAGCAACCAAGTCGGCAAGCGCGACTGTCTATTGGGCTTGATTATTGGTGGGTCGATGCGATGCAGGCTCAAAAAGTGAGCCGTTATCTGCGTAAACCATAAATTAAGTCAGCTATACGTTGAATCTATCATCAGGTGATGTCTTGATACGAAACCATGCAAAGTAGGTCATTATGAGTCAATATATTTTAAAAAGACTACTGTTGATTATTCCGACATTGTTGGCAATATTATTGATTAATTTTGTGGTGATTCAAATTGCACCCGGTGGACCTGTGGAGCAAGCTGTTCATCAGGCTGAAAATTTTCAAGGAATGGCACAACAAGGTACTTTGAGTGGTATCAGTGATAGCCATTATCGTGGTGGGCAGGGGTTAAGTGATGACATGATCGCTAAAATTGAAGCGCAATATGGCTTCGATAAACCGATGCATGAACGCTTTTGGCTGATGTTAAAAGGCTACATGCATTTTGATTTTGGTACGAGTTTTTTTAAGGATAAAACGGTCACGGCATTGATTATGGAGAAAATGCCTGTGACCATATCGCTTGGACTGTGGAGTACCTTGCTGATTTATCTGATTTCTATTCCACTTGGTATTCGTAAAGCACGCTTACATGGTACGGTATTTGATCGTACAACATCTTTACTGCTTGCAGTGGGCTATGCAGTGCCGGTCTTTGTCTTTGCGGTCTTACTGATTGTATTTTTTGCAGGTGGATCATATTTTCAATGGTTTCCGCTACAGGGTTTAGTCTCTGAAAATTTTGCATCCCTAAGCTTGATTGGAAAAATTACCGATTACTTTTGGCATATGGCTTTACCATTGTTGACGATGTTGTTGGGCGGTTTTGCTAGCTTAACGTATTTGACCAAATACTCATTTATAGAAGAAATGCATAAGCCTTATGTGGTGTCTGCGCGCGCAAAAGGCTTGTCTGAAAATCGTGTGTTGTATGGGCATGTCTTTCGCAATGCAATGCTCGTTGTCATCGCAGGTTTACCCGAAGCTTTAGTGGGTATTTTTTTGATGGGCAATGTTTTTATTGAAATTATTTTTAATCTTGATGGCATAGGTTTGCTCGGTTTTGAGGCGATTCAACAACGAGATTATCCAGTCATTTTTGGTACTTTATTTATTTTTACTTTGGTTGGTTTGTTAATTCGTTTAGCGGGTGATGTGCTGTATCAAATTATTGATCCACGCATTAGCTTTGATCTTTCGGGTGCAAAATAATGTCACCTTTAATGAGCGCTCGATTTCAAAGATTTCGACAGCATAAATTAGGTTTTGGTTGTTTTATCCTATTTATGTTGATTTTTATTGCCACATTGGCTGTGCAATGGATCGCTAATGATAAGCCGATTTTGATCAAATATGATCAGCAGTATTATTTTCCGATTGTTAAAGCTTACCCTGAAACAACATTTGATGGGGTTTTTGAAACTGAAGCTGATTATAAAGATCCTGCTGTACAACAACTCGTTGAAGCCAAAGGTTGGATGATATGGCCACTGATTCCATACGCAGATCAAACGCCTAATTTGGCACTCGATGTACCTGTACCTTCTGCACCATCAGCACAAAATTGGCTCGGTACAGATGATCAAGGACGAGATGTTTTGGCGCGTTTACTCTACGGTTTGCGTGTGTCTTTGCTCTTTGGTTTAGGTTTGACCTTACTTGCCTCTTTGATTGGAATCTGTGTCGGTGCAATTCAAGGCTATTATGGAGGATGGGTCGATCTGATTGGGCAGCGTATTATTGAAGTTTGGGGTGGCTTGCCGACACTGTTTATGGTCATGGTTTTGGTGAGTATTTTGACCCCCAACGTGTATTGGCTTTTTGTGATTATGTTGCTTTTCGGATGGTCATCCTTAGTTGGTTTGGTACGTGCTGAATTTTTACGGGCACGTCATTTGGATTATGTTCGTGCAGCACGAGCGCTCGGTGTACGTGACCACGTGATTATGTTTCGGCATATTTTACCCAACGCCATGAGTTCGGCATTATCACAAATTCCATTTATGTTGACTGCAAATATTACAGCACTAACGGCGCTTGATTTTCTTGGTTATGGCTTACCACCGGGTTCAGCATCAATTGGTGAGTTATTGCTACAAGGCAAAAATAATTTAAATGCACCGTGGCTAGCATTGTCTGGATTTTTTACTTTGGCTTTGGTGCTTTCTTTACTCATTTATATTGGAGAGGCAGCACGAGATGCATTCGATCCACGACAACACTAAAACAAATCAAGTGAGTACACCAAATGCTGAACCAATCAAAGAAAAACTCTTATCAGTTCAGCATTTAAGTATTCAATATCAACAACAAATGTTGGTACAGAACCTAAATTTTGATTTGCATAGTAATGAAATATTAGCCATTGTAGGAGAAAGTGGTTCAGGTAAATCATTGACGGCTTTGGCGATACTGAATTTATTGCCGAATGGCTTGAAAGCCTCGGGAAAGATTAATTATCACAATCTAGATTTAAATCAAAGTCAAAGTTCAAATAAAGATCTAGTCCAGGATGTTTTACAGCTGAATGATGTTGAGCTTAGACAACTTCGCGGTCAAAGAATTGCAATGATTTTTCAAGAGCCGATGACAGCACTCAATCCATTGCATCGTGTAGAGAAAATTGTCGGTGAAGTACTAATATTATCGGGTTTAACACAAGAACAGGCACGCAAAAAGTCAGTTGCATTGTTGCAAGATGTTGGACTTGAAGATGCTGGATTTCTATTGAAACGTTATCCGCATGAATTGTCAGGTGGTGAGCGTCAGCGTGTGATGATTGCGGCGGCATTGGCAACTGAACCTGACATTATTATTGCAGATGAGCCGACGACGGCTTTAGATGTAACCTCACAAGCACATGTATTGAATTTATTGCAATTGTTGGTGTTGAACAAAAAAATGGCATTGATTTTGATTAGCCATGATTTGAATCTTGTTCATCGATATGCCAATCATGTCATTGTGATGCATCAAGGTGTTATTGAAGAACAAGGTTCAGTTCGGGACATTTTTCAGCATGCTAAATCGGACTATACACAACACTTACTTGATCATGATTATGGACAACCCAATGGGTTACCCGAAAATGCAGAACGTATCCTGACTTTAGAAAAGGTTGGGGTTAGATTTCCAATAAAGACAGGTTTACTCAATCGGATCAAAGATTATGTGGTTGCTGTAGAGCCACTCAACTTACGTCTTAAGCAAGGTGAAAGTGTTGGCATTGTGGGTGAAAGTGGTGCGGGAAAATCATCACTTGCCTTGGCTGTAGCACGTTTGATTGAAAGTTCAGGTCAGATTTATTTAGTCAATCAAGATTTGAATAAACTTAAAGAGCGTAAATTACGTCCTTTACGTGCCGATTTTCAAATTGTGTTTCAAGATCCATTTTCAAGTTTAAATCCTCGCATGAATGTGGAACAGTTGATTGCAGAAGGTTTAGCATTACGTAATCCAAAAATGCAGGATGTTGATGCGCAGATTGATGATGTTTTACAACGTGTAGAGCTTTCAACAGCATTTCGTTTGCGTTATCCCAGTGAATTGTCGGGTGGGCAAAGACAGCGTGTGGCATTGGCTCGGGCATTGGTCTTAAAGCCGAAGTTACTTATTTTAGATGAGCCAACCTCGGCATTGGATCAAAGTACGCAAGGTTCAATGATTCGTCTATTGAGAAAATTACAACTGCAAGACCAAATGAGTTATTTGTTGATTAGCCATGATTTACATGTTGTACGTGCCTTGTGTCAGAAAGTCATGGTACTACGTGATGCAGAAGTGGTGGAGTTTCAAGACACGGAATCGTTATTTGAAAAGCCTTTACATGAATATACGCAACGATTGATTAAAGCGAGTCTCTATTAATACTACACTTTTCAATTTGACAAACAATATTGTCAACTTTAAACTCAGTACGAAATTAGGTAGAGTAAAAACTCTAAAAGGAAGCCAGAATAATGAATCGAATTGCTGAACCCTTAAAAATTAAAAATACCACATTCAAAAACCGAATCATTAAAGGTGCGATGAGTGAGGCACTTGCCAATCAAGCAGGACAACCGAACCATTTGCATTTAGGATTGTATGAGGCATGGGCAAAAGGCGGTTTGGGTTGTGCGATTACAGGCAATGTGATGGTTGACTACCGTGCTAAAAATGAGCCGGGTGTGGTCGTCATCGAAACGGAGCGTGATCTTGTAAAGCTTAAAGAATGGGCAGATATCGGTAAGAAATATGGCATGGTGCAATTAATTCAATTGTCACATCCAGGTCGCCAGTGTCCTAAAGGGTTAAATAAAGAAACAGTTGCGCCTTCTGCTGTGCCTTTTAGTCCATTGTTGGCAACAACCTTTGCCACGCCTCGTGAGTTGCGTGAGGATGAAATTCTCGACATTATTCAGCGTTTTGCAACGTCTGCGGTGATTTGTGAGAAAGCAGGTTTTGAAGGTATTCAATTGCATGGTGCGCATGGTTATTTGATTAGTGAGTTTTTATCACCGTTGACGAATAAGCGTAATGATCAATGGGGTGGTTCAATTGAAAACCGTATGCGTTTTTTATTGGAAATCTATAAAGCAGTCCGTGCGGAAACTTCAGATAATTTTATTATTTCAGTAAAATTGAACTCTGCCGATTTCCAACGTGGTGGTATTACCGAAGAAGAAGTCGTTGAGGTGTTTAAAGCGATTGATACTGCTGGTATTGATCTCATTGAAATTTCAGGTGGTACTTATGAAGCACCTGCAATGGCAGGTGCAAAAGCTGAAAAACGTAAACAAAGTAGTATTGCTCGAGAAGCATATTTCCTCGACTTTGCTGAAAAAATTCGTAAAGAAGTGAAGTGCCATTTGATGGTGACAGGCGGTTTCCGTACTGTTGTAGGTATGAATGCTGCTTTGGATAGTGGGGCGTGTGAGTTTATTGGTATTGCACGACCATTGGCTGTAGAAACGGATTTAACAGATCGTCTCATTGCAGGGCAAGATGTGCGTTATGCTGTGGAACAGATTAAAACAGGTATTTCTTTTGTCGATAAAATGGCGATTATGGAAATTATTTGGTATGCAGCACAATTTAAAGCCATTGGTGAAGGTAAAAAGCCAAATCCAAAATTATCACCATTTAAAGTATTTTTAGGTTATGCAAAAAATAATGTGAAGGCAGTGATTCAGGGGCGTGTGAACTCTCGTAAATCGGCTTAAGCTTGATTGCCAAGCTGTTTAAATTACTTTGATGTAATTTTCCAGTAATTTTGAAATAGATCAGCAGACCATTGTCCTTTTTGTAGCGATGCTTGAAAGGCAGGTCTGCTTTTTATTTGCTGTAAATAATTTACGAGTGCAGGGTAATGTGCAAAGTCTGGGGAGGCGTAAGCACTTGCTTGTAGTGGGAACCATAAGAGAATATCTGCATAAGTAAAATCTTCTCCTGTGAGCCAAATTTGATTTTTGGCATGGTTTTTTCTAAGTATGTATTGAGTATTTGCAGTTGTGTTTGAATTTTAGGATTTAAATAACCCTTGTTGAATGCAGCTTTAAAGGCAATACTGACAAAGCGAACAAGCCAAGGTGTTTGCTGAGCTATTTGGCTAAATACTTGTTTGAGGGCAAGACTGGGCATAAAGCTTGCATCAGCATAATGTTGATAAAAACAAAAGCTCCAATAGTCTTGTTGGTTAGGATGGATAATGAGCTTCTGTTGTTTTTGACATAAGTATTCAGCAATTGCACTCGTTTCAGTAAATCTAAGTTGATTTTGTGCATCATTATCTTGTATCAGGAGTGTTGGAAATTTTAACGGTTGTCCATTTTCATTTTTCGTATGCGTGGAATGGATTTCAAGTTGATAATCAAGTTGTAATTCTTCAAGCAGCCAAACGATACGTTGTGAGCGAGAGTTTGGGTGGTGATGTAACTTGAGTTTCATTGTATTTTTATTCTGTAAGTTATTTAGTTTTGATCATAAAGTATATTGTATAAGAAAAATAGAAAATATAAGTCGATAGAATTGCATGTTGATCATGTAAATGAATAGAAGATAAATCAATAAGACATAAAAAAACCTGAATCGCAATGCTCAGGCTTTTTTGTTGAATTAAAAAGTAAATTTCAATTCTGAATGTGGCGTCCCTACGGGGATTCGAACCCCGGTTACCGCCGTGAAAGGGCGATGTCCTAGGCCTCTAGACGATAGGGACAATAGAGTGAGGCACTATCTGAAACTTTTATACCAATTAAATTGGCGTCCCTACGGGGATTCGAACCCCGGTTACCGCCGTGAAAGGGCGATGTCCTAGGCCTCTAGACGATAGGGACGTTTCAGAGGTGGGCGTATATTAGGGTGAATATGGGGATGTGTCAAACCTTTTTCTGAGCCAAAATAGGAAATATCGTTCAGATGTTTAAAAAAGTAGCAAAAAATAGATAATCGTTTAAAAATAAAACGTTATTTGGGGGTTGGGTTTAAAAATAATTCTAAAATATTTTGAATGACTGCAGGGTGTTGCAGATAGCCTGTAATTTTATGTGGTGAATTTACAAAAGTTGAAATTGAAGTGTTAATAATTTCGGGATTAAAATTAAAAGGTTCGTTGATTAATGGGAATGTTGTTAAAAAATCGTCGGGTGAATAAAAATTATGCCAATCACCATTTAAACTTGTTGGTCTTGTAATTGGTTGCATCAATTTTGATTGAATCACCTTAAAAGCTAGTGGTGAACCTAGGGTGATAAATCGTTGTATACAATATTCAGCATTGAGTTGTTGCAAGAGATTGTATGCAATGACTGTCCCTAGTGAGTGTGAAACGATAATATATTCTTCGCCTTTTTCTAAGCAGGCTAAAATGCGTTGATGTACTTCATTCATAAATTCAGTATTTGCTAAATATAAATAGGTTTCTATTAAAAACTTATGAATTAAGCTTTCATGTAATTTTGGGAAATTATTAAGAATTAAAGAAAACTCTTTTAAAGCTTTGTCTTTTACGAGTTGTGAGCCTAGATATAGGCGTGTAGAGAGTTTTAAATTTTGATTTGGGGTGAAGTAGGGCAGTATTGGAATACGAGTTGATTGTGTAACGACACTTGGTTGGGCTTGTACGCACTTGTGTAAGTGGAATTTTAAGAGAGATTTGGGTAAGAAGGCATCTAAATCAAAAGTGTTGCTCAATTGGTGTTCAGTGATTAAGTCGGCATAAAAAGGTAACGCAATATCTAAGTTTTCAATTTTTACGGGGAGATGGAGTTCATTAATACCAAGTTTAAAAATATCAAGCCAATGTTGCTTTAAGCTTTCAGCATTATAGGTTTGTTGATTCATACCATGAATAAAAATAATTTTCATTGTAATGCTTAAATATTCTTATATAGATGATTCTAATTTAAGGATTTTATTGAAAATATGCTGTATCAGAATGTAAAAAAGTGTAGCGAAGGGCTACACTTTTTAAGAAAAATATGGCGTGTTTCAATTGGCTTAGCTTTGATCTTTTGCTTTATAGAATACAGCATAGCTGGTATAGCACAGCGTAATAAAGATCAGACAACTGATGAAACCTGCCCACATTTCAGGATCAAATACCATACTGATACAGGTGATCAAACAGAAGAAGAAACCGAGTATAGGTACTATTGGAAACAGTGGAGCGGCAAAACCTAACTCAGCAGTTGTATGTCCCTCTTTATACCATTGGCGGCGGAAGTTGAATTGGCTGAGACAGATACTCATCCATACAATTACCATGGTAAATGCAGCAACACCCAGTAAGTTTTTGAAAATCAATTCAGGTGAAAATTGTTCTGAAAGTAGCCCAGGTAATGCACCCATCATGGTGACCATTACAGCAACATAAGGAATACCACGTTTGTTGACTTTTGCGAATACTGCAGGTAATTGTTTTTTGTTGGAGAGTGCCCACATCATGCGTGATGCTGCAAATAACCCTGAGTTGGCAGCAGACAGAAGTGCGGTGATAATCACAAAACGAATAATATCTACTGCATACGGAATACCAATATGGTTAAACACGGTCACGAAAGGACTGCTACTAACACCGTGAGCATCTAATCCTGCCATGTTATGTGGCAGTAATGCACTGATGACGATGATTGTACCGACAAAGAAAATCAATAAACGCCAAATGGCTGTGTTGATGGCTTTAGGGACATTTTTAGCAGGATCTTCGGTTTCACCTGCTGCAACGCCAATTAGCTCAGTTCCTGAAAAGGCAAAGTTGACAATCAGCATGGTGGTGAAAATAGGAATTAAGCCGTTGGGAAACCAACCTGAAGCAGTCAAGTTGCTAAAGAGTGGTGCAGATTCATAACCTTGATAATTGATGATACCGAAAATAGCCAATAAGCCTAAAATGATAAAGGCAATAACAGTAATGACCTTGACCAATGCAAGCCAAAATTCAGACTCGGCAAACCATCGGGTTGAGCTCATATTTAAGCCAAAGACTACTGCTGCAAAGATAATTGTCCATAGCCACATGGAAATATCAGGAAACCATTCTTGCATGAGTAGTGCAGCAGCAGTAAATTCTGTGCCTAATGTTGCAGCCCAAGTGAGCCAATAGAGCCAAGTGATTGTATAGCCAGTGCCTGGACCAATGTATTTGTTGGCATAGCTACCAAAAGAGCCTGATTCGGGCATGTGTACCGCAAGTTCACCTAAACAAAGCATGACCATGTAAGCAATGATGCCACCAAGGATATAGGAAATGATTGCGCCAACAGGACCAGTTTGAGCAATGACTTCACCAGAACCTAAAAACAAGCCTGTACCAATAGCACCGCCGAGTGAGATCATCACCAAATGACGAGTACTCATTGCACGTTTTAACGGTGCAGAGGAAGATGACTGTACAGCATCCTGCTGAGAGTGTGGAGATTGCATAATAAGAAAGTTAACAACGTGAAGCGGGTTATTGTAGTGATATTATGAAATAGTGCAATTGAGAAATGATGGAAATAAAATTGAGGATGATTTTTATAATAAAGATAAAGCAGAATATGGCGTCCCTACGGGGATTCGAACCCCGGTTACCGCCGTGAAAGGGCGATGTCCTAGGCCTCTAGACGATAGGGACGTTTAGAAGATGGCGCTATAATATGGATATTTAATGGGGCTGTCAAACAAGAAATTGGATTTTTTATAGCATTGTGAATCGATTGGATGAAAAATAGCAAATTAAGATAAAAAGAACATAATTTTTATAGAAAACAGGGGCAAATATTTACCCCTGAATAATTTAATAGACGTTCTACGCACAGTTTTTAACGTATCTGTATTTGATCTTTATAAATCTTCAAATTATTTTTTAGGATGATATAACCAATAGTAACTTGCATAACAGGCTGCCATAAAGATTAAGCAACCAATGAAACCTGAAAGCATTTCAGGGTCTGCAGCCATACTTAACCCCGTAACTGTACAGGCAACAAAGCCGAGAATGGGCACAAGTGGGAATAATGGTGTTTTAAATTTCAATTCGGCAAGAGTATGACCTTCACGCAACCATTTACGTCGGAAATTAAATTGACTCCAGCAAATACTCATCCACACAATGACCATGGTGAATGCTGCAACACCCAGTAGATTTTTAAAGATCACATCTGCGCCAAATTGTTCAGAGAGTAATCCTGGTAAACCACCAATCATGGTTACTAAAATAGCAATAACAGGGGTACCTGATTTGGTCAATTTAGAGAAAACGCGGGGTAATTGTTTTTGAACTGAGAGTGCCCACATCATGCGTGATGCAGCATAAAGCCCTGAGTTTGCAGTAGAAAGTAATGCCGTGATAATTACAAAACGAATAATATCTTCTGCATAAGGAATACCAATTAGATTAAAAACAGAAACAAATGGACTGCTACTTAAACCGCTGCCATGTGAGGCATTGAGTCCCGCATCTTGGTAGGGAAGTAAAGCACTAATGACAATAATAGTGCCGACAAAGAAAATCATCAAACGCCATACCGCAGCATGAATTGCTTTAGGTACATTCTTTTCAGGATTTTCGGTTTCACCTGCGGCAATCCCAATCATTTCGGTGCCATTAAATGCAAAATTAACAATTAACATAGTGGCAAAAATTGGAAATAAACCGTTGGGAAACCAACCATGCGAAGTCAAATTGCTGAACAGTGGTGCAGAGGTGTAGCCTTCAAAACCAACGAATCCAAAAATAGCAGCAAGTCCAAGCAGGATAAAGATCAGCACCGTACTGACTTTGACAAAAGATAGCCAAAATTCAGATTCGGCAAAAAAACGAGTTGATGATAGATTGGAAACCAATACTGCAATAATAAAAACGAGTGTCCATAGCCAAATAGACGTGCTTGGAAACCATTCCTGCATCAGTAAAGCGGCTGCGGTAAACTCCGTACCGAGGGTCGCTGACCATCCTAACCAATACATCCACGACACCATATAACCTGTGCCTGGTCCAATATTCTTAGTCGCAAATGCACCAAATGAACCGGTAACAGGATTATTTACAGCCAGTTCACCGAGGCACAGCATCACCATATAGGCGATTAGACCACCAATAATATAGGAAATAATGGCACCGATCGGGCCTGCCTGAGAGATCACTTGACCTGAGCTAAGAAATAGCCCTGTACCAATGGCACCACCGAGGGACAGCATAATTAAATGCCGTTTAGTCATTGTTCTTTTCAGATGGACTGATGTTCCATCAGCAGGATGATGCTGAGATGGCTGTGAAGATTGCATAATGATGATGGCGATAATTTTAATATTGTATTTTAGAATATAATGTGAAAATTCACAAAATACTTCACAAATACATTTGAATATTTTATCAATGTATGAGAAATCAGAATAAAACTTGAAAATGCATTTTAAATTGAACAGTATTTGTTAGACTGCTCATAAGTGAATTGTTGGAATAGCACGTGTTGCCATTTAAACTTTGGGTCGATGCAGATGCATTGCCAAATATTCTTCGTGAGGTGATTATTCGTGCCTCAGATCGCTATCAATTGGAAGTGACCTTTGTTGCTAATCAACCAGTAGGTATTACACCATCAATACGGATTAATTCTTTACAAGTCATGCAAGGTTCAGATCAGGCAGACAAAGAAATTATTGAGCGTATGAAAGCGAATGACATTGTCATGACGCAAGATATTCCGCTTGCGGCTCAAGTGATTGAGAAAGGTGGGATCGCGATTCATCCTCGTGGTGAAATCTATACTGAAGCCAATATTAAAGCGCGTTTGCATTTGCGTGATTTTATGGAAACGCTTCGTGGTGCAGGTGTGCAAACTGGTGGACCACCACCGATTTCTGAACGTGATAAACGTGAATTTTCAAGTAGTCTTGATCAGACCATTATGAAGCAGAAACGTAAAACAGCGTAATGTTCGTTGTGGATTTTTTTCAAAGAGCCATTCACCAATTAATGTATATGTGAGAAACAACAGTATCCATCGTTTTGGTGTTGTTTTTGTCATTGGAAATAAAATGTCTGAGCAAAATCCTGTTTCACAAAGTAATATCATGCTGACTTATGGTTTGTTGGTGTTTATTTGGGCAACAACGCCACTTGCTATTGTGTGGAGTGTGCAAGATTTACATTTAATGTGGGCATTGGTCATTCGATTTTTTCTTGCATTACCTATTGCACTTGCCTTGCTGTGGTTGCTAAAAATTCATTTTCCCTTCGATAAAGTCGCATTACATAGTTATGTAGCGGGTTCTTTTAGTCTAATGGGTTCGCAATTTTTTACTTACCTTGCAACCAATTATTTAAGCTCAGGCATTATTGCGTTGATGTTTGGTTTGTCACCTATTATGGCGGGTTTAATTGGACGTTTTGGCTTTCAGCAAAAACTACACCGCTTGCAATGGTTCGGCATGTCCGTATCTGTTTGCGGTCTTGCTGTGATTTGTATGAGTAGTGGTGCAGGACAGCATGTACATCCGATTGGAATCGCTTTGATGCTAATGAGTGTATTTACCTATTGTTTGTCGATTTTTTGGGTGAAGAAAGTCAATGCAACAGTTGAGCCTATGGCGCAAGCAACAGGTTCAATTTTAGTGTCAACAGGGGTTGCAATCGCATTATTGCCCTTTATTTGGCAGTATGCTCCGACGCATATTCCTGAAACCAAATCATTACTTGCACTGCTTTATACGGTGATTATGGCATCCCTAATTGCGATGTTCTGTTATTTTAAGCTGGTACAAAATATTAAAGCGACGACATTATCATTGACCACAGTGATGACACCTATGTTGGCGATGTTATTTGGTTCAATGTTAAATAATGAAAAACCATCTGCGATGGTATTTGTTGGAGCAGGTATTTTGTTGTCAGGTTTATTTTTATATTTTTATAAAGACTTTAAAGCGAATCGAATATTGGCCGAAAAGTTAAAACATATAGATCATCAGTCATAATGTTGATTATAGCGTTAAGATTATACAGAACGAATGGATACTTGAAATAGTCCATTTTTCATACCATTCGTTCTGCTATTTTTATTTAAAATAATTAAATTGTTTATAAATGAATTTGTTGTGCTTATTTTTTAATCACACCTTCGAATAATAAGCTCAACTTGTTTCAATTTGTTGATTTTTAATACATTGTGATAATTTCACCTTATCCTGTGGATGAAGTGTAACAAAGTATGCACCAATTCGATAACTCCCTTCATGATGAGGTTCAGAATAAGCGACTTGCGCAATGGCAGCAATATGAAAAAAGTTTTCAGGATGGCTGAGTGTGACGTGTAAATAAGCGCCTTGTTTGACAGATGTATTGCTGTGAAAACTAAAACCACTCTCTGAAAAATTTACATGTTGAGGACTAGGTAACATACTTTGTACAATCGAATCGTACAAAGAACCAGTGATGAGGTTTAATTTTTGATTAAATAAGGATAATATTCGAGCAATTTGTTGATCTTTTTCACTTAATTGTTCCAATTCGTATTGAATCGCATGATCAAATTGATCTAATTCTGCAAGTAGTAGAAAATAGCGCGGTAATACAAAATTAGGATCGTATGGATCGTTAAGTGCAACTTCCTCAGCAATGACCTGATAGTTGATTCTTAATGCAGCATCGATTCGAGACATAACACGACGCTCGTTTCCATCATTTTGATGCTGTAACGTTTCCATAAAAACACCTCGGACTGGATGGTATGTTTAAACCAATCTCACTGTATATAGGGTTGAGATATACTCGCGCTCGGCGTAGCAATCACTTTATTTCTTTTATCGCTCTCGTATCCATGATCGGTCTGACCCTTGGGGTCGCTGTACTGATTACAGTTTTATCTGTTATGAATGGTTTTGACCGTGAGCTAAAAAACCGTGTCTTAGGTATGGTACCCCAAGCTACTGTTTCCTCAACACAAATATTAACAGACTGGCCCGTACTTGCAAAGAAAATTGAACAGCATGAACATGTCGCTGGCGTTGCTCCTTTTACCCAATTACAGGGGATGTTGACAGCACAAGGCACTGTTGCGGGGATTATGGTCACGGGGATTGAGCCTAAATACGAAAAGAATGTTTCAATTATTCAGCAACACATGGTTGAAGGAAGCATTGATAAGCTACAAAAAGGTGAATACGGCATCGTTTTGGGTAAGCAAATGACGGATGGTTTGGGTTTAAGACTCAATGACAGCGTCACGTTGGTTTTGCCTGAAGCAACACCATCACCTGCAGGTGTTGTACCCCGATTTAAACGATTTAAAATTGTTGGTATTTTTAGTATTGGTGCAGAAGTTGATTCAAGTTTAGGTTATATCGCACTCAATGATGCTTCTACGTTACTTCGACTACCAGATGGTGCTCAAGGCATTCGAATGAAATTGGATGACATTTTCCTTGCCCCACAAATTTCCAATGAAATTGTTCGTGACTTAAATCAATCGGGTCGTGGCAATTTTTATGCCTCTGATTGGACGTATACCCACGGTAATCTGTTTAGTGCTATTCAGATGGAAAAAACCATGGTTGCATTGTTACTCGTGCTGATTGTGATTGTTGCTGCATTTAATATCGTATCTTCACTTGTGATGGTCGTCACTGATAAGAAGGCTGATATTGCAATTTTGCGTACCCTTGGAGCTTCACCGAAAACCATTACTCAAATTTTTATGGTGCAAGGTACTGTAATTGGAGTGGTCGGTACAATCATGGGAACAATTTTGGGCATTACACTTGCATTAACTGTCAGTGATTTGGTCGGATGGGTGAGTACCGCATTTGGTCTGCATTTATTTGATGCCTATTTTATTAACTATTTACCCTCGTATTTGAAATGGCAAGATGTTGTGAAAATTGTCATATTATCACTCGGCTTAAGCTTTATTGCGACCATTTACCCTGCATATCGTGCTGCGAAAATTCAACCTGCTGAGGCATTACGTTATGAGTAAATTGGTGCTTGAGGCAAAAGATATTTATAAGTCCTTCAATGAAGGTAAAAACAATGTCGATGTGATTAAAGGTTTATCGCTTGCTATTGAACAAGGTGAATTTGTTTCAATTGTTGGTTCATCAGGTTCAGGTAAAAGTACGCTATTGCATATTTTGGGTGGACTCGATTTACCTACTCAGGGCAGCATTTTGTTGAATGGCAGACGCTTTGATCAATTGGGCGAAGCTGAGCGAGGTTTTCTACGAAATCAACATTTAGGTTTTGTTTATCAATTCCATCATTTATTGCCTGAGTTTACGGCACTTGAAAATGTGGCAATGCCGTTGATGTTGCGTAAAGTTATGACCTTTAAAGAAGCCAAACAAAGAGCAGAATATTTGCTTGAACGTGTTGGTTTAAGTCATCGTCTGACCCATCAACCAGGGGAGTTATCAGGTGGTGAACGACAACGTGTGGCTTTGGCTCGTGCTTTGGTGACTCGCCCACAATTGATGCTTGCTGATGAACCAACAGGAAATTTAGACCGTAATACAGCAGTAGGTATTTTTGAATTACTTGCCGATTTACGTAAAGAACTCAATATGGCAATGTTGATTGTGACGCATGATGAACAACTAGCTAAACAAGCCGATCGAGTTTTGCATATGCAAGATGGTTTATGGGTCTAACCAACTATATTCTTGGTCAATAATCCGATAGCGAACCTTGTTAGAGCTCATGTAAATGGGCTTTAATAGTTTTATAAGAATAAAAATTGAAGATCATTATGTCTTTTTTACTGCTTTTGTTAGGGTGGATTGTCGGAATTTTGACAATAGGCAATATTTTTCCTAGCACTTTTCAATCGACTTTTTCTTTTGTTGCGGCTGTGGTTTTTTTCTTGAGTGGCATTGGTTTATTACGGCCTTTTTTTAAAGCCAAATTGAGTTACTCTCCAATTTATCGCAGTATTTTTGGGATATTACTTAGCTTAAGTGGTTTTTTTACAGGGCATTTTTATGCTAATGCTCAATTAGATCAGCGGCTTGCTAAACGAGTGATGCACATTGAACAAGTTGATGCGATTGTCTATATTTCACAGATCAGTCAGTGGGTATTGGATGATCCTTCAGGTGCGAAAATTCGTCAAAAAGCGGTTGTACTCAATCAAGCACATTCACCGATGTTATGGACACTCAATATTAAGGAAGAATTACCATATGCCAATATGTTGCCGGGGCACTATTATCAGGTCAGTGGTAAAGTTCGACCTGCACATAGTTATGCGGTTCCCGGTGTATTTGATGCTGAAAAATGGATGCTACAAGACAATGTGATGGCAACGTTGCAGGTTAAAACAATTCAACCCGTCACAGCAAATGAAGTATCCAATCTTGGCTATAATTTTCAGCAGTTTATAGAAAAGCAAGCGAGCTGGAATGCACGCTTAAAACTTGCGGTTGAGCAAAAGCGCTTTGATTTTCGTGACTATTTATCTCGGCAACCTTTTCAGCAAAAAGGCTTATTGCTTGCCTTGCTGACAGGTGATGAAAGTCTACTATCCAAAGAAACACAACAAATGTTTAAACGCTTGGGGATATCGCACTTATTGGCGATTTCAGGACCGCATGTGTTGATTTTTGCCGTACTTTTTTGTTTTGTAATCAATTTATTGATTAAGCGTTTTAAACCTCAGATTTATCTGAAAATCCCACGACCCTATTTAATGCTTTTACCCTTTGTACTGTGTGTTTGGTTATACACGGCTTTTGTTGGTTTTGAGATCCCGGCACTGCGCACATTATTGACCGTAATATTGATCAGCACCATTATTTTATTGCAACAACGTATGCGAGCATCGAGTATTTTAGTCTTAAGTGCGGCTTTATTATTACTCTTTGACCCATTTAGTATTTTATCCGCTGCATTTTGGCTTTCTTATGGCGCATGTTTTATTCTAATTCGGGTTTATCAAACCATTCAGCAAAAAAGCGAGGCTGCAACTGAACATGAACAGGTTCAAACTTGGCGTGATAAAACTGTTTTGTGGCTAAAAGTACTGGTTGAATCGCAATGGAAAATTTTTATTGCGTTATTTCCTTTAGTGATTCTTATTTTTCAGCAAGTGTCATGGGCTGCACCTTTTGCAAATTTAATTGCTATTCCAATCATTGGTGCGTTGATTGTTCCCATTGAGGTGATAGGTGCATTTTTATGGCTACTGTTTGAACCATTAGGTATGTTATTTTTTCAGCTTGCAGATGCCTGCTTAAGACTATTGCTGTGGATGTTGGGGTGTTTAGACAGTTTAATGGCATCGAGCTTACATTGGTTTGCCATGACACCGATGCTGATTTTTATGCTTTCACTTTCGGTGCTGATGATTTTTTTACCACGTGGCGTGATCCCAAAGGGTTGGGCTGTGCTATGTGTCGTACCAATACTGTTGGGGGTGAAACATGATGATGCATTTCGCTTAAATATCTTGGATGTTGGTCAGGGGCAAGCCATTTATTTACACATGCCTAAGCATAATATGTTGATTGATACTGGTGGAAATTATGATGAAAGTAAGTTCAGTGTTGGACAGCAAATTATTATTCCGTATTTGATGCAACAAGGCGTTAAACATTTGGACAGTGTTTTATTGACACATTTAGATCAAGATCATAGTGGTGCATTTAGCCGTGTCGCAGAAGAAATAAAAATAGATCAGGTTGTTTCTAATCAAAAAGATCAACGCTTTGATGGCTATCCTTTTGAATATTGCCATGCAGGGCAGGTCTGGCAATATGGTCAGGTGAAAATAGAAGTATTGTCGCCACAATCTGCCGATTTAAACCAAGTTGCCAATAATCAAAATGAATTGTCATGTGTTCTATATATTCAAGCACTACAAGTTGGAAAAGGATATAAGAGTTTTTTACTCATGGGAGATGCAGGATGGGAAGCGGAGTATCAAATTTTACAACGTTATCCGCATTTGAATGTCGATGTTTTAGTTTTGGGACATCATGGTAGTCAGTACAGTTCATCCTTTGCATTTTTAAAACAGTTGCATCCTAAACTTGTGATTGCATCGGCAGGCTTTGGTAATCGCTATCATCATCCTAGTCCAATTACACTCGCTCGTTTACAGGCACTTAAAATTCCGCTACTCACAACTATTGATCAGGGGACAATTCAGTTTCAGTTAGACCATAACCATGAGATGCAAATACGTGAATTTAGGTCAGAAAAGACGTGGCTTAGACGTTGAAAATACACGATACACAAATTGATTTTAAAATTGAAAAATAGATAAGCAGAATAATCTATTCTGCTGAATCTATCTCTAAAGTATTTTGCTGATTCATCAAATTTTCTGTACGGATTTTCTCAATCAGTTGCATTGCCTCTTTATGTGGCAAATTATATAAGCGTCTTAATTCAGGATGTGCTTTGAAACGTTTATAACTCCAATGATAATGCTCAGGATAGCGTTCAATAAGATGCTCTAGTGTTTGATGAATCACATGTGTGCCATGTTCAGCAGAACCTTGGTAAATATCTTCAGAAATAGGTTCAATGAATAAATCAAACTGATCAGAATCCTCACAACGGATGGCATAGAGTAAGACCGTTCGTGCTTTGGTTTTTTGAATCAACTTAGCACTTAGACTGCTTGAAGCAAGAGGAATACCAAAATAGTCAACCATATCGCCACCAACATGTGGGGTATGGTCAGGGAGAATAACAGTTGTACCGCCTTGCTTTAAAGCTTTAAAAATTTGACGAACACCTGATTCATCCGTGGGAACCAAATGGGCTTGTTCACGACTACGTGCAGCTTTGACAAATGCATCGGCATCTTCATTCTTAATAGGTTTATACATAATGGTCATTTGGGTGTATTGAGCAACCCATGCATTCATAATTTCCCATGTGCCAAAATGTGGAACAATTAACACCAAGCCTTTGCCTTGAGCTAAAGCTTCATGAAAATAAGATTCCCCCTGAATTTTTCGAATGCGTGAGATATTTTTTGTACTTGAACTGCCCCAAATAGCAAAAAATTCAAAGTAGGACTGTAATTCGTTACGAATTGCAGCTTGAGTAATGTATTCACGCTGTTGGCGGTTGTATTGAGGAAGGCAAATTTCAATGTTGAGCCGAATCGTTTTTGAGGTTTTTGTCGAATGAACAATATTTACGAAGCCTGCCAACATACGTGCAAAAAGACGTGAGAAACGAATTGAACGCTGACCTAAAAAATGAAGAAGGCGGGTCGTGGTTGAATTTGTTTTATGAGTCATATTCTTTCGGTAAGTTGTACTTGTATTAAAGACTAGCGTAATTTGAAAATAATTATAAGTTAATTTTGGCAGATTAGACAGATTATGCACATTCGTTGTATATAATGTTGTCTTAAAATTTTTATCTGGATTGAGTCTATGTCCGATTGGCCACCTAAACCACAAAATGACAATATAAATCAGCCCCAAACATCAGGGCAGCAAACAAGCGGGCAAGAATGGCAAATTCTAGAAAAAGTCGTGCTTGCATCTGTGGAAGAACAACGTCGCAGTCGTAAATGGGGAATTGTTTTTAAAGGATTAACTTTCCTTTATATCTTTATCGTGCTTGGTATGATGATGAAGAGTTGTTATTTTTCAGGCGGTGAAGACGGTTTGAGTACAGGTGATACACATCTTGGTGTGGTTAATATTGTCGGTACAATTGAGTCAAGTAGTCAGGGTGTCAACAGTGAAGATACCATTAAATCACTAAAAAAAGCCTTTGCGACTACAAGCAGTAAAGCCGTGGTGTTGAATATTAACTCACCGGGCGGTTCGCCTGTGCAGTCCGATGATATTTGGCAAGAAATTCGTTACCAAAAACAACAGCATCCTGAAAAGAAAGTCTATGCTGTAGTTGGTGATATGGGGGCGTCAGGTGCTTATTATATTGCTTCGGCAGCCGATGAAATCTGGGTCAATCCTTCAAGCTTGATTGGTTCAATTGGTGTGATTATGCCAAACTATGGTGTCAGTGGCTTAGCACAAAAGTTGGGTGTTGAAGATCGTACGATGACATCAGGCAATAATAAAGACATTCTTAGTATGACTAAGCCTGTCAATCCTGAGCAAAAAGCACATATTCAAGCTTTATTGGACAACGTTCATAGTCACTTTATTCAAGCTGTGAAAGATGGCCGTGGTACAAAATTGAAATCAAAAGATCCTGCTATTTTTTCAGGGCTATTTTGGACAGGTGAGCAAGCGATTGAGCTGGGTATTGCTGATAAAAAGGGTAATATCGAAACATTAAAACGTGAGCTGAAAATCAATAAAACGGTTAACTATACAATTGAACATAGCCCATTCGATAGCGTGCTTGGTCGTATGGGGGCTCAAGTGGGGCAAGGGATTGGTGAGGCTGTTGGACAAACTGTTGGTTTGAATCAGAATGATGTGAAAATGCAGTAAAGCTATTGCGGGAGCAAAAACTTCCGCAATTTTTTTTGCTTTAATATTTGAGTGATCTATGTGTTCAATGAAGACTGTAATGTAAAAAGATGGATGAAGAGATTAAAAATATGAGTCATAAGCCTTTAATTCATTTTGCACATGCCAATGGTGTGCCTGCACTTGTTTACAGTAAATTATTTGATTTATTGAAAGAACAATATGATGTGATTTATACACCAATTATTGGTTCTGATCATCGTTATCCAATTACAAACGGTTGGACGTGTTTAGCAGATCAAGTGATTGATAGTATTGTACAGCAAGCTCAGGGTCGTAAAGTTATTGCACTTGGTCATTCTTTAGGGGCTGTTTTGTCTTTGTTGGCTTCTAATAAAAGACCTGAACTATTTGAACAAGTTATCTTACTCGACCCTCCATTGATTGTGGGCAAAGCCTCATTTGTGATGATGTTGATGAAATATTTGCACCCCAAAATGTTAGATAAAATTACGCCTGCAGGTTTAAGTGCTAAACGCCGTGATCATTGGGATTCACGTGAGCAAGCGGCTGAATTATTGCGTCCAAAAGGTTTTTATCAATTGTTTGATGAAACCTGTTTTCAAGACTATATCAAATATGCACTAACGGAAGATCCTAGGCGAGGTGGGGTTGAATTGACCATTTCACGTGATGATGAAGTTAAAATTTTTAGAACCAATTCGACTCTATATTGGCTTCTAATGCCAAAGCCTAAAGTCCCAACGATTTTGGTTTCTGGAAAAGACAGTCCCTTTATTAAGCAGAAATTGCCTCAGGTAATCAAAAAGAAACTTGGTATTCCTTATGTAGTGATGCAAGGAGGACATATGTTTCCTTTGGAGCATCCGACTGAAACGGTTGAATTGGTTAAAACATTAATTCAAAATAAATGATTATTTAAGGATATGTTGAATGAGTTTATTCAATAATTTAAAAATAAATAATGATATTTTTTCAGGGATTTTTCCATTTTGGCCTCAACAGATAATTGTTACTGAATTTGATTTAGAAAATGATATCTGTTTTGCTGAAACAGATAGAGTTAGAAAGCTAGTGAGTTTTGCAGCGAATGTGTTGTGATTTATGAAAAATTCTAATGGATAAAAATTGGTTCTGATGTAGCGTTCTTTCCCGCAAGGAGCTTCTCAAAAAGCTTTTCAAATGTCGTTTTTTTAGTTCCGAAATTTGTCAGAATTGCCTAAAAAAGAATTAAATGTATTTATAAGATTTTTTTATTTGGAAATAACTGTACAAAAACCCTGATTAAAAATCAGGGTTTTATGCAATTTACTTTAGCTTAAGCACTTTTTTCAACTGAAATATTCAAAGGTGCTACTTCTGGTCGAGGAAGGCTACGCTGCCATGCAGAACCATAACGGGTATATTGTGGTGGAACTACAATTTCTGTTTTCAAATCATCCGCTGCTGTACGTGCCCAGAACGGGTCTTTCAACATTTCTCGTCCAACAAGAATAATATCTGCACGCCCATTTTGTAAAATTTCTTCTGCTTGACGGCCTGTTTCAATCAGACCCACCGCACCCGTCATGATCTTGAGTTCTTTACGCAACAATTCAGCAGCAGGCACTTGATAATTTGGGTAAGTATTGACTGGAACCATCGCAATACCACCTGATGAACAATCAATAAGATCAATATCCTGTTCTTTCATCCATTGTGCATAGATCAGAAAATCTTTTGGTGTATTACCACCTTCAACATAATCGGTTGAAGAAATTCGTAAGAATAATGGTCCATCCCATTCACTACGAACTGCATCAATCACTTCTCGAACGATACGATAGCGATTTTCATGACTCCCACCATAAAGATCAGTACGTTTATTTGCGAGTGGCGATAAAAACTCATTGAGCAAATAACCATGCGCACAGTGAATTTCGATGACATCAAAGCCAGCTTTTTTTGCTCTCGCTGCGCCTAAACGAAACGCTTCAACTACTTCCTGAATTTGTTCAATATTCATTTCTTGTGGAACACGTGATTCAGCCGTAAAAGGAATGGCAGAAGGTGCAATAGAGGGTAAATCAATTCCTAGTTGACGACCCGCATGACCGAGTTGAGCACCTGCTTTCGCACCAAAACGTTGAATTACTTCAATCACGCGACTTAAACCTTCGACATGATGATCATCCCAAATACCAATATCACCCGGACCGATTGGACCATTGGGTAATACGGAAGCAGTTTCCAGCATGATCAGACCTGCACCACCTAAAGCACGTGCACCATAGTGAACAATGTGAAAGTCAGTGATGTAGCCATCTACTGTTGCTGAGTGCATGCACATTGGAGACATTGCAATTCTGTTTTTAAATACAGTATTTCGGATGGTAATGGGGTGAAATAAAAGAGCTGACATTGTTTTCCTAATAGAGTTTGTATTTGACTGCAATAATGGTACATACTAATAAAAATTGTTTATACGCTAAAAATATTCCACTACTTACCAAAAGGTAACCATAAATTATTATGACCAAACTTCGTAACTACGATTCTGCACCCGGATGCTCAATGGAAGCTGCTTTACATATCCTTGGCGGGAAATGGAAAGGGGTTATTCTATTTCATCTTTTTAAAGATGGAACTTTACGCTTTAGTGAGCTACAACGTCATTTGGTCAGTATTAATCAAAGATTGCTTACTAAACAATTACGTGAGTTAGAAGAAGATGGTTTGGTGATTCGGACGGTGTATCCAGTTGTCCCGCCAAAAGTGGAATACTCACTAAGTGAAGAGGGGAAAGAATTGCATCACTTGATTTTGGAGCTAAGTCTTTGGGGAAGAAAATGGCTTGAGCGAAGAGGGTTAAAAACTGCAATTGATGAAGATTTAGATGCATTAAAAATTTGATTTAAAGACTTAAAAAGCGAAGTTTATAGATATTTTGCTTTGTATAACTGTTTTATAAACTCTTAAAAAATTCTAAAACTAATAGAATGCACCGTATAGGAAATAAGCTATATTCGTTTAATTATTTCAATAAGTTATAATTCATAAAAACAGCCTGATTTAAATAACTGGGCTGTTTTAAGTGACATTTCATTATTCAACCTATTCCATAAAAAACGCATCCTAAGATGCGTTTTTATTGATAATAGAATCTTAAAACTGACAAAACTGAATAGGTTTATCGAGTTTTTGACCTTTGTAGTGAACGTCACCATTGTCTAAATGCTGAATCGTACCATTACAAATCCATTCAATGGCTTGAGGATAAATTAAATGCTCAAGTACATGAATGCGATTACTGAGAGTTTCTACAGTATCATGTAAGCCGACTTTTAACACACCTTGTGTTAAAGCCTGACCTGCATCAAGTTCAGTAGTTACATAATGTACAGTACAACCATGCAACACATCGCCAGTATTTAACACACGTTGATGGGTATGCATACCTTTGTAATTCGGCAAAAGAGAAGGATGAATATTCACCATTTTACCTTGCCAAGATTGTACAAATGAAGCACTTAAAATACGCATGAAACCTGCAAGAATCACTAAATCAACATCCCAATCAAGCAATTGTTGATGCATTACAGCATCAAATGATTCACGATTTGGATATTTTTTATGCTCAATAATTGCAGTGGCAATACCTGCCTGCTTCGCACGTTTTAAAGCATAGGCTTCAGGCTTATTGGAAATAACACCGACAATTTTCCCTGAAAGATTGGCATCAATCAGGGCTTGTAGGTTACTTCCACTGCCTGAAACGAGGACAGCAATTTTAATCATTTTCTTGACTTAGGCTTATGCAAAAATCACACGGATTTTTTCATCAGCACCTTCAACAGATTCAGCATTGTCAACAATGTGACCCATTGCCCATGCTTTTTCGCCAAGTGTTGTTAAAAGTTCAACAGTTTTATCAGCTTCAGTTGCATCCACAACAAGAACCATGCCTACGCCACAGTTAAATGTGCGATACATTTCGAACTGTTCAACACCACCTTCTTTTTGAAGAAGTTGGAATAATGTTGGCCATTCCCAAGAAGATTCATTGACAATTGCTTGAGCGCCATTTGGCAGTACACGAGGTAAGTTACCTGGTAAACCGCCACCTGTGATGTGCGCCATTGCATGAACATCTACATGTTTAAGCAACTCAAGAATAGATTTTACATAAATGCGAGTAGGTTCCATTGCAACATCTGCAAGTGGGCGACCATCAACGATTTGTGTAAGGTCGACGTTTTTCACGTCTAGAATTTTGCGAAGTAAAGAGTAGCCATTTGAGTGTGCGCCTGAAGAAGCTACACCAATCAATACGTCACCTGATTTTACTTTAGTACCATCAATAATTTTGCTTTGCTCAACGACACCTACGCAGAAACCTGCAAGATCGTAGTCTTCGCCTTCATACATACCTGGCATTTCAGCAGTTTCACCACCGACCAATGCACAACCTGCAAGTTCACAACCCGCACCAATTCCTGTTACGACATTGGCAGCAACATCGACATTTAGGTGACCTGTTGCATAGTAGTCTAAGAAGAATAATGGTTCAGCACCACATACAAGTAGATCATTTACACACATTGCAACCAAGTCTTGACCAATTGTGTCATGACGGTTTAAGTTAAGTGCTAAACGTAATTTTGTACCGACACCATCTGTACCAGATACAAGAACAGGTTCTTCATAACCTTTTGGGATTTTACACAGTGCGCCAAAGCCGCCTAGGCCGCCCATTACTTCAGGACGTTTTGTGCGTTTAGCGACTGATTTGATTCGATCGACTAATGCGTCGCCCGCTTCAATGTCGACACCTGCGTCTTTATAGCTTAAACCAGTGTTTGGGGTAGAAGATGAGTTGCTCATATTTGAAGTCTCCGCATTGGCGCGGAGATTATACCCGAATATACGAAACTCTTATGTTATTTATGCACTAAAATGCTATCTTTATTTAAATATTTTACTTTCTATAATGATTAAATCTGAAAAAGGCGTGATTAGATGCACGATCGGACTTTAAAACGAATTTTCATCCTTGCAGGCATTGCTCTGTTGCTTTGGGTTTTATATTTATTGAAACCTGTTGTTGTACCTTTTGTTGCTGCATTTTTAATTGCTTATTTATTTAGTCCAATTGTAGAAAAACTAGATCGTTTTCTACCACGTTGGTTGGCGATTTCGACTGTATTTATAGGTATTGGTGTTGTGATCACTTGGGCGATGTGGTTCCTTGTTCCCTTGGTTTGGAAACAGCTTATGTATGCCCGCGACAGTATTCCCGCAGGTATTCATTGGGTGAACTCAACGCTTTTACCTTGGGTATCCCAAACATTTAATGTTGAACACATGGAAATTGATACTGATCAGATGTCTAAGGTCATTATGGATTATGTGCAAACCAACTATAGTGTTGACAGCGTCCAATCTCTTGCACTCAAAATTGCCCAATCAGGTCTAAGCTTTATTCAACTTGGCGGCATAGTGGTGCTTATTCCTGTGATTGCCTTCTATTTTATGTTGGATTGGAACCGCATGTTGCAAAGCATGAAAGGACTCATCCCACGTCAATATAAACAAAGTACATTAAAAATTGTCAGTGAATGTCACAGTGTTTTAGGTGCATTTGTAAAAGGACAATTTTTAGTGATGATTCTCCTCGGTATTATCTATGCCGTGGGTTTGCAACTGATTGGACTTGAAGTTGGTTTAATTATTGGTATGGTTGCAGGATTATGTAGCATTATTCCTTATTTAGGTTTTGGTGTTGGAATCGTTGCTGCTGTGATTGCATGTTTTTTCCAATTTGGTATGGATCCAAAACATCTATTGATGGTGTTGGCTGTATTTGGGGTTGGACAACTTGTTGAAGGTTATATTTTACAACCATTTTTATTGGGCGATAAAATTGGCTTATCTCCAGTTGCCGTGGTCTTTGCTGTACTTGCAGGTGCACAGCTAGGTGGTTTTGTTGGAATGCTTATCGCACTTCCTGTTGCCGCTGTCATTGTTGTACTACTCAAGCATGTTCGTGAGTATTATGAAAAAACGCCATTTTTTCAGTCTGAACCGACAACAGTCACTTTGCATAACCAAGGGGCGAGTGAATTGATTTCGGTACAAAGTGAACAGCTTGACCTTGATATTGAAATTAAAAACACGCAAGATACAGATGAAAAGGTAAAAACAAATCAAGATCCACTTTAAGGAATGAAATAAATATATGCGTCAATTGCAGTTGGATATAGAGCCTCAACTGGATGCTAGAATTAGTGATTTTTCTGGACCCGGATGGGGACCTGTAATTGATGCAATCCGCCAGCTTCATACAGGATTAATGGATCGGTTCTATATATATGGGGGTGCAGGTACAGGAAAGAGCCATTTACTTTCTGCAATTTGTGATTCCTATTTGGAAATAGGAAAAACGGCAATAAAAGTTTCATTGCTTGAATTACTTGATGCTCCTATTGAAGCAATTACTTCACTTGAACGCTATGATTTAGTCGCATTAGATGATATTGAGGCTATTAGTGGTGTGCCACATTGGCAAAAAGCAGTTTTTCATTTAATTAATAATAATAATGAAGGTGGTGGTCAATTAGTCTTCTCATCACGTGTAGCACCCATCGAATTAAAACTTGAATTACCCGATTTACAATCTCGATTAACCCAAGCAGTAAGTGTAAAAGTGCCAGCTGGTCATTCACATGCAGATCGTCAAGCACTCTTAAATTCAGTATTGGTTCGTAGGGGTGTACATTTTGACCCACAGATAACGGAATATTTGCTATTACATGGACCACATCAAACCAGTACACTGTTGCAATCGGTTGATCGTTTAGAAAAATTACTTAAGGGTGAAAAGACAAGACTGTCAAATGCAACCTTAAAACAAATCTATGCCTTGATTGATGAATACAGACAGTAATTAAAAATTCTTGAGAATTTTATTGAGCTGTGACAAAGTACGCGAAAAGGATTAAAGCCTGTTTTTTGGGCTGCGACTCAAATAATTAAAATAAACCAAGGAGACGATAATGCTCAAACGGGGCATAAGCTTAGGATTATTGTGTATTACAGGGCATGCTTATAGTGCAAATATTACGGTCAATACAATAGAAGATGTTGTAAAGGCGGATGCACAATGTTCTTTACGTGAAGCAATTACATATATCAATCAGGGGATGCCTGAGGCGGGATATAATGGTTGCGGTGGTAAAGATGCATCAAGCATCATTGAATTGGTCGGAAAGTCAGAATATAAAATCAATAGTCAATTGACGATTTCTAAGCCTCTCTTAATTAAATCTGTCTATGAAAATGCAGCTATAGATTCACTTTTAGGTAAAAATAATGCTGTTATTAAAATGGCAGGTAAAGATCGTATTTTTTTGATTGACCGTACGCTCGCACCAAATTTCGATCAAGTGACAGATAAAGACAGTCTAATTACAGCTTCATTGAATGAAATTACTTTAAATGGTTGTGATCAAGACAGTTGTGCAGATCAAGGCGGCTTGATTTTTAACAAAGAAAATATATTGCTGCAATATGCTCAGTTATTGAATGGTAAGGCACGACAAGGTGGAGCAATTTATAACGCAGGTGCATACACAGAAAGTAAGCCATTAAGTAGCGTTGGAGTCACAAACTCATTACTTCGCGGCAATACTGCAAATCAAGGTGGTGTGATCTATAGTGTCATGCCACAGTTTATTGTGACGAACTCAGTAGTTCGTGATAATGAAGTAAAGAATGCAGATGCAAGCCTTTTTGAAAGTGAACAGGCTTTTGATGAAAAGACAAGTAATAACATTGGCACGACCTCAGGGCGTGGCATGATTAATACAACTATGTTTAGTAATAAAGGCTATACCATCAAAGTCATGGATGGAATGATGGTCAATAACATTACGATGGTCATGAACACGAAAGGCTTAATTATAAATGCACCATTTAAAAATGCTTATGTAGTAAATAGTATTTTGGCTAAAAATGGTACAGAAGATTGTCGTGTTATTGCGGGTGCTGAAGCCAATAAAATTAGTAATAACCTTTACTCAGTGGGCTGTGCAGGCAGTGCATCACAACTGATTGGCACGGCAAATTTAATTGCTGGCACGAGTGTCGAAGGTAAGTGTGATGTCAATTCAGATGGCTTACTGTGTCCTTTTGCTGAGTCAGACAAAACGATTTTAGGTTATTTTAGACCGCGCTTATTGACTAACTACACAACATTAGCGGATTCATTGATTGTCAATAAAGGACCTCAAACGGGTAGTGATTTGATGTCTTGTATTACTGCCGATCAACGTGGTTTATCAAGACCAGGTAGTGTTGAGCTATGTGATCGTGGTGCAATAGAGCTTGTAGTCGATAAAACAACAACTACGAGTGTTGGTAAAGATATCTTTTATGGTGAGATAGCGAAATTTACGCTAGCAGATCAATTGCAAGATGGAGACTTAATTACACCTGCACAATGTAAAGTCATTATGGGGAGTGAGCTCGATCCACAAGGTAAAACATGGTTGCCTGGTTGTCTTAAAGTTGTACAAACGAATACACCATCAAAAGGAGCTCTCAGCATAACGCAGGAAGGTGACATCACTTATGTGCCTAATGGAAATTGGCATGGTGCAGATGAATTTAATATTTTAGTGGTAACGACTACAACACGTTTCAATGATTCTAGAAATCCTTATATTGAAGTACCTGCGAAAGTCGTTCAGGATCCGCCGAATACTTTTGAAGATAAAAAAGTAAAAACATCAGGTGGAAGTACAGGTATTTTTGCACTACTTGGATTAATCGGTTTGGTTGGTTTCCGTAGGTTTAAAAAATAGTAGGAATTCAGGATGAAAAACTATAAAAAAGGAATACTCGCACTCGCAATTTTATCAACGATGTCACTGATGGCAGCTGAAGATAAAACCATTTACGTCACAACTTTTGATGATGAAGATGGGGAAAATGTTGAAAAATGCTCTTTACGAGAGGCAGTAACGGCTGCTTCTACGCATAAAGCATATGGAGGTTGTCCTGTTGGGCAAGTTGATGCTTCAATGACCAATGTTATTCAACTTGACGAGGGTGAGTATAAGCTGACACGTGAATTACAACCCAATTCTTCGCTTTCAATTTTAGGTAAATTACCTGCTAATTATCGTAAAGCGGATGTATTAACAAATACATTTCCTGCAATAACTGCACTTAAAACCACGATTAGTGGACAAGGGAAGTCACGTATTTTTAATACGACAAATTTAAAAAAACCTGCTTTGAATTTAACCAATATAATTTTAAAAGATGGCTATTCTTCAGATACAGGTGGTGCTTTATATTTGGGAAGTACATCAGTACTAACTAACGTACAGATTTTAAATTCAAAAGCAAAATCTGGTGGTGCAATTTTTCTCAATGATATTGACACGGGTTTAACAATTAATCGTGGAATTATTCAGGGTAATGACGCAACCGAAGGTAGTGTCTTGGCAATGACGTGTAATGATAACCTTGTATATACAAATCGAACGATTAATATAACGGGTGCTAGTATTTTGGGGAATGGCTCAAGTAGTAGTTTAAGTACGATGACTTTCTGTGGTCAGCCAACAGCTATATTTACTGCAAATACAATTACCAATAACATTGCAAATGCACAGTCAGGTCGAATTTTTCAATTTAGCTCAAAAACACCTGAAAAAGCTATTAATCTAAGTCCGAGTGCATCTTTGGCTTTAGTGAATAATACCATTGTTAAAAATAATGCGTTTTCTACGTTATTGTATAATTCACGGGGTATTAAGTCAGTACAATACAATATTCTTGCTTTTAATGAAGGTGGTAAATCTTGTCGTTATGCAGATGGTGATGTTACAGAAGTGAAAGGGAGTAACTTCCTTAATATTTATAATGCTATAAAACTTGCAAGTGATAATGATCAATGTGAAACAGCCAAAGAACTTCTTACAGATGAAGTTAAAAAGACTTTGGTTGATGTCAGTGATGTTAACCCAGATACCGTGCTCAGTACGCTACAGACACCTACAGAATATACAGCGTTTATGCCGATGTATTTTCTTAAAAATTTAAATACAGACAAAGATCTTGTCGATATTGGTTCTACAGGATGTGCTGGAACAGATCAGCGTGGTATGACACGTATTTTAAATCGAGATACGACTGATACGAGTTGTGATCTTGGTTCTACAGAAATTCTAAGTTTAACAGCAACGGATTTGGCAACAATAAATACATCTGTTGTACCAATTATAAATAACTACCAAAAAGAATATGATACGTTTAAAGGCTTAATTGATAATAAAGAGACGAACCCTGAATATTTACCGTATTATAATATTATGATGAATAATTATAATACTTTACTTAATAATACCAAGTCAGATCAAAAATATAGAACCTTATTTATAGACCCATTTGCACTTAATTTACCTGATGAGGCTGTTCGTGCTGATGGAGGGCGCGAGATCAAGCATTTAACGACAGAAAATTATGATGTTACAGTTGAAAGTTTAGGCACAGGTAAATTGGATGAGAAAAAACAGTTTGTTGGACGAATTGATCCTGCCTTGCGCTGTGAATGGAATAAGGAACTGAAACAGGTTCTGATGTATCGTACAGATGATTTCATTACTGCGACAGGTGATAATGAGTTCTGTAAATATACTTTGACAATGAAAGGATCTAATCCTGTGAAGAGTTCAAGTGCCTACATCGTTGCAAATTTTATTAATATTGCACCAATTGCAAAAGATGCGAACTTTAACATTCAACATGGTACAGATCAAAAAATTGATATTAATTTACTCGATCAAACGAATGATGATGGGGATGGCCTAGTCAGTCAGTTGTCAAATAACCCCAATAAATCACGTTATTATTTAAATGCAGCAGGTCAAGATTTGGCAATTCGCATTTCAAGTTTGCCTGATCCTGTGGCGGTTACTGCTGAACGTAGTGGTCCATGTCCAGGTAATGATAAAAAATTAACCTGTTTAGGTGGGAAAATTACCGTACAAATCAAAAATACATTAGATCCATTTGACTATAAATTTAACTATATGGTTTATGATGCTGATGGTTTGGTTTCAAATACAGCAACGGTCACATTGAGTAATTCAGCATCTACACCAAGCGCACGTAGCGGTGGTGGTGCAACGGGTATATTAGGTCTGTTAGGGTTATTTAGTTTGATTGGTTTGCGCCGTTTTTACAGCCTAAAAAAGTCAAGAGTTAATTTTTTCCATAACTGATTTAAATGGTTATTGTGAGTTAAAGAAAGCCAATGATTTCGATCATTGGCTTTTTTATAAATTGATTTTAAGTCGGGGAAATAGAATTGTAGTGATTTTGCACAAAAGCATGTTTTTATTTGCAATTTGTTGATTTGAGCCTTATATAAAAATAATATAAATTCGTATATTGAATAAGCATTGCTATGACCGCTTTGATTCCACTTGATCAGATAAATATTGATCCGGATCATCTCTTATATATTAAACGCCATCATCTTGTTCCATTACTTGATGATCAAATGCGCCTTAATCATTTTGCCGATCAAATTGTGCAAGCACAAGCTGTTGTTTTAAATGGCATTGACCCAAAGTTAAATCAGCAATTGGGGCAGGTTATTGGTCAAATTGTTACTCAATTGAACAATTCAACAAAGGTAATGAAAAATAAAAAATTTAACGTGCTACAAAAATGGTTAGGCATTGATCTTGAGTTTGGTTCAGCAAAAATTAAATATATGCAGGATCTTGATCTGTTGGTGAAAGAAGCGGGTGTTTTGTCACAACGATTACAATTGGAAATTCAGAAATCACAGACTAAGTTTTTGCAAGCCACAGGTTATCGGGAACAAATGGCAGGATATATTGTGGCTGCTTCAGAATTTTTAGATGAATATCCACAATTTATCAAAACAAGACATCCACTTGATAATTTTGCTGAGCGATTATCTAAAAAAATTAATACTTTGCAGACTTTACAGGCGAGCAATGATATTGCAATGTCGCAAATGATATTGACACAACAATTGTCTATGAGCCTACTTGACCGTTTTAAAGAGGCAGAGCAGGTACTGATTCCTGCATGGCAATATCATGTGCAACAAAGCCAGCAACATCAACAATATTCTCAGACTCAACTTGATAAAAGTCGAGAAAAGTTGATTCAAACACTGCAAGATTCTTTGGATCGAGCGACATCAAAAACTTAAGTACATCATTAAAATATAATTAGGGGCGAAAAAATGTCAGATCAAAAGCAGAATCTTCCTGTTGAGCAGTCAATGGAACTACAACAAAGATTTGAACAACTCAGCCTTAGAGAAATGGGGTTGCAGGAAACAGATTATGCCGATGTCATGACTGCACGCAAAGAGCTTGCAGATATGAATCCGACAGCAGTTGCAGAATACGGTAAGGGAATTGCGACACGGACATCTGTATATACCGATGAGTTGTTGGGCATGGTGAAAAATAAAGACCTTGATGCTACAGGGCAAAAACTCAATGAAGTTGTACAGGTTGCGCAACAATTAAATACGTCAAGTATTTTAAATAAATCGAAGAATAGTGGCTTTTTAGGTGGTTTACTTAATAAATTTAAAGGTGCAAAGCAAAGTTTTGACCAGAATTTTAATAGTACCAAAGAGCAGATTGATACTTTAGTAAAAGAAATTGAAAGTTCGCAAAATGGTTTAAAAACGCGTGTTGGTACACTCGATAAAATGTTTGATGGTGTACAAGATGAGTATAAACAACTCGGAATTTATGCTGCTGCGGGTAAATTGAAACAGCAGGAAATTCAACAGGAAATTACGGCATTAACGGCACAAGAGCAAGATCAGCAGACAGGGCAAAAAATTTATGACCTAAATCACTTAGCCAATAATTTGGAAAAACGAGTGAGTGATTTATTGATTCTACAACAATCTGCGATGCAAACATTGCCGATGATTCGCATTATTCAATCTAACAATTTAATGCTGGTTGATAAATTTTATGCGATTAAAAACATTACTTTACCTGCTTGGAAAAACCAAATTAGTTTGGCAATTTCACTGCAAGAACAGAAAAATAGTGTTCAACTTGCCAATACGATTGATGATGCGACCAATGAATTATTAAAACGTAATGCAGATTTACTGCATCAAAATTCTGTTGATACAGCAAGAGCCAATCAGCGTTCAGTCATTGATATAGAAACGCTTGAACATGTACAGAACAGCTTAATTAAAACAGTTAATGATGTAATTCAGATTCAGAAAGAAGGCATGCAAAAACGAGATGAAGCCGCAGTGCGAATTAAAGCATTACAAGGTAATTTACAACAATTGGTTTTAGATAATGTTTCAGGTAAATCTTGAATATAAGTCTATAATTTTAATTATGTTTTTGAGGAGTATAAAATAAGTTGGCTGATTATCAGACACTGAAAAATAAGCATGATCCTGTTCAAATACAACAAATTGAAACAGGTTTACATGTTTTACAACGCCGTCGCAATCATATCATGGTCATGGCGATTGTGAGTTGTACAGCCCTAATTTTCAGTGCAATATCGCTTTATGTACAACAAGATTTTATTTATCAATGGTTTGGAGTAAGTGAACAGATTCGGCAATTACATATTCCATTTGCTGTTGATGGTGACTTAAAAGCGTTTTTACATCAGCCTGATTATGTTTGGAATTTACTTTCATGGTTTGGTTGGCTTTTTTTGAAAATGGTGGTGTCCTTTATTGGCGCATTTATCTCTATTTCATTTTTAAAAAGAATCAAATTTTTCCGCATTCGTTTTCAGTCATTCATACTGAAATTTATTGGGTGGCTCATCGCTTTTATTGTGCTATGGTCAGGTTTAACGTATGTACAGTATGACTTGCGTGATGATGAAGATAACCAAGTTCAAAAAATGATTGAATATAAAGATAATATTCAGCAAAGCCAGCTATATGATTACTTGCAAAAAACTGAAACTAAACCAACCGTACAGGCATATTTATTGGCTCAAGCAGCACTGATGCATGGAAAATCTGATCGAGATGTCGCATTGGCATATAATACACAGTTGGTTCAAGCAGAACGCACAGATCCGCATTTTTTAGAATATGGTTTTAAGGCGGAACAGCTTTGGGCGATTCAGCACCAACTTTATGGTAAGTCTGAAACCCCTATAGCAAAGTCGATTGATGCTGTGGTGAATCGTGCACAAGTTTGGTCAGATCGAGTAAAATCTATTTTGATCGTAATCACAACAATTTTTGCTGTATTGAGCGTGATTCTTTACTTTTTAAGCCAACGATTAGCAGCTCGGATACAGCGTATTGGTGAACAAATGAAGAATTCGTTATAAGTCAGTCTTAAATAATATAATCATTTTTAATCAAAAAATATTATTAAAAGCGAGGAAAATAAATATATCTCCTCGCTTTTTTAGTCATTAAACAACGAGTATTTTAAGCTGTTGCAACAAGCAATTTTTTTAAATCGAGCGTTGAGAAACTTTCATCTTGAATTTGCCCATCCACAATATAATAGGGTGTTGGATGCTTACCGAGACTTTGCACATATTGAGTAATTTCTGCTTGTTTATCGGCTATTTCTTGGTGCTGAATTGAGCGTAAAATTTTAGTACCATCTAAGCCCATACCTTCAATAATACTTCTCATAACTTCAGGGTTGGAAATATCCTTACCATGTGAAAAAACCGCATGGAAAATAGCTTGTGTCAGTGCAAATTTGTCAAAATTATTATTCAGTGCGAGAATTGCCTGGTGTGCTAAGCGACTGTTTGGCATACGTTTCATATGCTCAACATCAACCGTTAAGTCTTCACTATAAGCTGCAAACTTTGCCATATCTAGTTTACGATTGGCTTCTTTAGAACCATATCTTTCAGTTAAATATTGGTAAACATTTAAACCTTCTTCTGGAATTTCAGGAAGGACTTGTACAGGGAGGAGCTCAATTTTATTTGCTGTTGCTTGATCCCAATGTTTTTTTAACTTTTCAAAAGCAACGTAACTCATGGGATAAACAATATCAAATACAAATTCAATTTTCATATCGGTCTCATCCGTTTTATTTCATTATATGTTGACTAAATAGATAGCAATGATTATTGAATCATTACATTGATTTCAGCACCGCTTTCTTAATTTTTTCTTAAAGCTATGTAAGATTATGTGTGCAGTGTTGAGTCGTTTGTGTAGTTCTAGGATGTTTATATTTGGCTTTTAAGTTTTTTAAACCGTCTTAAAATTCAAAAAACCGATTATAAATATAAAAACAACCTGTTTCCTCTATTCTGTGATTTAACGTATT
>NZ_JBLYZK010000015.1:0-67549 GCF_048551395.1 Acinetobacter sp. TY1
TTCTTGCTCATGGTAAACTCCTGATGAGTGTGTTTAGTTTACCAAGTTAAAACCTCCTGTTTTTTCAGCACACATCACCCCTATGAATCTTGTTGCCTTAATGGCGAACATGAATCCTGATCAGAATTTTTGGGAAAGAATGGGAAGTTACTTACGATCATCAAAAGATTTCAGCAATTTTGAAAATTTCTTCAATTACCATATTCATCTCATAAAATATATCTGGCAAGAACAACTCAAGTTTGATGACCTAATTTCGCATCATATCGACTTTTATTTCCATGATAAAAGAACAAGCAAAGGAATATTGCTTTCAGCAGAAGAATTTAAAATATTACCGACGGGGCTTATACAACAATTTTCCATAGGTACAGAACCAGTATATACGAGCGACCATCTGCTATAAAAATCTCGTCTTAGCTTTTCCCAAATTATAAAGTCTACCTTTACAACTCAACTAGATTAAGCGAGCAAAGTGACTACACTCTCTGCTACTTTTAATTTTCAACTTTACTAAGAGAATGAGCAAACTTAGCCCCCGAAGCGAACTTCAATAGCGTACGAATGAAGTAACTACCTAGCACAGTTTTAGTACTTCCCTCTTTTTAATCATTTTTATAAAAGGTCTAAGAAGCTAAAGAGGATTTTCCGAAGTAATTTAAGAAAATTGAGATACAAATTACTATGCCGATGATTGAAGCGATACGCTAATAATCCTTTATTATGTAGTTTTAGAGCAATCAGGTATAATTTCTGTTAGACATTACTTCCACATTTTAGTAATTCCAAACGATCATTTTTCTGCTGCGCTACATTCACGTTTGCTACAAACACCACGTTCCCCAAAGTAGGAATCATCAAATCCAACAATACCTTCAACAGATGTAAATGTTCACATACTTAGCAATTTTGTGACGATCGTTGATGAAGATGGCGTTGGTGAAAGGGACATAAATATTGGTCAATTTTGCAGTATCAGTAGCTATAAAATCCATGGAAAAAAGCGAATAATCTTCCTAAATTTTGCCTCTATGATTTTAGAACGTAAATAGTATCTATTTTTTATTTTTCATATTAGTAAGCTACTCTTTATTTTAGATAAATACACACTATAAACTCTTAATTTTTTTCATATCCCTAAAATTAAATACTTTTTAAAAATTCTACTTATATTTATCATTAAAGCATTGCCTTCGATAATAAATAACTCTCAATAAATTACCCAATCGAGTCATCAAGATGCCAAATAAAACTTTATTTTAGTTAATTTTCTAAGGTAAATTTAATCTAAAAGTCTTATGATTAAAGTTGATTTTTCAGACCTACTGCATTTACGCAAACTGAATCATGAATACACACCAAGAAAAATACAGTATTTATATTTCCTATGTTTTAATGTTCATCGTATTGATGGCATTAATTCCACTTCATTTACTCGCAAGTTTTTTTGCGGGTTTCGTCGTGTTTGAAATCATTAATAGTTTGGGGAATATTACTGAACGCTACATTGATGGGCAACGTGCGCGAATTTCAATTAGCGTGATTTTAGGTATTTTAATTATTACGTTCATCACGCTATCTATTACAGGTTTATATAGTTTTGTACAACATGATTTACAAGGTGATGGAATTACTTTGCTAAGTCAACAAGTGGATCAAACCTTACTGAAATTACAAGAAGAAATCGCTCAGTATATTCCTGGTTTTATTCCGTACACACTCAATGAATTAAAAGATCAAACCTTTGATCTTCTACGTGATAATTTATCTTTACTTAAAACTACAGGTACAGACGTTCTACACACGCTCGCAACCATGCTCATTGGAACAATTATTGGCATATTGGTTTCGCTTAATCAATTACATCCTAAACATGAATATCCAATTTTTAAACGTGCATTGATTCAACGGATTGAGAATCTTTCTATTTCTTTTAAGAATGTTGTTTTTGCTCAATTTAAAATTTCACTCATCAACACCGCACTCTTTATTATTTTTGCACATATTATATTGCCCCTCTGCGGTATTCATCTGCCTTTTGCAAAAACACTGACTATTCTTACTTTTATCTGTGGGCTCATTCCTATTGTTGGTAATCTTATTTCCAATACCATTATTGTCCTTACAGGTTTAACCATTTCAGTCACAACAGCTGGAATTACACTTATTTATTTGATTTTAATTCATAAACTCGAATATTTTATCAATGCTCGAATTATTGGCACAAAAATTCATGCCGCATCTTGGGAAGTTCTTTTAGCCATGTTGGTCTTTGAATCACTCTTTGGGTTAACAGGCTTAATTGTTGCACCCATCTTCTATGCTTATTTAAAATTAGAATTAAAAGAAGCAGGCATGATTTAACATCTTTTATTGTTACTCAATTTAAATCTAAGAATGTTTTATTCATATGCATGAAAAGCTCCCTCAGGAGCTTTTCAAGATCATTTATTTTCAATATAGATATACAATATAATCATGATTCCCAAACGACTTCCTGTTTCAGTGCCGCCCATTGGTTTAAAAATGGCTCATAATGACTTTCAATTTTATTACGCTTAATTTTTAAAGTGGGTGTCAGTAAATCATTTTCCATTGTCCAAGGCTCATTCACCACAACAAAAAAACTAATTTTTTCATGTGATTCAAGTGTCTCATTAATACTATTACGCAATAATTTCAATGAACTTTCAATCTCATTATTTTTACTATTTTCTTTTAGCTGATGACGAATTTCTTCAGGAAGCATAATAAATGCAACAGGTTGAGGCTGACTTGAACCACCTATACATACAGACTCAATAAGTTCATGATTCCCTAGTTTTTGTTCCGTTGGCACAGGCATAATATATTTCCCTTTCGAGGTTTTAAATATATCTTTAATACGCCCTGTAATTTTTAATCGACCACTCGCATCAATTTCCCCTAGATCACCTGTACGTAAAAATCCATCTTGAGTCATATCTTCTGCTGTTTTTTCAGGATTTTTATAATAGCCCAACATCGTTCCCGGACTTTTAACTAAGATCTCACCATTTTCATCAATTTTGCATTCAACCTTCGGTTGCGCATTACCCACATAGCCTGCGGCAAAGTTTCCTTCCTGAGTGACATGAGAATAACCACAATTTTCTGTCATACCATAGACCTCAAGTAACTCTAAACCCAAATTGCGATACCATAAAATAATATCAGTGGGTAAAGGGGCAGATGCCGTAAAAGCATAACGAACTTTATTTAACCCCAATTTGGTTAATAACTTCTTTTTTACAATTTTACCTAAGACTGGAATTTTAAAGAGTATCTTTTGTACATGTAATGGAATTTTTTCATTAATACCTAAATAAAACTTTGTCCATAATCTTGGTACTGAGAAAAATAATGTCGGTTGTGCACGATTCAAATCTTCAACAAAAGTTTCGATTGAATTGGCAAAATAAGCTGTAAAGCCACTTATCATTAAAGTACATTCAATAAAAATTCGCTCTGCAACATGCGCAAGCGGTAAATAAGACAGTGCTCGGTCTGCCTCTGTTACTTGATATTTCGTTTGTAATTCACGAGCACCTGCAAGCAGAGTACCAAAGCTTTGCATCACCCCTTTTGGTAATCCTGTACTTCCTGATGTATAAATAATGGTTGCCAATTGGCTTGGCTCAGGCAAAATCACTTGATCAAGTGGGGCTGTATTTTCAACAATATCATCCCACTTTGGTGCATCAAACTCTGGTGCCAAAGCCAGACAAATACAGGTTAAATGTGCTGGAATTTGGTCTTTAACTTCATTCCAACTATCTGTTTTCCCATCTAACTTACCAATAAATAATACTTTTGCATCACTATGTTCAAGCACATAAGTTGCCCCTTCGGCATTCAATGTCGGATATAAAGGAACGGAAACATGCCCTGCCATCCATATCGCTAAATCCGCCATAATCCAATGTGCACTATTTTTTCCATAGATCGCTATCGATGTGCCTTTGGGTAAGTTCAATGACAATAAGTAAGTCGCCATACAGCGAACCTGCTGTGCGACCTCCATCCAAGTATATGAAATGACTTCTCCATTGGCTAAGGGCTGTACCAATGCCTTTTTATTGGGTAAGTTTTTTTCCCAATGAAGTAAACCATGCACATGACTAATATATACATCTGCGTTTTCCGTGTTTTGCATCTCATTCTTCCTTTATTTTAAGTTTTTTAAATCCTATTTTTGTCTTTCACCTGATTTATCACAAATCTAGTGTTTTCCTATGCAAATAAAATATGACATTTGCATTATGGATAGCATAAATTTAACTACTCTGTATAGATTGTTTTTTAACCTTTTTTAATTTATTCATAGATCGATATTGAATTTTTTCTCTAAAACCAAAAAAGCTCCCGAAGGAGCTTTTTATGCATCAATGAATTTAATTAAATTCGTTTATTATGGCTTAACTACAACTAAAACTTGAATCGCTTCAGGGGTTACAGATAGACCTTCAAGTAAACCTAAACCTTCTTTCTGCAATTTTTGTAAACGTGTAATTTCATCTTCACGAATACTTGAGTTGAACTGTTTCAAGTACGTTAAACGGTCAATTTCATATTGCCATTTACTGCCATACATTTCTTTGGCTTGTTCTTTCAATTGTGGCAATGCACTTTTTGCGATGTCGAGTGCTTGCGCATAACGCTGTTCAATCACATCACGGCGCGCTTTAACAACTTGACGGCAACTGTTGCTGTCTAAATGACTAACATAAGGCGATAAAATTTCAGGGCTCAATTTTGTTGAAATATCTTGACCTGTCTCAGTCAATAACACTCGAATCAATTGTGTTGGCAAGCTTGAAGGCAAGTTCAAAGCTTTTGGTGCAACCACATCCACTTTAAACCACACTTCAAGCAAGACTGAACCTTGTTTTAAAGCATTGGTTTTTAAAATTGCAACATTGGTACTACCGAAAGATTGAGTGCGGATCATTTCCATTACGCTTTCAGTAAATGGATGCTCCAAAGTCAAATATTCTGCATCTTCACGAATTTGAGCTTGGTCACGATAAAACGTTACAGTCATACCATCTTCATCAAGATCAAGTCCTTGAACTTGCATTTGATCAGTTGGTTTAATGATGACCGTACCGTTACTTTGCTCATCAAAATCGATATTGGTCGATGCCATGAAACGCTTCATGAACATTGGCAATAAAGTATTGTCATCATAGTCTTCAAGTGCAGTCACAATTTCTTGTGCAACGATTGGACGACAAGAATTGTATTCGAGTAAACGGTCACGGCCTTCTTGCAATTCATTTTCAAGTGCTTGGCGTTGTACATTCACTGCTTCAAGCAATTCTTCAAATGCTTGACCTTTATCGGTAAGTAAACAATCTTTTAAATCAACAATAAAGTTTTCTTGTAGCGTTTGTGCTGTCGGTGAAATGCTACTGAAAATATTTAACGCTTCATTGTACCAACGGAACATACGCTCTTGCGCCGTACCCACCAAGTATGGCACATGAATTTGAATACGATTTTCTTGGCCAATACGATCTAAACGACCAATACGTTGTTCAAGCACATCAGGGTTGGCAGGTAAATCAAACAATACAAGATCAGATGCAAATTGGAAATTACGACCTTCTGAACCAATTTCAGAACACAGTAAAATCTGTGCACCATAGCTATCTTCTGCAAAATATGCAGCCGCTTGGTCACGCTCAAGTAAACTCATACCTTCATGGAACATTGCAGTACGAATACCCGCATGAATACGTAATGCACTTTCCAATGCTTCAACCACAGGACCACTACGTGCAATCAACAACACTTTCTTGTGTTTTAAATCGGTACGTAATTTTTCCATCAACCAGTTAACACGTGGATCTGTTTCCATCCACGAGCCATCAAGTTGTGTTTCTTCAGGCCACATTTGTTCACGTAATTTACCATCTTTTGACCAATTTTCAGGTGCAGGTAATGGCGCAGGTTGACAGTCACGACCAGGGAAACCTTGAATCGCTTCACGAGTATTACGGAACAATACACGCCCTGTACCATGACGGTCTAACAACTCATGAATGGCGCGGAAGCGCTGTTCGGGTTCATCGGTAATTGGATGACCTAATAATTGTTCAACAGCAGCCAAATGCTCAGCTTCAAGCGGGAAGTCAGACATCAACACTTCTGCAATTTTTGCAGTGTGATGATATTTTTCTTCTTCATCCAAGAAACGATCTAAAGAATTAAAACGTTGCGGATCAAGTAAACGTAAACGTGCAAAATGACTTTCTACACCCAATTGTTCAGGTGTTGCAGTTAATAACAATACGCCTGGCGTTTTTTCTGCAAGTTCTTCAACAAGGTCGTAACGATCGTTACCACCGTCTTCTTCACTCCACATCAAATGATGTGCTTCATCGACTACCAAAAGATCAAAACCGGCTTCAACAGCTTGTTCACGTAGGTCTTCATGGTCAATCATCAAATCGACCGAAGCAATAATACATTGTTCTGTTAAGAATGGATTGAGCTCAGGATCATGTTCTTTGATTGCCGCAGTACGAGTCAAATCAAACAATGAGAAGTTCAAATTGAAACGACGACGCATTTCAATCATCCACTGATATTGTAATGAATCTGGTACTAAAATCAGGATGCGTTCAGAACGACCTGTTTTGAGTTGCTGATGAATAATTAAACCAGCTTCAATCGTTTTACCTAAACCCACTTCATCGGCAAGTAAAACACGTGGCGCAAAACGTTTGCCAACTTCATGTGCAATATAGAACTGATGTGGAATCAAGCCAACACGAGCACCAATCATGCCTCGTAATGGACTATTTTGCATATTGGCTTGCATTTGCATTGCTTCAATACGCAAGTCATACCATTCTTTATAATCAATTTGACTTGCAAGAATACGGTCTAGCGGTTTAGACAACTGAATGGTCGCGCCAATACGGGTTTCATTTAAAGACTTACGTTCTTGCGTACCATCTTCAAGGGTACGAATCACATCATAACGTAATACACCATTACGGTCTTCTACATGTTCTACCGTCCAACTTGTTCCATCTTGATCGTGCAAGGTGTCATTGACGTTAAAAACAATTCGAGATAATGGTGCATTATTACGTGCATAGACACGTGTTTCATCACTTTTTGGGAATAAAATACTGATTGAACGTTCATCAACATCAATCAGCACCCCCAAACCAAGTTCAGTTTCTGTATCTGATAACCAACGTTGACCTATAGCGAATTGTTGCAATTTTTCCACCTTTATCTCAAATAGGACTGAAAATTATGGTTCAAATTAGGAGAATATTTGAACCATAATTTCATACCTTAATGCAATCTATTTTGACATAAAGCCCACCAAAAAAGGGCTTCATTTATAACTTTAAAATCGGTATGACTTAAAAAGGAACTGGACAATCAAAATGTACAGACTCCTGTGTTTCAGGATGATGAAAACTTAGCTGTGCTGCGTGTAAACACAGTCTTGGCATCAATTGTTGCTGTTCTGCTGTGGCATATAGGGTGTCGCCAATAATCGGATGACCTAGATATTGCATATGCACACGGAGTTGATGAGATCGCCCTGTAATCGGTGTCAATTCGACACGACTTACAGCTTGTCCCTGAATTTGAAAATTTTCGATCACTTTATAGTGCGTAAGCGCAGGTTTATTATGTGTAGGATCGGCAATATGTAAAGGTGGATGTTCAGGATCATAAATCACAGGCACATCAATTGTACCTTCGCCTTGAAGCGTTCCTGCAACAATCGCTTGGTAGGTTTTAGACGTTTGACGTTCTTGAAACTGACGAGAAATATTTTTTTGCCCCCAACGGCTTAAACCAAAAACCAAAATACCTGAAGTATCTCGATCAAGTCGGTGAATCAGCAGTGTTTTAGGTTCAACTTTTAATAGACGATTGATGACACAATCCTGTAATTCTTCTGTTTTTCCTGGAACGGTGAGTATACCTGGGGGTTTGTGGATGACCATAAAATCATCTTCACGATGTATCAGGTTTTCGGTTAGAAAATTACTCAAGGTTCAGTTCCGCTGATCGTAAAAACAAGCGAGCAATGATAAGAATGCTAGCCATAAATTACAATCAAAATTATCATTTTTATGCAATATATCTGCATATTTCAGCCGAATATAAAATATTCATATTTTTAGCACGTTTAATTCCGCTAATCTTCATTTCGAAATCTAATGATAAAACTCAATCGGATACTGAACTTCACTATCAATTTGCTCAAGCCAAGATACACATTGAATTATATATGCTTAAGCAAACAAAAATAATTTAACTTTATAAAAGTTAGCTAATTACTTTTTTAAAGTTTTAACTATTTTTTCTAATGTGCAATATGTGAGAAAATCTTCATAAGTTATATTTGCTCCATTGGCACGCCATAAAGCAATCAACGTGACCATTGCAACCGAATCTAAACCATAATCACGTAAATCTACCTCAGGATTGATGTCTAAAGGTGCAAGATCAAGTTGCTCCGCCACTGCCAATAAAATGCCTCGATCGGACAGAATCAGTTTTTTGGCGCACTCAAAGACCATAACCGAGTCAAAGTCGCTGTGTTTATGTGATGGATGCCTTGCCCTGTCCAAACATCCACACTTTGAATATGTTGTTCAGCAGTTGTCATCAGCACTGCATCATCCACCACACAAATTTGTTCAATCATACTCAATGCATGTTGAATCATTTGCTTCATCATTGGACTCATCTTGCCTGCAACCGTCAATTGAGCATGAGCAACAGATAAGTATTGCCCAAGTTGCATCATGCCATGTTGAGGTTCTGACTGACTTAAAAATATGATTGGAATATCGAGCGCTTGTGCTTTTTTACATAATTGATCAATCTGTTCAGCTAGTCGACTTCCATTCCATTCAATGTGTTGTTTAAGTTCATCTAGACCAACAATTAATAAAACACTGTGTGTCGATTGAACAGACCATTTGGCTTGAGTTGGTTGATATTGGATTTTCTTGGGAAATGGATAAAACATAAAACTGATTCTACTGAACCATCAAGAATGAACTCACTCTTGATGGAGATAAAAATATAAATATGTGATACAACTTAGTCATTCATCGCTACGTGAGCAGCAGCTAAAAAACTTAATTCTTCAGCATGCGAAAAAAGTAACATTTCAATATCATGATGTGTAGTCTTTCCACCTAATTTATGAGCAACGATATTCAACATGTCTAAATAATAACTATAAAATTCTTGATCATCAAACTTATCCCATTGACTCAAGGTAGGCTGAATTTTAATTTGAAAAAAATTAATTAGCGTATTTCGACCTTTAAGAGGTGGAAAATATTTTGCAGGATCAATAACCGTCAAGGCTTTTGACCAAGATGCGATTACTTTCGAGCCTTTTATAATTAGTTGTTCAGGAGAAGTTTCTGTATATTTACGCAGTGTATCTTTACTATACTATTCGCCTTTACACCACCCCAATGATAAATATATCATTCAATAATCTTGTACTTTTCATCAAATATTGTCGTAGCTAAATAAGCTTGATGTAATTTATGACGTAACTCAATATTTTGTTGATAAACATTCTGCGCTATAAGATTTAGTTGAATAGGCAAATGATCTAAACTCACTTGCCAAGTATAATTTTCATTTAAATGATCAATATTTTTTTTGAAAATGCGAATAAAGACTGATAAAGATTCATTTATTCCCCTATCGATATTGTTAAAATAAAACAACTAAAAATATTTAATTGTATAAAAAATTTATTTTACTTGCGCTAAAAAGGTCTGAATTGCCCATTGTGCAATCGCAGCATCTTCAAAAGCTTTCACCCCTGAAACACCCACTGCCCCAACCAACTGTCCATCATAAAGAATCGGCTCACCGCCTTCCAACAAACCGACAAAGTTCGAAATTGAAAGAAAACCACTACGACCATTTTTAATCATTTCTTCAAATACTTTAGATGGCTTAGTACTTAAAGCAGAACACTTGGCTTTTTCTTGGCAAATTATCGCACTAATAGGTGCTGCACCATCCATACGCTTCATTGCCAATAGATTGCCTGTTTCATCGACAATGGCAATACTGACATTAAACTGCTGCTGAATCGCATATTGATGTGCTTGATTTAGAAGAAACTCAGCATCAGATAAGGTTAAATAATATTTAGTTTTCATTTTTAAAAATTCCTTTTATATTATAAAAAAGCTCGTAGTAAACTACGAGCTAATCTTAAATTAAATCAATATATATTTAATACACTTTTATTGTATTTTAGCAAAAACTTCTTTCGCCATTGCAATGGTAAATTCAATATCTTCATCACTATGTGCAGCAGAAATAAAGCCAGCTTCAAATGCAGAAGGCGCAAGGTTCACACCACGACTAAGCATACCATGGAAGAACTTACGGAAAGCTTCTACATCACATTTCAACATTGAATCAAAACTTGTGATGTCTTGTTGATCTGTGAAATATAGACCAAACATACCACCCACTTGTTGAGTTTTAAATGCGATACCCGCTTCATCCGCAGCATTTTGTAAACCATCAAGAAGTTTAGCCAATTGCGCAGTTAGGTTTTCATAGAAACCTTCAGCACGTAGATGCTTAAACATTTCAATTCCAGCACGCATTGCCAATGGATTACCTGATAATGTCCCCGCTTGATAGACTTTACCGAGTGGCGCAATGCATTCCATCACTTCACGTTTACCACCAAAAGCACCGACTGGAAGCCCCGCACCAATAATTTTACCTAAAGTGGTTAAATCAGGTGTTACACCATAATGTGCTTGCGCACCGCCTAAACCGACACGGAAGCCTGTCATGACTTCATCAATAATAAATACTGAACCATATTCATCACATACATCACGAATCGCTTGCAAGAAACCATCAATCGGTTTCACTAGATTCATGTTCCCTGCAACAGGCTCGACGATTACGCCTGCAATCTCTGAACCAAATTTGGCAAAGCATTCCTTTAATGTCGCAATATCATTGTATGGAAGCGTTAAAGTGTGCTTAGCAAAATCTGCGGGTACACCTGCAGAAGTTGCCTCACCTTCACCATTCGTCAATAAACCTGAACCAGCTTTCACCAAAAGCGAATCTGAATGACCATGATAACAGCCTTCAAATTTTACAATTTTGTCACGACCTGTATAACCACGCGCTAAACGAATAGCAGTCATGGTCGCTTCTGTACCTGAGTTGGTCATACGCACCAATTCAATTGAAGGCATAATTTCACAAATCGTATCGGCAAGCGTAGTTTCATGTACCGTTGGCGCACCAAAACTTAGACCATCAACAGCCGCTTCTTGCACCGCTTTGATAATTGCAGGATGCGCATGACCTAAAATCATCGGCCCCCAAGAACCAACATAGTCGACATAACGTTTACCATCAACATCATACAAATATGCGCCTTTGGCTTTTTCAATAAACACGGGCGTACCACCCACACCATTAAACGCACGTACAGGTGAATTCACGCCACCTGGAATATGTTTACTTGCTTGTTTAAATAATTGTTCTTGCTTTGGAGATAAGCTCATCAATCTACTCAACTAAAATTCAATACAAAATAAAAATAGCGTTTAAGCGGTTGCTTTAAAAAGCTCAGACCACTCATCAATGCGTTCAGGAATATGATTCATTGGGCGACCTAGAATATCGCTAACCACAGCGCATAAGTCCGCACCTGATTCAATCACTAATTGTGAATTTTCTACCGTTAAACCACCAATCGCGCAAATTGGCACATTCAATTTGGCTTTAGCAAGTTGCAACGTTTCTAAACCAATGTTGCCTGCTTCAGGTTTGGTATCGGTAGCATAAATTGCACCAAATGCCACATAATTTGCACCATCTGCAATGGCTTGTTCGGCCAATTCAAGTGAATTATTACAGCTACGACCAATCAAAACTTTTTTTGGTAAACGTGCAACTGCATCTACAATTGAGCCATCATCTTGCCCTAAATGTACACCTACACCGTATTTTACCGCCAACTCTAGATCGTCATTAATCACGAAAGGCACTTTATATTCAGCACATAAGGCTTTCATATATTCCACTTCATAAATTTGATCTTCTTTTGCCACTTTTTTACGACGATATTGCAATACTGCAACGCCACCATTGGCAAAAGCACCTTCTAACTTGGCAAGTAAAACTTCTAAAGGATCATCATTGGTAATGAGGTATAAACCACGCATTGTCTTTCCACAGCTCAATTTCATGCTCTGAGTATACCGTTACCGACTTGAAAATGGGGGCATTTCCTCGATTTTCTATTAGCCGATCTACAAATAGAAACCTTTCCAAACATGAAAATAAAAATTGCAATAAAAACAACCCAAACAAAAAATTTGCTTGGGTTATTCGATCAATCTGAAATATTCATAGACTTACTTTACAAAGTCTTATATCAAAAATTTAAATTTTGCACTATATATGGCTCAAACAGTACGGATGACACTAACATGTATCCAAACACATTGAATGGCAAAATATAATTTTCATGTGACTGCGTAATATCGGTCATTCAACATGTTCAACCAGTTGTTTCTGTCCAACTGTGAAAACCGTGGCTAACTTTTTTTCAAAAGCAGTGTTATCCGTTTTCCATTGTGGATTTTTGTCTTTATCTATCAAAAGTGCACGGACACCTTCAATGAAATCACCCTGTTCTAGCCAGATGTCCTGCACATCACGTTCAAGCTTCATACATTTTTCAAGCGATAGACTTTGCCCAATTTGTTGTAATTTCAAGCTTGTTTGCATTGCCATTTTTGGACGTTGTTGAATGGCATGTAAAGTTTTTTGTGCCCATTCGATGTCATTAGGATATTTTTCATCAGCAAGACTTTTTTCAATTTCATCAAGCGTAGCAAAACCAAAATGCTTATTTAAACGCTCTGCCATGGCTTGCAGTTGACTAGGAGCAGGGTCGGTAATAAAGCCACCAATAATTTCACGAATACGGCGCTCATTCAGTGTTTGTGCTGAGCTCAAAGCAGTTTGTAATGTAGTAAACTGTTCACTCTGCACATGATAATCAAGTAAATCTAAGTAAAGTGCATCACTGCTACTAATCTGTTCACCTGTCAATGCCATATAAACACCAACTTCATCGAGGCGTGATAAAAAGTGCGTTGCACCGACATCTGGGAAGAAACCAATAATCGTTTCAGGCATTGCAAAACGTGATTTTTCACTGCTCACCTGAATATGACAAGCTTGAGCCAAACCAAAACCGCCACCCAAAACAAAACCATCAAGCATGACAATAATCGGTTTTTTATACTGTCGAATGTATTCGAGCAATGCATATTCTGCTGCAAAATAATCTCGATAATCATTTTTATCCGTTTGGAAACTATCGTACAAATAGCGAATATCACCACCTGCACAAAATGCCTTCGGACTATTTGAATGAATTAATACAGCCTGTACTTGATCTTGCTCAAGCCAAGTTTCGAGTTGTTGATAAATACCTTGCACCATCTCTAAAGACAAAGCATTCAAATGCTTCACTCGATCAAGGGCGATCATGCCTAACTGCCCCTGAATTTGAATACTTAAATCATGTTCTGATTTTGCTTCATGTTGTGTCTGAGCGTTCATAATTTATTCCTGACTGCATGTTGATACGTTCATTTTTAATTTTTATCATCATTGAAACTTTACTGATGCGTAAACTTTGCTGGACGTTTCTCCACAAATGCTTGCATACCTTCTTTTTGATCAGCACCTGCAAAAATTGAATGGAATACACGGCGTTCAAAACGTAAACCTTCCGCTAAACTGACTTCAAATGAACGATTAATCGATTCCTTAATCATCATGACCGCAGTCAATGATTTTTCAGCAACTTTTTCCGCAACCAATAGTGTTTGTTCAAGCAGTTCTTCTTTGGCAAAAATACGCGCGACTAAACCACTTTGCTCTGCTTCTTGCGCACCCATTTGCCGCGCGGTCAAACACATTTCCATGGCTTTAGCTTTACCAATCGCTTGCGTTAAACGCTGTGTACCACCCAATCCAGGTAATACGCCTAAAGTTACTTCAGGTAAGCCAAATTTTGCATTGTCTGCACAGTAAATAAAGTCACACATGAGTGCCAATTCACAACCACCGCCAAGCGCATACCCACTCACCGCGGCAATCAATGGTTTACGGCGCTGTGCAATGCGATCTGCAAGACTAAAAAAATCATCTAAATAAATTTGTGGAAAATGAAGTCCTGCCATTTCCTTAATATCCGCACCTGCGGCAAAGGCTTTTTCTGAACCTGTAATAACAATACAGCCAATGCTTGTATCACGTTCAAGCTGATCTAACGCTTGATTAACTTCTATAATCAATTGATTATTCAGTGCATTTAAAGCTTGTAGTCGGTTTAAGGTAATCAAGCCCACACCATTTTTTTGTTCAAGTATAATTGTTTGCCATTGCATAAAAATATCCTTATCTATCACTGTGTTTCTATCTATTTGAAAGCGGTTTTATTGATCTTTTATGCTGATGCCTAAGTGCTAAGCATCATATTCATTCAGTTTGATATTTTTTCAGTTTGCTTAATTCGCCATGCTACGTGCAATCACAAGACGCTGAATATCACTTGTACCTTCGTAAATTTGGCAAATACGGGCATCACGGTAAATACGCTCAATTGGGAAATCTTTTAAGTAGCCATAACCGCCAAAAATTTGTAGCGCTTGTGAGCAGACACGTTCCGTCATTTCAGATGAAAAAAGTTTCGCCATAGACGCTTCGGTTAAACATGGCTCACCTGCTTCTTTTTTACGTGCTGCAAAGTGGACTAACTGACGTGCCGCTTCAATTTCTGTTTTCATACTGGCTAAACGAAATGAAACTGCTTGTTGCTCAAAAATAGTTTTACCAAAAGCTGTACGTTCATGTGCATAACGAGTCGCTTCTTCTAATGCTGCACGTGCCAAACCCACTGCTTGCGCTGCAATACCAATACGACCGCCTTCCAAATTTGCCAAGGCAATTTTTAAACCTTCGCCCTCCGCACCTAGACGCATACTTTCGTGCACACGTACATCGGTCAATGCAATTTGACAGGTATCCGAAGCATGTAAACCTAATTTTTCTTCGACACGAATGACTTCATAACCCGTTGTATTACGTGGAATTATAAAGGCACTCATACCCTTTTTTCCTGCACTTGGGTCGGTCACGGCAAAGACAATAATCATGCCTGCATTATGCCCTGAAGTAATAAACTGCTTCGCTCCATTAATAATATAGTGATCGCCATCTTTTACCGCACGAGTTTTAATCGCTGCCGCATCTGAACCCGTATGTGGCTCTGTCAATGCAAATGCACCTATCATTTCACCGCGCGCCAAAGGCATTAAATATTCTTGCTTTTGTTCTTCCGTACCAAATTTTAAAATTGGTACGCAACCCACAGAGTTGTGTACGCTCATAATGGCTGAGGTTGCACCATCCGCTGCGGCCACTTCTTCAAGTGCCAAAACATAGGCTAAAGTCCCTGTACCCGAACCGCCCCATTCCTCAGGAACAAGCATGCCTAAAAAACCTAACTCACCCATTTTTGCCAAAGCATCTTTCGGAAATATGCCTTTTTGATCCCATTCACCTGCATTTGGCTTAATTTGTTCTTGTGCAAAACTTTTTGCCATGTCCTGAATCAGTTGTTGTTCTTCCGTTAAATGCATCGCTTTCTTCCTATAAACAAACGTCTTATTTCTAACTTGCTTAACCTTAAAATTTAAATCATTAACTTTAAATAGTGATGATTTAAAAAGATTTTACAGATGAATCTTATGATGATATGGGATTGGCTGAAATATGCCTTCAGTCCAATCCATATCCTATTTTTTGAAAATAGTCAGTCCAATTAACCTGCTTGACCCAACTGTGTTTGCTGTTTGCTGATTTCTTGATTACGCAATAAAAAACGCTGAATTTTGCCACTTGGAGTTTTTGGCAACTCACTGACAAATTCAACCAAACGTGGATAAGCATGTGCCGATAAACGCTTTTTCACAAATTGACTGAGCTCATCTTCAAGTGCCTTACTTGCTGTGGCATGATTCGATAAAATCACAAAGGCTTTAATAATTTCTGTCCGCTCAGGATCAGGTACACCCACTACAGCTGCTTCAATTACAGCATCATGTTCAAGTAAGGCACTTTCTACATCAAATGGTCCTACCCGATAACCCGATGTTGTAATGACATCATCACTACGCCCAACAAAGCTCATACTGCCATCTTCATGAATTTCAGCAGTATCACCTGTTAAATAATAATGCTTTAAGAAGGGGGATTTACGACTTTCCACATATCCTGAAAACCACATCATTGGGGACTGGCTGATATCCACCGCTAAAATTCCTGATGTATCCGCAGGCTGTTCATTACCCTGCTCATCTAATACCGCAATCCTATAACCAGGACTTGCAAAACCTGCTGATCCTGCATGTACAGGATGTGACAATGCATGATGATTACAAACCACCATTCCGACTTCAGTCTGACCATAATGGTCAAAAATTGGGGCATCTAAAACCTGTTCGAACCAGCGAATCACTTCTGGATTGAGCGGTTCACCAGCACTACTCACCACACGGAATTTACCTTTTAATGGTGCCATTTTTTCAGGTTCAGCCGCCATCATCATACGATACGCTGTTGGTGCACCTGCCAAATTGGTAATTTGATATTCCTGCACAATTTGGCAGACATTGTCGACACTAAATCCCCCCTCATAAAACAGCGTTGCATGTCCCAATAACAATGGTCCTGTTATACCGTAATACAAACCATATGCCCAACCTGGATCGGCAATATTCCAAAATGAATCGGTTTCAGTCAGTCCAATGGCATTTTTCATATAACTGCCAAAAGCGACCAATGCTTTTAATGGCACTTGCAACGGTTTTGCAGGACCTGTTGTACCTGAGGTAAACATCAATAAAAATGGATCAGAAGTTTTCATCAATACGGTTTCACACTCATCCGACTGTGCCTCAAGGACTTGCCAAAAACTCAAATCTTGCGGATATTCTGTTACCATATTTTCAACATGCACCGTTACAATAGGCGGACAATCTTGTAAATCGACCAATTTTTCCCGATTACCCAAATCGGTCACTACAAGTTTACTCCCTGCGAGTTTGAGACGATGTTCAATCGCCTTTGGACCAAAAGCAGTAAATAACGGTTGATAGACCGCACCTATACGCCATGTTGCCAAAATCGTAATCACAAGTTCAGCCGTGCGAGGTAAAAGTCCCGATACTCGATCACCAGCGTGGATGCCTTGTGATTTGAGAAAATTGGCATACTGGCTTGAATATTTTTTCAACTGTGCAAAGGTGTATTGTTCCTTACGACCATCTTTGCCGTGCCAATACAATGCGACTTTGTCCGTATCTGCATAGCGATCACAGCACTCATAACAAGCATTCAGAGCATCCAATGAACCCGACAAAACATTGTTTGCAACCGTATTTAAATCAAATGTCTGAACCGCATCCTGATAATTCAACATCTTAAGTACCTCAGTCTAAATATTGTTATTACTGATTTTTTGAGGTAGCAAATCCATGCTACCCTTTTTGCACATTAATTTTTTATGTATATTGTTGAATGATGCTCGAAAAATCTAATCGTGCAGCATCCCCTTCACTTTGTTTCTGATACATTTCTTGAACTTTAATGCCCAATGTAACTGGCTGATCAACATGCTTTGCTGCATCGACTGCGAGTCCTAAATCTTTCAACATCAGTTGTGAAGCAAAGCCATCGGTATAACCACGAGATGCTGGTGCATTTTCACAAATACCCGGCCAAGGGTTATAGATTTCTGAACTCCAACAACGACCTGTTGAACTGTTAATCACGCCTGCCAATGCTTTAGGATCAATACCCAACTTCACGCCTAGCGCCATACCTTCAGCCACCGCAGTCATTGAAATCCCTAAAATTAAGTTATTACAAATTTTAGCAACTTGACCTGTACCCACAGTACCGCAATGCACCAAATTTTTACCCATTAAACTGAGCACTGGCTTGGTTGCTTCAAAAGTCACTTCATCTGCACCGACCATAAAGGTCAATGTGCCGTCTTTTGCACCGAGTGTTCCACCTGAAACAGGTGCATCACATACTGCAATATTTTTTGTTTTGGCAATCTCTGCAATTTCTTGAATGGTTTGCGGGTCAATCGTGCTGCTATCAATACATAAACTGCCTGATTTCAAGACACTGAGCACACCGTGCTCACCCAAATATACTTCTCGAACATGCTTTGCAGCAGGTAACATCGTAATAACAATATCTGCCTGCGCGGCAGCCGCTGTCGGGCTCTCACAAATCACGCCGCCTGCATCGGCAAAATGTTTTAAAGCGACTTCACTTAAGTCATAACCAAAGACTTGTTGACCAGATTTCAACAAGTTTTGCGCCATTGAGCCACCCATATTGCCTAAACCAATGAATGCAATTTTCATATGAATGCTCCTTAGCGTAGACTAATTGTGGTATTAACAGCACCTGCGTCTTGTGAGTCTTCAAACCAACGGCTAGTGATGGTTTTAGTTTGGGTATAGAATTGTACCGCTTGTTTACCATATGGACCTAAGTCACCCAATTTCGAACCACGAGAACCCGTAAAGCTAAAGAATGGCACAGGGACAGGGATTGGAATATTAATGCCGACTTGACCAATATCAATATTGTGCTGGAATGTACGCGCCGTCATACCACTTTGGGTAAATAGACCGACACCATTACCAAATGGATTGGCATTGATCAGCTCAATGGCTTCTTCAAGAGTATCGACATGCATAATTGCAAGAACAGGACCAAAAACCTCTTCTTTATAAATGCGCATATCGGTTTTTACACCATTAAAAACAGTTGGCCCAACAAAATTACCCTGCTCATAATTCTTCACTTGAACATCACGACCATCAAGTAACAGTTCTGCACCTTGCTCTACACCGCTATTAATCAGATCAAGTACACGTGCTTTGGCTTTTTGTGAAATCACTGGTCCAACATCGGTATTCGGCTCATGTCCTGCATTGACTTTCAGTGTTTTTGTTTTTTCAACCAACTCATCGACCCATTGTTTAGACTCACCGACCATCACTGCAACAGAAAGCGCCATACAGCGTTGACCTGCTGCACCAAATGCTGCACCAACCAAAGCATTTAAGGTTTGTTCTTTATTGGCATCAGGCATCACCACAACATGGTTTTTTGCGCCCATCATCGACTGCACACGTTTACCATGTTGACCTGCAAGGTTATACACATGCGTACCCACCGCAGTTGAACCAACAAAAGAAATTGCTTTAATATCTGTGTGAGTACACAGCTTATCAACCACTTCTTTACCGCCATGTACTACATTGAGTACGCCTGCAGGAACACCCGCTTCAAGTGCAAGTTCAACCAACATCATGGTTGAAAGCGGATCTTGTTCAGATGGTTTCAAAACAAAGGTATTGCCACACACAATTGCCATTGGGAACATCCACAATGGAATCATCGCAGGGAAGTTAAATGGGGTGATCCCTGCACATACTCCAAGCGGTTGTTGTAATGTATAAGTATCTACACCACGAGCTACACCTTCAACATATTCACCCATTTGCAGTGTGCCAATTGAACATGCATGCTCAACGACTTCAAGTCCACGCTGAATATCACCTTCTGCATCTGCAAGAGTTTTACCCTGCTCAGCCGTGAGTACTTGCGCAATCGCTTTGGCATTTTGGCGAATCAAATCTTGTAGTTTCAACATGATGCGCATACGTGCTTGAATTGGTGTGTCTTTCCAACTTGCAAATGCACGTTGTGCCGATGCAATTGCAGCATTCACTTCTTCAGGTGTTGCAAATGGCACACGACCTAAAACTTCTTGCGTTGCAGGATTGATAATATCTTGCCATTGCGCGGTTTCAGACTCAACAAATTGACCATTGATGAGTAATTTTGCTGTAGTCAGATGTGCGTTTTGCTGTGGTTGATGTATAGCGTTCATGATCGCTCCATGATCCTTGTTCTTGTTGATTTTTTTGCCCGATGGCATATCTATTTTGCGTATTTTTTACTTCATTTTTACGCTGTTTCAACAGACTAACAAAGAAAACTTTGACCCACTAGCCAAATTGTTGCACGATGAATGTGCAAATTTGCACAAACCTTTTTAGTATCTAATAGATTTGATTTAACAGGACGTTAAAGCACATATGAAAGTTGATTGGGATCATTTACGCTATTTTTTAATTCTTGCACGTGCCAAAACACTCACTAATGCTGCACGAATCATGGGCGTTGAACACAGCACTGTGGCAAGACGTATTCAAGCGCTTGAGCAATCGTTAGGTATGCAACTATTTAAACGTGAAGCGACAGGTTATGAGCTTACCATTGAGGGTTTAGCACTCATTCCTCGAGTGGAACAAATGGAGCAATCTTTTTTACAAATTGAAAAGCCCAATCCACTGCAAGGACGCGTCCGAATTGGTGCACCTGAAGGTTTTGGAACAGCATTTTTAGCTCGACTTCTGGCGGAATTTTCACAGCATTATCCCTTGCTGACCATCGACCTAATTCCTGTGCCCAAAACCATTCGCTTGTCACACCGCGAAGCCGATATTGTCATTTCAATTGAACGTCCAAAATCAGGGCCTTTTATTATCACGCGACTGACCAATTACAGCCTTAAACTGTACGGTAGTCAGCAGTATTTACAGCGTAACTCGCCTATTCGCCGTGTAGAAGATTTATCGGAACATCGTTTTGTCGATTATATTGATGATTTAGTCTATAGCTCTGCGCTGTATCGCTTGGAACGTCTACCTTTGCAGTTAACCGCATGTTTTCGCAGTAACAGTATTTTAGCTCAACAAATTGCTGTCAGTGCAGGTGCAGGTTTAGCAATTTTGCCGAGATTTATTGCGGTTGATCAGCCTGAATTACAAGAAGTCTTAAGTGAGGATGTCAACTTTACCCATACGTTTTGGATGCTAACCTTGGTCGATTTGCAACATGAACCTAAAATTAAATTAGTCTGGGATTTTTTACGTAAACAAGCCGATTTACAACAGGAATTATTGATGGGCTAAAGAAAGATCTATTTTTATGTATTTTTAGATACATTAAATTATTGAGGAATATATTTACGCCAATCACACTCCTGTAAATGCTGTGGTACTAAATCGGGTCTGTGAATATAAATTTTAGAACTAATATTGAGTAAGCAGGAATGTATTTTAGCTACTTCGACTAATGTAAATCAGGATCTAAAGCATCAGCATGAGTCAGATTATATTCTAGCTGCTGTACAACTCGTCCAATATCTAAAACCTGATAATGCAACTTTTCAATGTCCTGTTCATCCATAGATGCTTCTTCTGAATTCTGCTTTATGGTCAAATATTTTCAAAAATGAAGTACGATCAGTTAAAATTAATTGTGCTTCATTTATGAACTAATATTTTAACAATCAACTGTCAATTTTATCGAATTTACGATCACGTAAACTCAAATTTCCACGTAAAATATCTGACAGCATACGCCAATCTGAAATGAAGCTATATAACGGTTGTTTAAAGCTCGCGGGCTTATTTTTTTCAAAGACAAAATGACCAACCCAAGCACAGGCATAGCCTGAAACTAAACCATAAACAAAATATTTTGCTTTACGTTGACGAATAGCTTTGCTAAAAAAATAAATTCCAAGACTACTACCTGCCGCATGCAAACGACGGCTCATAATGCTACGGTGTTCAGTCAAATAAAAACGATAAAATTCCGAATAGTTCTTAATGGGTAACTGAAATTGTGGCGCTTGCTGCAATTCGCCTTTCGGCACTACCTGTGCATTCATGTTATTTTCCTTGTAGTTTCCATCCACAATAATCCAAAATTTGCACAATGCAAAGAAGATTTATGCTTTCCTTACGATTCATAAATCCATTCACAAACATACACTCAAGCAAATCTGTTCAACGTTCATGATAAAAATTGCGTTACAATAATCGATTGCAAAACTTCTCCGATTTCAAAGCTACGTTAAGTATCGGGACTTGCAAATAAAAATTCAAAAGATTGCATCAGGATTTAGACATGGTAGAAGTTGAATTAAAATTTCAGATTCCCGAAGCACGTCGCAATGCTTTACTCAAAGCATTAGACCCTAAAAAGTCAGAAATAATTCAATTACAGGCAAAATACTACGATTCTGAAGATCGTTTGCTTTCAAAGAATCATGCCGCACTGCGTCAGCGTTTAGAAGGTACTCGTTGGATTCAAACCTTGAAAGCGGCTGGAAAAAGCCATTTACACCGTTTTGAAGACAACGCTGATTTGGGCGAGCTTGAACAAGCACCCAATTTAGACCTCTCTCTTTATGAGGCCAATCCTACGGCAAAAGAGATTTTGAATCAGGTACTCGGTCAGCAAGCTGACCAATTAAAATTGCAGTTTGAAACTGATATTCAACGCACCCTTCGTGTCATTACTTTTGAAGATGCTGAAATTGAAATTAGCTTAGATATTGGCGAAGTTCGGACTGAATCTGCGACTCAAGAAATCCATGAAGTTGAATTTGAGCTTAAAAGTGGTTCGATACAATCTTTATTGGCTTTTAGTTTTGAATGGGTTAAAAAATATCAACTGTGGCTTGATGTTCGTAGTAAAGCTGAGTTTGGTGCTTTACTTGTGGCTCAAAAACACGTTAGCCCTGCAACTGGGGCAAAAGAAGCTATTTTTAATAAAAAAGATTCCGCCGATCAAAATTTACGATTATTGATTGCAAATCATCTACAGCATTTATTGCCCAATATTGCGGCTATTTCTGCACAAGTTGCCGAAGATGAACATGTACAACAAGCACAATTGGCACTGCATCATTTACATTTAAGTTTATCTTTGCTCAGTGATTGGACGGATCACAAAGTCGATAAATGGGCACATCAATTATCAGCATTTGAAAGCCATTTTAAAAATTTGCAACATTTTGAGCATATGCAACGTACTTTAGGGGCTTTATTACAAAATCCTAAAACGGCAGAAAGTCTTGATAAAGATATTTTATATGCCAAAGAAAAGCTTAATAATTTGGTCAAATCGACACAAAATGTACAGCATTATCTTGAATTATTAATGTTTAGTTTAGGCATTAGTGAAAAAACTCAAACACATGATTTGAAATGGTTTGCACAAAATACACTGCAAAATCAGTATAAGCAGTTGCAAGAAAGTTTAACTCAGGCAGATTTATCAGATTTGGAAAGCTTAGAAAAATTGGCTCAACATTTAAATGAGTTAAAGTTTAGCTTTCCACTTTTAACCTCGATTTATGATGTTAAAAATTTGCAAAAATATGGCAAGTCTTTAAATGATGCTCAACAAGCCTGTGAACAATATCAAGTTCTTGCCTCTTCATCTTCTTATTTACAGCAAAGTGAACTTGAAGCAAGTGATTGGTTTGCACTCGGCTGGCTTACTGCAAAACAAGAAGTTTATGCTGAAAAATTGCTTGAAGCGACTGAGCAATTCTTAGTAAGTCGTAAATTCTTGAAGTAAAAAATTAAGGTTGCATCACTTTTATCCAATTGATGCAACCGTTCTTAAACCTGCAAATCAATACATCAGCGATATTTACCAAAAACTTTCCACGTTTCGTTATCTGCCAAAGGATCACTATAGCTGTCATTGCGTTGTTTTCGTGGTTTATCACGTGCATCAACCAATTCAAAATCATCTTCAACGCTCAATACAATGCCATTTACATAAAAACGAGTGCGTGTATATTCACTTTGCCCATGCTGAAATACATAGGTACGTAGATCGATAAATTCTCGATGCGCAACTAACGCAGCCGTATCATCACTGTTTAACCACTGTGACATGATGGCAATTTCACTCGGATCAAACTGCCCACATTGATCGATTAAACTTGCAATACCGCGAAAAGTTTTTGACTCTTTGGCACGAGTTTTATTGATCCGTATGCGATCGACATGAAAGAAAAATAACGGTAAATTTAAATGACTTGGCAACTGAATTGCATCCAAAACCTGATCTTCCATAAATGGTTGGAATAAGTCTTGTGCCCGTTCAATGAGCCCTGTCCATTGTCGATAATACTCATCGATCTGCCGTTTTGTACCATAATAAATGGGTAAGCCTTCAACATTGGCAAGTTCTGCAGGTGGCCAAGTATTTTGACGTAATAGAGCAATATCACTTTTTAGACTTTGCACAGCAATCGCATCTTGCTGAACCGCTTTAGTTGTACTTTTTTGAATCGGATTTCTCTTTAAAACGAGCATTTCTGTTGTATCTGACATCGCGACATCCCTATTCATAACAATAATTAAATAGATACTTAGGCTATTTAAGATTAAGTCAAAGGTTTTGTTTCTGCAAGGCTTTGCTTATAATGATGCAGTTATTTATTTGTGGAAAAAAGTCATGTCTCAAAAAATCAACGCGACTGATGTTACCGATGAAGAAGCCTTAAATGCTGTATTTTTTGAGCGTGCTGACGAATTCATTAAACAAGCCAATGAATTTTGCCGTCCACCTAAAGGTCAAAAACCAAACCCTGATGAACTACGTGGTCAAGTTAGTTCAGCAATGCTATTCGGGACTGCTCGCTTTAACACTTGGGTTGCAGCCAATACCTTTAAAGATGGCGATGAAATGCGTGATGCGAAACAACAAGTGATGTCTTATATCTTGCAACAGTTTCAAATGATGCTTGAAGACAATTATGATGAATATTGTGAGCAATTTGAAAACTATTTACGCTTCCGTAAAAATGAAGATTTTCATACGCATAAACATGATCTTGACAAAGATGGACATAACCATCAACACTAATGTTTAAAGAGTCTCTATGAATAATAAAAGCCCTTCTGGGCTTTTTTTATTGCGCATTTTTTTGATAACTCCAAAATATGATGATTTTTTACACTTACCAAATCATACAATTTTGAGCATTTTTATAGATTTACCCGTATAAAAAATACGCTATATTCGAGTCATAATAATGAAATATATGGATGACTTATGCAAAATCTTGGATTTGCCCTGATTGACCCACACATTCATCAATGGGATCCATATAACACGCCACATGCAGCCTCACTTGCCGTCAAGCTATTAGGCAAACATCCGTTTTTACTCGATAAAATAGTACGCTTAGTCAAATCCAAAGACCTCATCGAAACAGTAGGTTTAACTACGCACATCACCCGTCCGTATTTGCCACAAGACTACAAACAAGATATTGGACAATATGCAGTCGAACAAGTCGTACATGTCGAAGCAAGTTGGGCTGATTCTAAAGGTAAAGGTGTAGTTGCTGAAACACAGTTTATTGAGTCACTTCCCTTTGGCACCAACACTGTTCAACTCGGTGGTATTGTTGCCACTGCCGATCCGACTGATAGCAATTTCAAAAAGATTTTAGCCTTACATCAAAAAGCATCGAGTCGATTACGTGGTATACGACGTATGGCTGCACATCATGAAGATAAAGGCATTCATGCTTGGGCGAATGATCCTCACTTATATACCAATAAGAAATTCCTAAAAGGCTTTGAACAAATTGCACGTCATCATCTAAGCTTTGATGCTTGGGTTTATTCCACCCAACTTGAAGATGTTATTGCTCTTGCGAAACGCTTTCCTGAGACGTCTATTGTTCTTGATCATTTGGGTACACCCGCAGGACTTTTTGGCAAAGTGGGACAAACTACAGGGCTGACGCAAACTGCTCGTGAAAATATTTTTTATCATTGGCAAGATGCCATCGCTGAACTTGCAACCTACCCCAATGTCTATACCAAAATGTCTGGGCTTTTTATGCCTGTACTTGGGCATCAATTTCATAAGAAAAAACAACAGGCATCTAAACAGCAAATTATTGATTTGGTTGCACCACTCATTACCCATGCGATCGATAGCTTTGGTCGTTATCGAGTAATGTTTGCCTCAAATTTTCCAATGGATCGAGTTAGCACATCCTTGGTGAATATTATTGATGCGCTCAGTGACATCGTACATGACTATGATGATGAAACTTTACAGCGTGTTTTTCATCATAATGCCAAACAATTTTATCGTTTATAAAGCATAGTTTTTAAATCATAATATAAAAAAGCCACGCTCATTTTTTAATCAGCATGGCTTTTCTCAATTAGATGCAATACAACAATTATTTCTGTACTTGACCGTATTGATCCGACATCACTTCAACTAATTGATCAGGTTTAATGTATTTTTTAATCACCGCATTCACATCGGCAACAGTTAAATTTGCCAAAATTTGATTACGCTGTTTGCTATACAACAAATCACGACCACGCTCTAATTGTGGTGCAAGCATGCCATGAATACGACGTTCATCTTCAAGCGCTGTCACTTTTTTCTTCATTATATCTGCTTTAGCTGCTTCAACTTCTTGCTCAGTCACGCCTTTGCTGATCATATCTTGTAAAACTTTATGCACAGATTTTGACACTTCTGCGGATTTACCTGCAGTGTAATTTGCACTAATGCTCAAAGCACCTGAGTCATTCCAATCGGCAAGTTGGACACTGCTACCAAAACCATAAACCAAAGCATTTTTTTCACGTAACTCTTGTCCTAAACGTGAAGAGAGTTGTGATTCACCTAAAATATAGTCAAAGACCATCATGGCTGCAGTTTCAGGACTATCTTCCCCCATTGGGAATGTTTGAATGGCTTGATAACTACCAAACTCACGTTGTTCTGCAAGTGCATGAACTTTTTGCCCTTTATATTCAAAATAATCATCCGCAATACGTTGATAATTTTGTTTGCCATTCCATGTTGAAAATTCTTTTTGAATTATTTTCAACATTTTTTTAGCATCGTAATCACCCGTAATGGCCAATTGCGCATAATTCATTGCAAAAAAATCTGTGTATAGCTGTTTGACTTGAGCATTATTTGAATTTTTTAACTGCGTTTTCGCAAGTTCAGGTTCAAAATGATAACGTAAATCACCTGGTTGATATTTTTCAAGTAAACGTGCAATGGTCAATGCTGATACTGTTGCTGGTTCAGTATAAGGACGATCCAAACTCGATAAACTTTGTGATTTAATTAAATCAAATTGAGATTGTTCAAATGCAGGATTTTTCATTACAGAGAGCATGTACTTGAAATAATGTTCAAATTGATCTTTCTTTGCTGAAATCTGAATCACCATACCATTGTCTGACGCAGATGCCGAAGCAGATCCACTTACTTCAATGGTTTTATCTGTAATATCTTGTAGGCTATATTTATCTGATGCACGTAAAAGTAAATACGCAGTTAAATCAATAATTTCACTCTTATTCATCAATGATTGTGCTGTACCAAAATTGACAAACAATGTCGCATAGGTTTTATCATCTCGGGTTGTCGTTGGAAACAATGCATACTTCATGCCGTTCTTTAATGCACCACGTTGAATTTTCTTTTCAATCTCGACATATTTCACATCTGTGGTTGCTAAATACTGACTCACTTCCTGCTTATACACACTCGCATCTTTTAATGGTTCAACCGCGTCACTTTGCTGATCGAGTGTTTTTGGTTGTTCCGATGCTTTTTGTTGCTGTGCTTTTTTTTGATCTTCAGGTGTGGGTAAAACCTCACCTTCTATACGATTAGGTTTTACCAAAAAATCTTTAAGTGTCGTGTTTAAATCGGTCACTGATAATTTTTGAATCGCTTCTTGATCTCGGAAATATTGTGTCCAATCACCTTTTGAACTCACCACATAATCACTCAGCATCGAACCGACTGAAACAGCATTTGTAAATAATGTTTCCTGACCATTTTTCATCATATTTTTGACACGATTTAGCTCAGTATCAGTAAATGATTTGTTTTGCTCGACACCATCAATCAGTGATTTTTCAATTTTATTTACATCATGGTTTGGTGCATAAATTGCCCCAAGAAAAACCAAATTAAAATTATTATCAAGCCAACTTGTAGACTGTACATTTGTTGCAATGCCTGTTTCCACCATCTCAGAATACAAATGACCACTCGGCTGTAAAGTAAATAAATACGGTGCTACGGATAATGCTGGCTGAATACTGTCATTTTTACCATTTAAATAAATATTGAATCGAGCAAGATCACTGCCCTTTTTCACTTGAAATTTTCGAGGTTCAATTTTGCTCGAATTGAGTAACGGAACAACCGCTTGTGCAGGCAATTTACGCGCTGCAATTGGGCTAAATTGTTGATCAATTTGCTTTAAAACCTCAGCTTTATCAAACTTACCTGAAATGACCATCACGGCGTTATTAGGTGCATACCAATTGCGATAAAAAGTTTGTAGCTCATTCATTTTAATTGATTTTAATTCAGGTAAATCACCAATTGGTAAACGCCCAAGTGACTCATTACCATATGCTGCTTTCCACATTTGATCCATCAACACGGCGAACGGCTGATCCATACGCACTTCACGTTCACGCATGACAATATTGATTTCAGAAGGTACAAATTTTTCTTGTAGTACCAATTTATCCATGCGTTCAGCTTCAAGATGGATAATTTCATTTAGTGCATTTACTTCAGGTCGCACAATATTGGTATATTTGGTCGAATAATAATCGGTACTCGCATTGGTCATTAACGTATGCTGATCAAGTCTGCGCTGAAATTCTTCACCTTTGACATTTTCTGTACCTTTAAATGCCAAATGTTCAAGTAAATGCGCTAAGCCCCCTTTACCTTTAGGATCATTCAATGCACCAGTGAAATAAATCGTATTCACTAAGACTTTATTTTCTTTATCATTTGGTGCAAGAAGTACACGAAAACCATTATCGAGTTTATATTCTTCAATTTGATGTTCTGATTTTACAAGTACCGTTTGAGCGAATGTCGATGTACCAAAACCCAATACACATAAAGATAACGTCAGTTGTTTCAACTGCATAAGCATAAATTAATCCAGCTTTTTAAAGTTCTAAAGGTTATATGCCCTACATCTTAAAAAAAGCTGAATCAAATTTATAGTTGACTTTTGAAAACAAATTGCTTTATTTATATACAATCAATGATTATCCCCATCATACAAACTGGGTCTGCCCCTTAAATTTTAATCAACAAAAATATCAGCTTGCATATAAAGTTTCGCATAACCTGAAATTTCGATTCGATTTTCAGGTAAAAGTGAGCAATACAGTGCCCCGCCTCGTAGCGATGCCTGATACCCAATCAGTTGAGTTTTCCCTAACTTTTCCGCCCACAATGGCGCAAGTCCTGTATGCATCGAACCTGTGACAGGATCCTCATCAATACCTTTTTGTGGTGCAAAATAGCGAGCAACATAATCATACTCATGATGTTGCGATGAATTTGCCTGTGCCGTAATGGTCAAATCCAAATCATCATAATTTGCGGTAATAGCGGTACTAATATGGTGCTCTAAGGCAAGTTGACGAATGATTGTTAAATTTGGCGTTGCCTCAATCACATCTTGTGCAGATTCACACACCAAAATAAACGCCTGAGCATTGATATAAACCTCTTTAAAAGGTCGATCAATCACTTGATTTAATAATGCAGGATAATTGACTAATTTCTCAGGCTTACGCACAGGAAAATTCATTTCAATTTTTCCATCTTCTGCCTGACGAATAATAAAAACACCTAAATTTTTCACATGAAAATGAATGGTCTTTGCTTGGGTAAAATCCTTAAACAAAACAAAAGCCGATGCCAAAGTAGCATGACCACAAAAATCTACTTCAACAGTGGGCGTAAACCAACGGATTTCATAACTGTCCACATTTTCTTGGGTAGATGCTATTTTTTTCACAAATGCCGTTTCAGCTAAATTATTTTCTAAGGCAATATTTTGCATTTTGGCATCATCTAACCACTGATCAAGCACTAAAACCGCAGCAGGATTACCTTTAAATAATTCGCGACTAAACGCATCGACCTGATACATTTTCATAATATCTCTCCTTTGATTGTATTTTAAATTACTGCTATTTTGAGTACAGACACAATTTCAATTTAAAAATGGTTACAGCAAAAAAAAAACGCATTCACATTGAATGCGCTTTTTGATCAATCACAATATTGCCTAAAGCAACATACAAATTAACGATGATTCAATTCTAGATCATCATCACTGAGTAAAATGCTTTTATCAGTTTGTCCCATCACTTGACTCGTCACCATACCAGCAGTCATTGAGCCATCGACATTCAGTGCAGTACGCCCCATATCAATCAATGGTTCAATTGAAATGAGTAATGCCACCAAAGTCACAGGCAAGCCCATAATCGGCAGAACAATGAGTGCTGCAAAGGTTGCACCTCCACCCACACCAGCAACGCCAATTGAACTCAGTGTCACAACACACACCAAAGTCAAAATCCAGAGTGGATCAAGTACATTAATACCAACAGTTGGTGCAACCATCACTGCCAACATGGCAGGATATAAACCTGCACAACCATTTTGACCAATAGTCGTACCAAATGATGCAGCAAAACTCGCTACAGATTCAGGAATACCTAAACGTTTGGTTTGTGCCTCAATACTCAGTGGAATACTTGCAGCACTTGAACGACTGGTAAATGCAAAGGTTAGTACAGGCAAAACCTTCTTAAAGAAGCGTAATGGATTGACGCCACTCAACAATAAAACAAGAGCATGTACCGCAAACATAATGGCTAGACCCAAATATGAGGCAACTAAAAAACCACCAAGTTTAGCAATATCCGCAGCATTAGAACTTGCAACGACTTTGGTAATTAATGCAAAAACACCATATGGTGTCAAAGTCATGACCAAACGAACCAACTTCATAATCCATGCTTGTAAAGTTTCCACAGCACTGACAATACGGTGCCCCTTCGTCGAATCATCGCGAATGAGTTGAATGCCTGCGATTCCTAAGAAAGTCGCAAAAATCACCACGCTAATAATGGATGTTGGATTTGCACCTGTCAGCTCTGCAAATGGATTGTTTGGAATAAATGATAAAATCATATCGGGTACATTAATATCTGTAACTTTGCCGACATAATCTGCATTAATTTTATCCAAACGGGCATTTTCCTGTTCACCTTGTACGAGTCCTGTCGCAGTTAATCCAAAAAGCTGCGTAACCATAACACCGACAAAAGCAGCAATTGCTGTTGTACCTAATAAAGTTCCGATACTAATCGCACTAATTTTGCCAAGAGATGAGGCATCATGTAATTTAATGACCGCACTCAAAATGGAAATGAAAACTAATGGCATCACCACCATTTGTAATAGCTTGACATAACCATTACCAACAACGTTAAACCATTGAATGGATTCCTTTAAAATTTCAGAACCTGCACCGTAAACTGCATGTAAACCCAAACCAAAAACAACGCCCACGGCTAAACCTGCCAAGACTTTTTTTGCTAAACTCCAATTTGTACGACGAGTTTGCAACAGCAAAATAATCAAGCCTACAAATACAGCGATATTGATGATCAAAGGATAATTCATTCTTATTCCAAGTATTTCTATCTGTCTATTATAAGCCAAATTGAATGATCACCGTAAAATTCGGTTTTTAGCTGATTTTATTCTCTACACATCTTCTCTTTATAATAAGCAATAAAACAACGTTATAGCGACTAAATCAGAAAAACTGCAATGCTTTTCTTAATTTTTTATAAACAATCTATATTTGTCTCCTTAATTAATTACTTACATTAGATGCTACTAAAATCATCCATTGATTTATTTAATAGCTTTATTAAGCATGCTTTTGGATAAAGATCCACCAAAGTCGTATTGTGAGCAACGGCTCAGTTATTTAACGTTCAATAAAATTTGTCTTTAAGCCACGAGTGAACAGGATGTTCCCCAACAAAATACAACTCAGCCTTTTCCTGTGTCTAAGCATGTGTTTGGGCATTGGCATTTTACGTTTTTCCTATACCGCACTGTTACCTGTCACTCGTGAGGCTTATGATTGGACAACTAATTTTGCAAGTTTACTCGGTAGTGCGAACTTATTGGGCTATTTGATTGGTGCATTTTGGGCTTTAAAACTACCACAAAATCAAAAATTACCTTTCTATATTCAAATGGCAGCAATTACAGGCTCACTCAGTTTATTGGCATGTGCATTTTCTACTTTTTCTGCAAGTTGGTATATCGGTTGGCGTATTCTTTCGGGCATAAGTGGTGGATTATTAATGATTTTATCACCAAGTGTAATTGCGCAATGTTGCCAGCCCGAAGATCGCTTAAGCATCAATTTCATTGGCTTTAGTGGAATTGGTTTAGGCGTTTTGATGGCAACGCTGTTTTTGCCGTGGCTTGATCAGATTGCAACCCAAATAGCTTGGTTATTATTATTTGCTTGCTCAGCGCTCATTTGTATGGTGCTGATTTTTTTATTACATCAATTCAAACCGTATTTAACTGATCAATCTACACAGACAACGACAATACCTGTATTTAATGGTTTATTTTTGGCATTATTAATGGTGTATGCAAGCAGTGCCTTTGCTTACGTACCGCACTCGTTGTTTTGGATTGATTATCTGAGTAATACACTAAACCTCAATTTGTATTGGATCAATTTCAATTGGATTTTATATGGCATTGGTAGTGCTTTAGGTGCATTTGTGGCATTTTTATTGGCACGAAAATTTGGCAATTTCACCGCTTTAAAAATTCTTTATAGTATTTATGTACTTGCAATTTTAATTGCTGTGCTAAATGTTTATCCTATTTTTACCTTTGTATCTTCTTTTCTAACTGGAATGCTTAATCCTGCGGTGGTCTTTCTCACCTCTTATACTATTTTGCAATTATTTAATCAGCAATATAAAAAACTTTGGAGTATTGCTACCTTAGTCTTTGCCACAACACAACTCATTGGTGGTTTAACTTTCAGTACATTACAAAAATTTGGTGCAAGTTATCACCACCAATTTATGTTGGCATCCTTTATCTTACTCATTGGCACACTGATTTTAATGGGCTATTTGTATCGTCACCCAACAGTCCAAATAAAAACCAAAGATAAAAAATTCAAACATTCAATCAAGAATTTATGAGCAGAGGTTAGAGGTTATAGCGGATACTTTTAATAAAACTTTTCAGAAAAATAAAAAAACCTCAATCGATGGCTTTCTCAAACAACGTTCGTTCCACAACTCGTCTATTCACATGCCCTTGCATCGCCTTGCCACCACTCTTATTCCAAACATTGAACTGAGTAGCGACACTCGTATAATCTGCTTCATTCAACTTTTTAAGTCATGTAGATTTTTCAAAAACACCTGTACCAATGCGGTGGGCAACCGATACTAATGCATCGAACGGATTATGATTGATCGAAACAGTTAAAGCACTATTCACAGCAGATGCAATGTCTTTAAATCATACGTCATATTCGCTTTGGCTTGTGCTTAAATGCCATTGGGATAAATTGTGGTACCAAAACCAATCATCTATATACCACCTAAAATTCCACACCAAGGTCAATCAAGCTCCCACTTCAGCATGGCAATTGCGCCTTGAGCTCTGTAATTTTCTGCTCAAGCGTTTCAACTTTTACTCGTTGCTGATCAAATGCTTGATGGTATCCTTTATTAATTGCATTTGTTTGCACCAACTGCTCAGATACTTTCTGTAGTCGATCCGATACTTCGTTTAATCTTTTCCACAGTGATAAACTTGGTTCATTCACATACGCCCCATTATTTTTGACAATAAAAAAGCACCCTTCTGGGTGCTTTTAGATTTACTTTTCAATTTGGCATATGTTGAATAACATCTGTAATACATACCGCCAAACCGATGAAACTGAGTAATGTTAACAAATAGATAAATACATATGATTCTGATAACTTGTATTTAAAAATCATAAAACCTTAAATGGCTAAACTTTAAGTATAGTAATAATCATTATCAATTAAAAACACAATACTATTGATCTACTTTCTAGTCATTTTTTCATATAGCTTTATCTGAAATGAAGAAATGTATTTGAGTAATTTTTTCAAGACATTAAATTTGAAGATAAAACAAGTAAATAGCAATATAATTAAATTCTCAATGATGCCAAGAATGAAATTAGTCGCAATGTGATCAGGATTATGAAGTATACCTCCAATAGTTAGAAAGATTTCAATCACTCATTCTTTGAAATCCACGGCAGATTCTAAGCAGATGGTTTCTTCTTCCTCTGCTCAATCAATTAGATCCATTGGTGGAAATGATCTGATCTTTTCACCTTTTAATCTATTAACTGCATTTTAATCCAATTAATCGTAAAACCTGATTAAATTTGATGAGGCTCAAGATGTACAGTTGATCCCCTTTCTTCGGACAAATCATATTTATACAATGCAATTGCTATCTTTTTGCCACCATGCCCCACTGACCATGAGCTGCCAGCAATTTCTAGCTGATTCAAATTGAAATTTTCTGCGATAACCAATGTTGTTTTCTTCTAACTCTTGAAATAAGGATTTTTCAGCTTCAAAATATTTTTCTTCTTTAGCAAATTGCTTAGTTCTTAGTTTGGTTTTAAGTGGGCGTTTCTTGGTTTTCCAAAAATAGCTGTCTTCATCCATAAAGTACGCCCATTAAAAAACCACCCGAAGGTGGTTTAAACATCTAATGAAGCTACTTGCTCTGAAAGTCGTGAAGCTGCTTCTCTGCATCCGTAATAATTAACCGAATCTCAGCTTCTCTTTTCTTCTTACTATCCTGATGTGCAATTACACCTAAGAAATAAATAACTACAGTCAAGCCTACAAGTATTGAAAAAATATAAGTTTTAATTTTCACCACCGTTTTATTGTAGTTTATTAACAACCTATTTTATTAATTTTTTTATATATAACAATAGTATTTTTTTACTATTTGATAAATTTTATATTTTCAACAACAAATAGAGTCTCGCATAATTTCAATAAACGCCATGCATAAAAAAGACACCTAGGCACCTTTCATCATTTGCCTTTGTCGCCTAACTAAACCAAGTGCTTCTTTACGCTCATAGATTTCATCATCGGAATAAGGGAGTAGTACTTTTAAATCCTTATTAGTCAATGAGCTGTTTTCAATTAATATACAGTCTTGCTCAGTAGTCCAACAAGACTTTGGAGATTCAGATATCTTACGTTGTCTTTTCATAACTTTATTTTAGTCAAAATTCAGGCATAAAAAAACCCTAATAAGCACGAAGCTAGTTAGGGTATTAAACTTTAATTTCTTTTCGTTGGTAGCGGGAGCTGGATTTGAACCAACGACCTTCGGGTTATGAGCCCGACGAGCTACCAGACTGCTCCATCCCGCATCAACGAAGTGTCTTTATACGCCTAAAATACAAGTAATACAATCATTATTAAATTTATCTAATACATAGCCAAATATAAAAACTCATATATTGGGTTTTTATATTACTTAATGTTCAATAATTTTAAATATTTTTCCAGTATTTACACTTTGGAAAAACATTTCAAAGCTAGGGCGAATCAGTTCATTGTCTACAATAATATATTTAATTCGTTCATAGGTTTTAACTGCACTTGATACAACTTCATCTAAAGTCGCTTCAATGGCGTAATTCGCGCCAAATTGATCTTGTACATTAATATTAAGTTTATTCATAAAAATACCTCAAAAAGTCAAATAACAAACAGTCTAAGACTGCAAAAGTGGCATTCAATATTTATTAAATTTAGTAGTTATATATTGAACGCTCAACAATATACGTTAAAAAACACCTTCTAGGGAATTTTTTTGCATGTCATACACATCTCTAAAATTCAGGTATTAAAAAAGCCCCACATTTCTGTGAGGCTTCCCCCCTTATTCAATTGCGCTGATTAAGGATTATTTTTTGCTATTTATTCTAAATAACCATTGAAGTTTTACTAAACAATTTAGCTCAAGTCAAACTTATTTACTAAAAGCCATCTTTTCGATGAGCAAAAAACACCCACCTTCAACTCTTGCCTGAAATTCGTTCTCGCCATGCTATCGCACCAAAATATTTCGAGAATGAATAAACCAAAATCGTATTATTTGGCAAATTGCAAAAAGAGTTCTAAAAATCTTCTGCAAAAGTACCATAAACATCGTCAGTCAAAATAAATAGATTAGGACGTTTTTTCACAATATTGGCAATAATTTCTAAACTTTAAAACCGCATATTTAAATGCAGGTGGTAAGGCATCTGAGCTTGAAAATGAAAATGGAGATTATGTGTCATCAACAGCTCAAATGGATTTATCTGAAGATTTAATACTAAGCTTGAAAGAAGTGTCATGATGGAAATTGATCACAGAATTCGAGCAAAAGAATTTATGAGACTGCTCGCAATTGGTAATGATAAATTTTACGACTTTGTAAAATCTGGTGCTATACAGCAACCAGTTCGGCAAACTGAAAAAGATGTGTTTTGGTACTCATCTTATGTTCGGAATAAAGTTGAAGAGCGTAAAGCTTAATATGGTATAGTAGCCCACATTCTAGTGGGCATTTTATTTTACTCAGCTACCTATTCTCCCTAAAACGGGTAATTAAACGGGTAACCCACGCAATCCACAATATTCTATCTATATATATCAATTGGTTACTATGAAAATTGTAATTCTAAATAAGCCTTATGACGTGCTCTCCCAATTCCGTAAAGATGAAGCACACATGACCATGTCTGACTTTGTCAGCGATCCAGATTTACGTCTTGCTGGTCGTTTAGATATGGACTCAGAAGGTCTCGTTTTCTTAACCGATCACGGTGGGCTAAATCAGTACATTACCAATCCTGCCAATAAAAAGTTCAAAACTTATGTTGTGCAAGTTGAAGGTGATGTAACTGAAGAAGCACTTGAACAATTACGTAAAGGTGTTGAGCTAAAAGATGGCATGACTTTGCCTGCAAAAGCTGAAAAAATTGAACAACCTGAATGGTTGTGGGATCGTGATCCTCCAGTACGTTTCCGTGCCAATGTGCCAACTTCTTGGGTTGAAATTCAGATTTGTGAAGGTCGTAACCGCCAAGTACGTCGCATGACTTCATCTGTGGGCTTCCCGACTTTACGTTTGATTCGTACACGTATTGGTGCAATTGATCTTGTACAAATGGGTTTAAAACCAGGTGAAATCAAAGAAATCGAACCACTACTGTATCCTGACTTCCAGAATCTTCCTCCTGAAGAACCGTATCGTTCTCGTTCTTATGTAAAAAAACCAGGAGGTACAGGTGGTAAACCAATGGTTCGTAAAAATAAAGATGGTTCTGTAAAGAAAACATCGGGTACGAAGCGTATTTGGCAAATGGATGATAGCGAAAAGCCAAAACGTAAAACCAATGGTACAACGCGTCCAAACTCGAAAGCGCCTCGTGGTCGTGGACGCAACGGTCGTTAATCTTTCCTGATTATTAAAGTTAAATATAAAAAGTTCACTTCGGTGAGCTTTTTTTAGCTCAATTTTTAAAGTGTTCTGAATAACAATAACTCAAAATAAAATCATCATTGGAAAAGGCATCATCAAATTGCTTTAAGCCTAGATTAAGCACTGTTTAATTTTTGATTAATTAGCCATTAATCTAACAAGGTTATGCTTACTTTATACAAAATTCAACGAAGTAAGGATGCGACTGTGACGATCAATACTACGCTACAACATCTACCCAATATATTAGTGATCCATGATGGTCGTAAAGGTCACTTGAATCCATCACTCGCTATTGCTGAAATGATTTCAGAACAGCATCCTTTTAATACAATATCTTTTCAACTGCCAATTCAATTGAATAAAAAATTGGTCAGCATATTAAAAAAGCTTTCTCACTTTCCCCAGATATTTCAAATCATTGGACAAATTTTCTTCAAATTTCAACCACAAGGCATTGAAAATACAAAACTCATTGTGTGTTCAGGGATGCCCAATCTGATTTATGCAGCCTATTTATCACGTAAATACCATATTCCCCTGCTGTACTCTGGCGGAACACGGAAATTCAATACCGCTTTAATAAATTGGATTGTTGCCTCTGTTCCTGAGAACAATGCCTGCACACAAATTATTGTTCCTGTTGGTCCAACGCTTGCTCAATTTTCCACAATTCGAAATACACTCCCCTTACAAGAAGCAAGTTTATTACTGGGTGGAGCAACCGAAGAATATCCTTTTAATCAACAACACATCAGCACAATAATTGAAAATTTCACTCAGTTTTGTCAGCAACATCATTTACAAGGCAATATTGTAACTTCTAGACGAACAGCACCTTTTTCTGAAAATATGCTGCAATGGATGACACAACAGCAGATACGTTTAATCACACCGATACAAAATATTGCAGTTTGCGATATTTTACAGCGTAGCCAATATGCTTTTGTCACTTCAGATAGCGACACTATGTTGTCCGAAGCGTTACACACTGGGCGTACTGTCATTTCTGTTGGTTTAAACTATACAACAGCAAGCTTTTTTGATCCCTTAATAGCACAACACTATTTACAACGTAAAACCTTTGAGGATTTACACACTGCAATTGAATTACCAAGTCCACTGATGCGAAATGCAATTGCTCAACCTATTCTAAATGCACTCAATCCAATACTCAAAAATAGCGTATTGCAAAACACAGGTCACTCACCACATTCCATTCAACATTTTGCTTAAACTTAGAACTCTCTTAAACTCAACTTACATGGCTATTTTCAAAAACATTGAAAATAGCCATCAAAAAAGCGCGGTTTATAGTTATACCGATGCTTTATGTTAATAATTATACAAAATCCTAAAAATCTCCCATAATCCCTCTTAAAAAGAGGAAAAATCTCAACTTTAATAAATTTTCCTTATTGAAAGCTCCCTCTTTTGGAAAAGGAGGGTTTGAGAGAATTCAAAGAATTATTAACAGACTAACTTCAACCATTTACATTGCATCTTTAAACACATATCAATCTGATATATAAAAATATATTAAGATTTTAAGCACGTGCTTTCAACCAAGTATCTGCTTTGTTTTGATCAGCAACATTCAGTTCAACTTCCGTTAAAGCTGAACCACCTGTTTGTACATCAAACTGAATAAACTCATCACGGCGGAATGCAAATACAGTATATGTACCTTCTTGTTTAGCATACTTTTCAACAAGTTTAACTGTTGCTTTAATGCCATCAATCGCCACAATCACATCATTAGCAGATAGACCCGCTTGAACAGCAACACCATCACGACGTGCAGATTGAATCAATACACCTTCAGGTTTATCAACAAGTTTTAAGCCCAGAGGTAAAGACTTGTCATTTTTCAATGTATAGTTTAAACCAAACTCTGGAAGTAATTGATCTAAAGGTAATTCATCTGTGGTATTGATGAGATGATTAATCTGTTCAATCCAATCATCACCTGTCAATTCATTACATAAATCGACAATAGTACGTTCATTCACTTGAATGCCATTCTGTGCATTTTCATACAGTTTACGCATCAATGCATCTAGGCTTGAACCACGTAAACGTAAACCCATATCTAAGCACAACGCCACTAAACAACCTTTGTTATAGTAACTTGTACCGGCATTATTTGAATTTTCATCTTGGCGATAAAATTTCACCCATGCATCAAAGCTTGACTCTGAAACTGATTGAATTGCTCGACCTGGATTTTGCAAATATCGATCAATTTGTGCTTTTAACAATTTAATGTAGGATTCTTGAGAAATCACACCGCTACGAAGTAAAATTAAATCATCATAATATGAAGTGAAGCCTTCAAAAATCCACAATAAAGAGGTATAGCCTTCTTGATTCAAATCATAATTAGCAAAATTTTCAGGGCGAATAAATTTCACTAACCATGAGTGGAAATATTCATGGCTACATAAACCTAAGAAACGTTGATAATCTGCTGAAGGTTCTTCTGGCTCATCAGTTTTAGGTAAGTCATCACGCGGACTAATCAAACTCGTGCTATTAGGATGCTCAAGACCACCATAACTATTACCTGTTGCCATGGTCATAAAGGTATAATTTTTAAACGGTGCAGAACCAAACATTGAAATTTCTGTGGCACAAATTTTTTCAATGTCTTGCTGCATACGAGCTATATTCATCGCATGTTTGCCCGAAACCACAAATTCATGTGGAATGCCATTGGCTTCAAAGCTAAAGCGAGTCTGCTCTGCCAACTCAAATGGCGAATCAATCAACTGCGCATAATTGTCGGCTTTTAAGGTAAAACGACCTTTGACCAAACTTTTTGACGCTAAGCCTGTCGCAATTTGAAAATGCTTCAACTCAGGTGGCAAGAAAACTTCAACTTCAACTGCTTTATGCTCCTGCCCATCTAAGCCTAAACATAAACATGCTGGATTGACATACAGACGTGTTTGATCGACATAGGCACCACGTACCGATAAATCATAGGCATAAACATCATATTCAACTGTAATCAATTCATGATCAGTATTAAATAAACGCCATTTATTTTTTTCAAATTTGCTGATTTTAAGTACACGCCCAGCTTCATCATACGCGCGAACAGATTCAATATGCTTAGAAAACTCACGAATCAGATAGCTGCCCGGAATCCATGTGGGTAATGATAAAACCTGTGTTGGATCTGCAAGAAAACGCAGTGTGACATGAACTAAATGCTGACGATAATCGTCAAATTCGATCTGATAGTGCAACATAATTTTGCTTCAACAAACAGTGGAAAGTTAATTTAACAATTAGATTATCATTTTTTATAAATTCATGCAGAAATTGCCGTATTTATCTACAAAACTGGCTAGCGAAATCATATAAAAAAGCATAGGATTCGCAGTGATTTCTATATTCATCGCCATCGGATTGGCTATAAAAGGTATCTCTGTTGAAAATTTTGACTTCCACACTGGCAATACTCAGCCTGTGTTGCTCCACGTTTGTAAATTCTGCACTACTTAATATCAATCCACAGTCTGTCGAGGCTGAGTCTTGGACAATCCTTGACACACAAACAGGGCAAATTATTGCTGAGCATAATAGTCATGTTCAGCGTGCACCTGCCTCTATGACCAAAATGATGGTTGCCTACATTGCACTTAAAGAAATTAAAGCAGGACATTTGCGTAAAGATGAGGTTTTAACCGCAACGCCTGTAGTGCAGATGGTACAGTGGGATGAATCTCAAATGTATCTCAAACAAGGGGAACAAATTTCAATAGATCAGCTATTAGCAGGTTTGGTTGTAATGTCTGCCAATGATGCCGCTGTGACCCTTGCAGAACGTATTTCAGGCGATGTTCCCGCATTTATTGTACGAATGAATAAAGAAGCGCAAGCTTTGGGTATGAAGGACACGCATTTTGCCAATGCACCAGGTGTAACCATGCCTGATCATTTTTCATCGGCACATGACATGGCGCTATTAGGTCAAGCGGTAACTCAAAATACGCCTGAATATATGCATTATTCAGTCATGCCAAATTTTAGCTACAAGCAACGCTTTCACCATGCAACGAATCTTGTTTTAAAAAATGATCCAAGTGTCGATGGCTTAAAAACGGGTTTCACTAGAGCTGCGGGTTACAATCTTGCACTCAGCGCCAAACGTCCTTCAGGTTTAATTGAATCGCCCGATCGCCGTTTAGTTGTAGTCGTAATGGGCGCTAAAAGTGCTATTAAACGTGCTGAAGTTGCACATAAACTATTAAATTTAGGTTATAGCTATACGCGTGATGAAGTTGCCATTAAGGATAAACAACTGATTGCTGAACTCCCTGTGGTTAAATCAACATTAAAGATTTTTAAAGTTGAAGCCAAAAAACCCCAACTTGTCACCACTTCACTGTATAGCAACCCTACCCCAATTGACTTGATGACTTTTGATAATCTCAATTCTAAAATCATGCAAACACATGCCAATGGTGTCATCAGTACTATCGAACCTTTACAAACAACAAAAACTAAACTCAATGTCGAATTGAATGAAACTTCACTCACCGCCCCATTGGCTCAAATCATGCATTTGGCTAAAGTCAATGTTTATCAAGGTGATCAACTGATTCAAACTTTTGATATTGAAGATGATGTCCAAATCGAACAAGCCTCATGGATTGAGCGCCTGATCAATTGGTTAAAGTCTTTGTTTTAACTTAATCGATTATTAATAACGAGATGCCAAAAACAGAAAACAATAAAACCAAGCTTTGAACTTGGTTTTATTGTAAAAATGTAATTTGTAAAACAAGAATCATAAAAATATTTCAATGGAATGGCATATTAGTGCCATTCCATTTTTTATAACAACAATTAGGTAATTTTTATGTCCAATCTACATCATATTGTGATTGTTGGTGGTGGCGCAGGCGGACTCGAGCTCGCAACTCAACTTGGCGATACCATTGGTAAATCATCCAAAGCCAAAATCACCTTAGTCGATCAAAAGCTCACACATATTTGGAAACCTCTTCTGCATGAAATTGCGGCTGGAACAATGAACCCAAATGATGAGGAAACTAACTATTATGCTCATTCAGCCAAACATCACTATGAGTTTGTCTTAGGACGCTTTGAAAAATTAGATCGTGAACAAAAGATTATTTCACTGAGTAAAACTCAAAGTACCAAATACGACAGCTCAACAGATTCATATACATTAAGTTATGACACACTTATTTTAGCTGTCGGATCAGTGTCCAATGATTTCAATACCCCTGGTGTCAAAGATTATTGCCACTATTTAGATAGTCGAAAACAAGCTGATATTTTCCAACAAGATCTTTTACATTTATATCTAGACGCACAAAATAAAAATATTGATCGTGACTTAAAAATTGCAGTTATTGGTGCAGGTGCAACAGGCGTAGAATTATCTGCTGAATTGGTTGAAGCCAAGCAAAATTTTTATAAATATGGTTTGAATAAAATCAACCCTCAAAATGTACAAATTACACTAATTGAAGGTGCAGATCGAATTTTACCTGCTTTAACTGAAAAAATAGCTGCACATGCTAATCAACAACTACAACGTATGAAAATTGAAGTACTCACAGCAAAGCGTGTTGAAAAAGTTGATGCAGATAAAGTGTGGTTTACCGATGGTACGTCTATTGATGCACAACTTAAAGTATGGGCGGCAGGTATTCAAACACCGTCTGTCATTGCTAATTTAGAAGGTTTTAATCAAGACCGAATGGGCCGTTTAGATGTATATGCAACATTACAAACCAAAGCCGATCCATCTATTTTTGCCTTTGGTGATTGCGCATGTTGTATTTTAGACGCGCGTGAACCTCCACTAGGACCTCGTGCACAAGTCGCAAGCCAACAAGCCGCTTTTTTAGTGGAAGCAATGAGTGCTCGCCTAAGTGGTCGTCAGCAACCTATGTTTCAATTTTCAGATAAAGGCTCTTTGGTTTCACTTAGCAAAAATAAAGCGGTAGGTGAATTAATGGGGCAAGTAAATGTACAAGGTTTCATTGCCAAGTCGATGTATGTTTCACTCTATCGTATTCATCAAGCCACAATTTATGGTTATGCACATGCAGGTTTACTGACGGCTAAAGATTTTGTTACACGAAAAATCTCTCCACGCATTAAATTACATTGAAATTGCACAAACTGCCCTTATTAATGAAAAAACGGTCATAAAACCGATGAACATGCATTTTTTTAGAAATTTTAGTCTACAAAAAATGCATTTCACTTTATGATAGCTTCCTTAAAATATTGAATGGATCAATGACATGACTGCAATTGCAAATAACCACGTGGTTTCTTTCCACTATACGTTGACTAACGCTGAAGGTGAGCAACTTGACAAATCACAAGGTGAGCCACTTGTCTATTTGCAAGGCGCTGGTAACATCATTCCAGGTCTTGAAAAAGCACTTTTAGGCAAAACAACTGGTGATAAATTCACAGTAACGATTCCTGCTGCTGAAGCGTATGGTGAATACAACACTGATTTAGTTCAAGAAGTTCCTGCTCAAATGTTCCAAGGTGTTGAAAACATCGAAGCAGGTATGCAGTTCCAAGCACAAACTGATGATGGCGTTCAAATTGTTACTGTTAAAGCAATTGAAGGCGACAACATTATTGTTGATGCTAACTTCCCTCTTGCTGGTCAAGATTTAACTTTTGATGTTGAAATTGCTGAAGTTCGTGATGCATCTGCTGAAGAAATTGAGCATGGTCATGTACACGGTGCAGGTGGTCATCACCACTAAGATCTAACTGATCTGAAAAGGCAAAGTAAATACTTTGCCTTTTTTATGTCAAAAAGAATAAATTCTATCAAAATGACAGAAATAATAACAATGAAGCTCACAATTCCTTTTGTACTCTTAAGCATAAACCTAATTACGTCATATACCTATGCAAAAGAAAAAATTCAAACCGTCCAATGCCATATTTCATCACCTAATTGGGCAAATGAACTGAATAAAGTTTATCAACTCGATGAATTTTATGTGTATTACTCAGATCTACCCAATAGTGAGCATAAAATTCCACAAACAGCAGATATCAACAAAAATACTATTCCTGATTATGTTGAAAATATTGCTCTTCAAGCTAAAAGTAGCCGTGATATGTTCCACCTAGCAGGCTTTCGCTCTCCACTCAAATCACCTCGTTATCAAAACCATGCAACAGGAATTGCCATTTTTTTGCAAAATATGAAGGGAAATGGAATAGCCTTTGAAAGAGCAGCTCAACATCCTAATATTGCAAAAGATATGATTCAAATGCCGTGTTCTATTGCTTTGGTTATTTCCAATAACTTAGATGGTTTTCCAGGCTCTTGGGCCACTGTTACTCATGAATTTTTTCATTTATACCAATATAGTTATACACAATTTAAAAATTCATGGTATTTGGAAAGTCTAGCATTTTGGGCAGACCGCTCACTAAAACGAGAGAATGGAAGTGGCACTAGAAATCTCCCTACTCTCCCACAGAATCCAACTGATTTTTATAAACAAATTTATAAACAGCCCTATACCCATATTTGGCGTAGACTTTTTTTAATTAATGATACTGATGTACTTAAAATTCCAGATCACATGAAGAATCGAATCTATATTGGTGGTCAAAAAGTCTTTGCAGATGACGAATGGCGTGGTACTCAGTTTGTACTCAAATTTATGCAAGATATGGAAAAAGAATCTAATCTAATTACACAACAACGTGATTGGCCCGAATACCATTGGAAAGAAAATGACCAACGTTTATCTGCATGGAATCCAATTATTTTTGGACTCATTCAAAAACAACTACAACAGCCACAATATGATCAAACTGAAATTCAATTCATACGTACAGTTGATTTAAAGTCCATAAAAAGTGAATAATCAAAAATAATTATCTAGAATTATTCAGCCTCGTTATGTCAGAAAATACACTCATTTGGTTTAGACAAGACTTACGACTACACGACCATAGTGCTTTGTGGCATGCAACAACATCAGGTTCAGCGATTGCCTTAGTCATACTCTCACCTGAGCAATGGCAACAACATGATGATGCCCCTATCAAAATTGATTTTTATTTACGTCAATTGTTACAACTCAAAATAGACTTGGCGCAGCTTAATATTCCACTCATTATTAAAACTATACCACTTTGGCACGATATCGCACCGTATATTCAACAGATGTGTAATGACTTAAGTATTCAACATGTTCATGCAAATATCGAATGTGGTGTGAATGAGTTACAGCGTGATTTTAAAATACAAAAATTACTGAATGAACATGCCCAAGATTTAATTTTACATCATGATCGTACACTTTTTCCTGTCGGTTCAATTCGTAATAAAAGCAATACGCCCTATCAAGTGTTTGGTGCCTTTAAAAAATATTGCTATGAACAGCTTAGTATTTCGATTCCACAGTGCTACCCAAAACCTGAGATTCAAGCCCCGATTGCTTATAACATTGAATCGGAAGACATTCCAAAAGTAGAACAAATTTACTCATCGAATTGGCAAACCAATACACATCCTATATGGGCTATATCGGAGCAACATGCTTGGTCTTTACTTGATAATTTTATTGAAGATCGTGTTGAGCATTATCATACTGAACGTGATTTTCCACATATTGAGGGAACGAGCCAACTTTCGAGCTATTTAAACATAGGGATAATCTCTATTCGACAGTGTATTCAAGCCTTATTTCGTTCACAAAATGGCTATTTTCAAATTGAGTCTACAGGTCAACAGACATGGCTCGATGAACTATTATGGCGTGAATTCTATCAGCATATTTTGTTCGATTTCCCTCGTGTATCGAAAAAATTTCCTTTCAAAATCAGTACTCAAAATATTCCTTGGCGTAATGCGCCTGATGATTTACAGGCTTGGCAAAATGCAAAAACAGGTATTCCGATTGTCGATGCAGGTATGCGTCAAATGCTTACAACAGGTTGGATGCATAATCGTGTTCGTATGATTGTTGCGATGTTTCTGTGTAAAAACCTCCTCATCGATTGGAGACAAGGCGAACAATGGTTTATGCAACACCTAGTGGATGGCGATTTGGCTGCCAATAATGGTGGATGGCAATGGTGTGCATCGACAGGAACTGATGCTGTGCCTTATTTCCGAATTTTCAATCCGATCAGTCAGTCAATCAAGTTTGATCCGCAAGGCGACTATATTCGTCAATGGTTACCTGAACTTGCGCATTTAGATGCCAAGACCATTCATGAACCTTATGCTAAAAATCCCGATATGTTGTTAGACTATCCAAAACCGATTGTTGACCTTAAAAGTAGCCGTATTCGTGCAATTGAAGCCTTTAAGCAAAATAGTTAAGTTAATCAGTTTAATTCATTACGTAATTTATATACATAATGGATAGTGATTTGATATTCTTGCGAAAAATATCTTTCATCGCTTTAAAAAGAAGAATCGTATGAGTAGAAAAACACAACAAGATATGCACGTATTGATGCAACACTTTCATGCTAAGACATTGCCTGAGAATGGTTTACGCTATTCAGAACGATTATTTCAAATTACAGCAAATTATAGCGATGAAAGTCTTGATCAACTTGATCAATTACTCATCGACTTACATCATCAAAATATTCGCCCCAATGATCTTGTTGCAGAGTTTGATGGTCTTAAATTTCTGATGAGTATTTCAGGCTACTTATGCGAAACCATCAACCAAAGAACCTCTACAGAAACAGAATGGTATAACTATCATGAAGCTATAAAAATTTTACCTTCTGATTATAATCTGCCTCTCGATTTCTTTTCTTCAATGGTAGCAATCATTGAAAAGCAAGTTTGTCTGCCTTTAGGTGTTTTACAAGATTTACTCTATCAAGGTACTGAATCAAAACGCAATTGTAAAAATTACGTAGAAAGCCGTTGTGAGACCATCAATCAAAGTAAAAAGCGCGACACCAATGAAATGGCGAAACAATATCTTTCGGCATTACAAAATAATACTTATATGCCCGGTGGAAACTATTATCGGAGCAGCACTGATCTGATTGATTTTGATTTTTCTATACGCAGTGTCGCTGAACTCGATGTCTTACTACAAAGTATTAGAGAAACTGAATTACTCACAGAACAGGATTTTGCATCTTTTTTTCAAAATAGAGAAAAACTTAACTTCCTCATTGGGATGACTTATTATTTGGGTGCAGTCATCGCACATTTGGGACAAAACTCGCTAAAGTGGTTTGACTTTGCCGAATATAAAGCCCGTTTTAGCAATGAACCTGATCTTGAATTCCGCCATGAATTTGATCAGGTCTGTGTGACGGAAGATCGTATGTCATTCCCAATGACAGTACTTACGACTTTACTTTTTGACTCCTCAGCCAACAATCAAAGCTGTGTCGCATATATTCAAAAGCAAACCTCAGATTTACAATCGGGACCTATTCGGTATTTTCCATCCTCTTTACGTTTTGCAACGGATGCTTCACTACCACCAAATATACAGACTGCTTTTGCACAGGCAGGTTTTTTTGCGGCTTATGCCAGCTTTATGATGCAAGGTTCGTCTTTCCCCCCGATGGTTCTTGTCCCTGAAGGAGAAAAAATTAATATCGTAAAAGAAATGTCTGACAATGCTCGATCTGAGATATTAAAAAAGCTCGATGAAAATATCTATCAACACCCTTATTTAATTTTTTGCGAGGATATTCACGCCTACCCACCCTCTGGTCGTACAGATGCAATCTATATGAAAATTCGGGTATACGACACAACGCCTATTGATTTAACACTCATTATTCCCTATCAACCAAAAACAGCAACGCAAGCTGAAAAAGTATTTTCAGCAATTCGCTATACTGAATCAGATATTCCTGAACACTTGCTTAGCCCTGCAATGGCTGAATTTTATAAACAAGCCTTTGAGTTTATCAATGCTTTTACACATGAAAAGCTTTGGGAAGAGTGCTTTGAAGAGCATATTTTACTGAAACCGCTTGAAGATGCAGCCTCAGAAGATCATTTGCATAAGTTCAAAACACAAATTATTGCAATACTAAATACACATCAAAAAAAACAATCTAATCAACAAGCTTATACACCTGAAGCATCGACTCACGCTACATCTAATCCATCCATTCAGCAGCAAACAGCGACACCTCAACCACAAAGTATACAAGCTACATTGGCAAGTCATACATCGACACGAGCTATTCTAGCTGTCCTAGATGATGCTGATAATACACCACAGCAAAAACAAGAAGCAGTTGCGCTACTCAAAACTAAAGCATTACAACATGATATAGATGCAATGCAAGTCATCGCTTACTTCTATGCCAATGGTAAATATGTAGAACGCAATCCTAAACAAGCTTTATACAATTTGATTGAAGTTGCTAAAGTGAAATTAGACGAAGAGTCCTTTGATACAGCGATGGGCTTTTTTGCAGCGCCTGAAAATGGTATTCACGCCGAAGATAAAGAGGCAGAAAGTTGGCTACTCGATTTAGCTGCACGTTATGATCAGGCTACACAAGAAAAACCTTCTTTTGATAAGTCAATTCCACAAAATAATACGTCCACTACACGTGCCCGCCGTCAACAAAAACAAGCTTTAGATGGCACACAATGGTTTATTCGTATTGGTATAGGATTGGTCATTTTATTGTTTTTAATTATTATTTTTAAATAATCATCAATCAGAAATCATCTAGGATTGATTGTTGATGATGTCTTTCATTTTTTAGACAACATCTTCAACAGATTTTGCTTCGCCTGATCTTCAAATAAATGATTAAAGTAATGCGTTTGATAAATTGGCTGCATCTGATAAAAATACTGCAAAACTTCAGCTCGTTTTAGCTTATACAAGTCAGATTCAACCCAAGTATATTCCTGCTGAATTTGCTGTTCATATTCGGCAAAGCGAGCTGTTGAACTTCCTAATATTGCCAAATCTATGTCAAGCAAATAGTTTAAATCTTGATCAGTTAATGCTTGATGTTTTTTTGTCGCAATAATCCAATCATAGACTTTTTGAATTTGATCAGATGCCAATAAATTTGAACAAGACTTTTGCATCAACTCTGCACTTTGTTCTTCATTATTTATGGCTTTAGGATCATAAATCACATCGTGGAACCAAATCGCAAGTTCGACTGCGATGGTATCATTCAACTGTTCTTTAATTTGATGAAATAAATCAAGGCATTCAACTATATGTTGAAAAGTATGATAGTAACGCTGTGGCTCGGTATAGGCATTTATAAGTAATGAATATAACTCTTCTACTTGCTTATTATCTAAGTTCAATTCAGCCGAAAATTGTGCCCAATACTGCTGAAATTTCTCATGATCATTTTGCATTGGGCACCTCACTCTTAGGCTAAATCACTTAAGCCACTTTCTCATCACGTTTAAAAACGAGTTCACCTTTCAATGAGCTTTCTGCATCAAAATAATAACCATCCGTATTAAATGATTTAATACCATCTACTTGATCAATTTGATGTTCAATCATATAGCGTGCCATCAAACCACGGGCTTTTTTGGCATAAAAACTAATGACTTTATATTTACCGTTTTTCTGATCTAAAAATACGGGTTTAATAATCTCTGCCTGAATTTTGGCTTCTTTCACCGATTTATAATATTCATCTGAAGCAATATTCAATAAAATTTTAGCATCTACTTGCTCTAAATCATCATTAATCAATTGAGTAATTTGATCTTCCCAAAATTGATATAAATTCGAACCGCGTTCATTGGCAAGTTTTGTGCCCATTTCTAAACGATATGGCATCATCAAATCAAGTGGACGCAATAAACCATATAAACCTGATAAGCTACGTAAATGATTTTGTGCAAAATTGAGATTATCTTGCGACAAACTATATCCATCTAAGCCAGTATAAACATCACCTTTAAATGCAAAAATAGCTTGACGCGCATTGGCAAAACTAAAGTCAATATTCCAATCACGAAAGCGCTCTGCATTTAATTGTGCAATTTTTTCACTTACACTCATCAAATTGGCGATTTCTGAAGCAGATAACTTACGACTAACGTCGATAAGCTGTTGTGATTGATCAAGTAATCTTGGTAAAGTGTGGCTATCTGTAGGTAGCGCAGTTTCGTAATCGAGTGTTTTTGCGGGTGAAATTAAAGCAAGCATGGTTTTCCTGATCAAAAAATAACTAATCAAACTATAACAGTCAGAATATTTTAATGCCAATTTGTGTTTTCTGTGAGCAAAATCGGTAAAATACACCTTCTCCCTACTATTTATTGTTTAAATTATGTCCGAACAACTGTTCATACAAGGTTCGGTTGGCAAAATTGAAGTTTTTGCTGACTATCCTGTGGGCGAAGTAAAAGGATTTGCTGTCGTTTGTCATCCACACCCGCTTCAGGGTGGTACACCTCAACATAAAATTCCCGCTTTACTTGCTCAGATTCTGACTGAACAGGGATGTGTCGTCTATCGCCCAAGTTTTCGTGGTTCAGGTCAATGCGAAGGTATCCACGATGAAGGTTTTGGCGAAACTGATGACATTTTAGATGTTATTAAACATGTTAGACAATTACACAAAGGTCTACCTTTCTATACAGGAGGCTTTAGTTTTGGGGCACATGTAATGGCAAAAGCCTATCATGCGCTACAAGATGAGCTCAAACCTATACAGATGATCTTATGTGGTCTACCAACGACAACTGTAGATGGTATTCGTAATTATGAAACGCCCGCCATTAAGGGTGATATTCTATTTGTACATGGTGAAGCTGATCCAACCACAAAATTAAGTGATTTGATAGAATGGGCGAAACCCCAACGTCATATTATTACGGTTTTACCGGGTGCAAATCATTTCTTTACTGGCTACTTAAAACAGTTAAGAATTGCAATTTCACGTTTTTTACTAGTACCTTAAACGAATATTGCTTTGTACGTAATACATGAATGGGGGCAATTATTGCCCCCATTTTTATTGAGAAATTACATTCCAAGTCAGCCCGAACTTTGCCAAATACTTCTTCACCCGATCACTGTCATTGGTACTCTGCCGTTCCGCTCTAGACACTGCAAATAAACGCCGTCCCGCATCTGCCATCGACTTCGATTTGCGACAAATTTCAATCACACCCTCAAGTTGAATACGATCAAATTCATCTATTTCAGCAATCTTTTGATGAGTCAAAATAGCGCTTAATCCTGAATATTGTTTTTCTACATGTTCACCAATATTCCAAATATTTTGCAGTCTTTTAATTTCAGCATTCACCTCATTTAAACCAATACGCTCACCATTTGCCAATGTCGCCATACGCGTAACACTTGCAGTTAAATCACGAAAATTCCCTTGCCAAGTCGCCTCATGTGATTGTGCAAACTGTAAATATTTCTCCAAAGCATCACTATGAAAACGTAATTGCCGTTGATGTACATTGGCGAAGCGCTGTAATTCAAACTCAATATTGGGTGCAATGTCTTCACGACGTTCTTTCAAGCTCGGTAAAAAAAATGTCCATGTATTTAAACGTGCCCATAAATCTTCACGAAATCGCCCTGCTCGAACTTCTTCTCGTAAATCTCGATTTGTCCCTGCAATCAATTGAAAATCAGCTTGAACTTCTTTATCACTTCCGACAGGAAAAAATATTTTATCTTCCAATACTTTGAGTAGCATAGCTTGCTCATCTAAACCCAACTCACCTATTTCATCGAGAAATAAAATACCCTTATCTGCACTTTTTAAATAACCTGTTCGTGCCGAAACTGCCCCCGTAAATGCACCTTTGCTATGTCCAAATAATGTAGACATTGCACCATCACCAACTAAAGTGGCACAGTTGACATCAATAAATCGCCCAGTTAGATGAAACTTTTCTTTTTTAAGAGCATAAATTTGTTTTGCCAATTGTGACTTACCTACACCTGTTGCACCCATAATTAAAATAGGTGCACTTGATCTTGTAGCAACAAGTTCAACTTCCAGAATCATTTGATTAAAGTTCAAATTTTTAGTGGCAATATTAGATTTGAGCTGTTGCCAATTTTCCAATTGTTCATACTCAAAACGCTGCGTTAATGCGGTATAACGTGATAAATCTAAATCAATAATGCGATATTCACCTTCAGGTTGTTGCTTACCTGTCGGAGAACTTTGAATGAGTTTTGCAGGTAAATAATGCGCATCGATGAGTAAATACCAACAAATTTGTGCGACGTGCGTTCCTGTAGTGATATGTAAAAAGTAATGATTTCTTTCTATATCAAATGGGTAGGATTTTACAAAATCGTACAACCCACCGTACATATCGGAAAAATCCCACGGATCTCGAATATTGACTTGATGACCTTTGATCTGTGTATGTGGTGAAATCTGCACAGCATCTTTTTGTAAGTGTTCAATCAGACTTGAACTGCGACGATCATGTAATAGAACCAATTCATCAACCAACAAATCTTCATGCATCAGTAAGCTTAGCGTTGGTCGCCACCGTTGCCAACGCTCTTCTTTTTTGCCTTGATCGAGTGTAGAACCGACAAAACCAATCACAACTGTCTTTTTAGCTTTTTGCATATTTTTCTATAAAATTTTATAGTTCCACTTATTTTAATATAGCTAATTCAATTTAAAAAACATTTTTATTTGTGACTTTGGGATTTTAATTCTCCTGATTCTCAGCATGATTTTCTTGATCTTTGACAATGTAGTATTGTTTTAAATCCTGAATCATCACCCGATCTAATTTTAAATTTTGTATTAAAGATTCAAAATACTCTTCACGATCTTCAGGTGATAAATACTCTAAAATTTCATGTAAAACGGTCTCTAAACTTTGCCATTGCTGAGTATTGGGTTGCCATATTACCCATTCACTCAACTGTAAAAATGTCTTCAATATTTTTCCATCAAGCCAGTACTCACCCTGAGGCTGTTGGCTTAGAGATTCAATCCATTGCCACAATATAGGTTGAAAATGACTTGCCAATTGTGGATAAGCATCTAAATATACACATAGGTTTTTAATAACGTCTTGATCATTTTCTGCAATCGCTTCATTTAATAATTGTGTAATTTTATCAGCCACATACAAGCCTTTCTCTTGCCACTGTACCAGTAAATCTATACTGGTGCTTTGGGGTGATTCATCATCACAGCCATAAGCATGATTTAAAGCATCAAGTAAATGATCTTTAAACCATTGATCTTGTACACCTATGCCATGTAATGCTCGCATAGCTGACATCGGTCGAAACCAGACCTCATCATCATGTAATAAATCTTTTAAATTTTGAATAACTTCGGTAGGAATAATGATTGTTTTACATTGTGCTAAAGCATCCAAACTCATATTGAATATGCTTTGATTAGAATGTTTAGCATATTCAATGAAAGTATCTAAAATAAACTGCTGTAAAGATTCTACCAAAAGCACAGGACGATCAGACAAACAACCTATTAACTTTTCCTTTAAATGACTAGAAGATGTTTGCAAAAAGCGCTGTGGGATTTGCATTAAAAATTCTGGAAATTGATCATAAAAATACTGAATATACTGCGTGGGGCGAATACCTGCCGTTGCAAAACTTAATTTTTCTTCTTTAAATAATTGATAGAAAATTTCTATATTTTCAGCTTTTAAGTAAGATCTAGGCAATTGTAGTAACAATTCAAATGTTTCCATTGGATAAATCTGAAATACTTGCCAAAACAAACTTACATTGTGTTCTGCAAACGGACTAAATACCTGTAGCCAATAGTTTAAATATATTAATTGTTCCTGTCCTGATTGCTCTTGGAAAATCGAAGCCATTTCAGAATCTGACTGTAGTTGATTCCATGTTTCAGTTTGATCGTCCACCGTCATACTAGTTTGATATTTTTGCAATGCAGTTTCGAATTTCTGCATTTGCACAACCATAGTTTGCTCAAAGCCTTGCTGAATTTTTGGAAAAAATTCCAAATAAAATTTTAAAAAATCCGTGAAATGTTTTCGTATAGCCGTATCTTGCTTTAACAAATCTTGCCAACACTGCAATTGAAAATATTGATCATGCCCTATCACTAAGCATTGAATTTGATCCATTAGCTCAACATTAAAATAATCTTGTTGATCAAGTAAATCTAATAATAAAGATTGTGCTTTTTCTAATGAAAGCATTGTTTGGCTTGACATAATTACCCTATTGTTATGTTATTTTCTTCATTCTATCTTATTTTCAATTCATATTGGTAGAACGCTCACCCTGGCATTTATATCGCCATGGCGGATGTAATGGTTATTTCAATCCAGATAATATCTATCTATTTTTATATTTAATTATTTATTTTTATACTTAAAATAATTTCTATAACACTAAAAGTTTAACAAAAAACTCATACACAATAAATTAATCAATTAAATATCAATACATTAATAAATGAAAATTAAATCAAAATCAAACTTGGCACACTCACTGCAGTATACATAACATACATCATAGTGTGTATGACATTCACCTGCCTGCAACTGCTTAGCAGGCAGGTATAGAGAAAGGAATAAAACAATGACTATGTCAGTAATTGAACAAATTGAAAAACAAGCATCGAATGAACGTGCTTATAACATTATTCAGGATTCTAAAGGTGTCCCAATTAAAATGTGGACCAAAGGTGTTCCTGTTGATGAGAAATCGAAAGACCAACTTTTGAAAACTGCACAAATGCCGTTTATTTACAAATGGATGGCAGTGATGCCAGATGTGCATGTTGGAATTGGTGCAACCATTGGAAGTGTGATTCCAACTAAAGGTGCAATTATTCCCGCAGCGGTGGGTGTCGACATTGGTTGTGGGATGATGGCATCTCGTACCACCCTGACCGCTTCCGATTTACCCGATAATTTATTCGCTTTACGTACCGAGCTTGAGCGTTTAATTCCACATGGAATGACCAAAAACCGTGGACAACGTGATCGAGGTTCTTGGGCAAATCCATCTGAACGTGTCGATGCTGTGTGGTCTGAGTTGGTAACCGATTTTGATTATATTTGTGCCAAACATCCACGTTTAAAAAACACCAATAATCGCACGCAGTTAGGGACACTCGGAACAGGAAATCACTTTGTCGAAATCTGTTTAGATGAGCATCAACAAGTGTGGATTATGTTGCATTCGGGTTCTCGTGGTGTGGGAAATGCAATTGGATCATATTTTATTGATCTTGCACGTAAAGATATGCAGAAGCATTTTATTAACTTGCCTGATAAAGATTTAGCGTATTTGGTTGAAGGAACAGAACATTTTGATGATTATTGGTTTGCTGTGGGTTGGGCGCAACGTTTTGCCATGAAAAACCGTGAGTTAATGATGGAAGCCGCAGTTCAGGCTTTACGAATCATTATTAATAAACCGTTTAATGCCAAAGTTGAAGCGGTGAATTGTCATCATAATTATGTCGATAAGGAAGAGCACTTCGGGCAGGAAGTTCTAGTTACTCGTAAAGGCGCTGTACGTGCGCGTTTAGGTGAGTATGGAATTATTCCTGGATCAATGGGTGCGAAGTCTTTTATTGTCAAAGGTAAGGGAAATCAGGAGTCTTTCTGTTCGTGTTCGCATGGTGCTGGTCGGGTTTTAAGTCGCACTGCTGCAAAAAAACAATTTACTGTGGAAGATCAGATTGCACAGACGCAAGGTGTGGAATGTCGTAAAGATGAAGCGGTGATTGATGAAATTCCGTCTGCATATAAACCGATTGAAGATGTGATGAAAGCGCAGATTGATTTGGTAGAAGTGGTGTATACACTGAATCAGGTTGTTTGTGTAAAAGGATGAGTGTCTTTTCACGCAGATTAATAAGGAGATGATGATGTGTAATGTTTTGCTGATTAGCACAGAACAATGGATAGATTTAGCCCTATTCAACTGTGAAGATATTTCATTTACGCAACATCTTCCCGATTATATTCCTGAAATTATTGAAATGAAATTCGAACATCGTTGGTATATTACAGGCTATCCGAATGTGCAGTCATGCAGTTGCCAATTTAGAATTAGACCACTTGAATTGGGCTTTAATCCACCTGAAGATTGGTTTTGTGAAGATGAGCAAGCCATTAAAGCAACTAAAATAGCATATGAAATATTTAAATATTTAATGGACAATCAGATTCAATTTGAAATTATTGAATCGTGGACTCAAGGCAGTGTGAATACAGACATAAATACAATTCATGATATTGATCTGGATTTTAAAGAAATTAGTCAGGAGGAATTTTGCTTCATTGAAAATTCGAGAATGCTATTCAGTAGGGAAAATTGATGGCACATAGAGATATTGTAGTTTTGCGTAATGAGCTTATCTCGAATCAAGAGATTACTTTTGATTTACCGCAAAAACCTTACATTTAAGTGATTGCAATACATAGCGATAGTGTGAGTAATGAATGGCGAAATATTTGCTGTGATTGGATTGTAAAATCAGAGCAATATTATTGGGCTTTAGCTTGGGTCATGAATGTTCAATTTGGGATGATGCTTTGGATTGGAGTTACCTAGAATTTTGTAATTATGATCTACCTGAAGATGATAATTACAACCTCATGACTACTTGGCATGAAGACCAAACTTTAGATGAAGTTATAGAATTTGCAGAATCAGTTGTAGTAAATACTTTACCTCAACAGGATTTATATCAAATTATTGTGTTAAATATTCACTAAATATTGAAGTTATAAGGATAAAAAATGAAACTCGCAGAAGCGTTATTACTACGAAGCGATCAACAGAAGAAACTCGCTTCACTGAAACAGCGTATCAATGCCAATGTATTGATACAAGATGGTGATGAACCATCGGAAGATCCAAACGAGCTATTGAAGCAAGTCTTTGCATTAACACAGGAATCGCAAAAATTGGTTTTTGCCATTCACCAAACCAATGCTTTGGCAAAGTTAAATGATGGTCGCTCATTACTAGCTTTACTCACCCAACGTGATGAGTTGGTGGAACGCCATAAAATTTTAACGTCTGCGATTAGCAATACAAACCGTGAGCCTGATCGTTATAGCTCTCGTGAGATTAAATGGCGTAAAGTGATTCCTGTATCATCTTTGCAAAAGCAAGCCGATGATATTAGCGCTAAATTACGTGATTTAAATGTATTAATTCAAGCAAACAATTGGCAAATTGATTTAATTGAATCTTAACGATACATTTGACAAGTTTTGTTATCTCTCAAGATGACAAAAACTGAACATACTGGGCGAGTGCAAGATCCCCTACTTCCACAACACAGGATTGAAAATAACGTGTAGTGGCTTGCAGAGCGAGTGGGTCAGCTTAAACCTTTAAGCACAATTCAACCCATCACTTAGCACAAGTCAAACCCTTGCGAAAGCATCGTTACAGCTCACTATTCATCACCATGCGCTGACAGTATGTTCACCCTATTTTTTAAGATAAAAGCTATGAATACACAATTTAAAAAAAGAACTATTCAAATTGATGGTTCAATCGGTGAAGGCGGTGGACAAATCCTCCGTACTGCCCTTTCCCTATCAATGATTACAGGTATTCCCTTTGAACTTGTGAATATCCGTGCAGGAAGAAAAAAACCAGGGTTAATGCGTCAACACTTAGTTTGCGTTCAAGCTTCACAACGCATCAGCAATGCAACGGTTGAAGGTGCTGAATTGCATTCTCAAAAATTGTATTTTGAACCACAGCAAGTTCAAGCAGGAACTTATGATTTTCAAATTGGTTCTGCGGGAAGTACAATTTTAGTACTACAAACGCTTTTACCTGCTTTGATGATGCAGTCGCAAGCCAGTCAGATTAGCATTCACGGCGGTACGCATAATCCTATGGCACCAACTGCTGATTTTATAACGCATTGTTTCTTGCCAACAATTGAAAAAATAGGTATTCAGGTCGACTTCCATTGTGAACGTGCAGGCTTCTTCCCAATCGGTGCGGGGCAGATTCAAACCACTATTCATCCTTGGATACAGCAGACTAAATATACTGCTTTAGATAAGGGTCAACTTATTTCCACACATGCCTATGCGGCAGCGCTAAATATTCCAACAGATATTGCAGACCGTGAGCTTGAAACACTGCATAATAAATTGGATTTAAGCACTCGAAAGCGTTTGAATTTTAAAGGCATTAGTCAGGGCAATACAGCATATGTCATATTAAATTACGAGCAACATCAACAAGTGTTTTCTGCTTTAGGTGAAATGAAGAAAAGTGCTGAAAATGTAGCGCATGATTTATCCAAAAAGGTGAAAGCTTATTTAGAGTCTGAGGCTGTTGCAGATGAATATTTGGCAGATCAATTGTTATTGCCCTTGGCTTTAGGTAAAGGTGGTGAATTTACTGCGAAAGTTATAAGTGAACATACGAAGACCCAAGCCGAGATGATTCAGAAATTTATCGACTGCGATATTCAATTTATAAAAATTGGAAATAATTTTAAAGTGAATGTCAGTGTGTAATTTTATACACGGCATTTCATCTACACTTGATGCACAAACCAAGGAATACGAACAAGATTATAAAAATGCCTTTGCTCAATATAGCGCTAATAGTAATGAAGCATCGATTGAAAAATATATCCTCAATTGTTTATCGAAGTAATGTGCTCTACTCAACAAAAAACCGAGCAATGCGATTAATACCTTATGATAAGCTACTGATAGGTATATAAAAAAAGAAGTTGGATCATAATCATCTACCTTCTTTTATTTTTAAAAAATTAAAACAGATATTTCAACCCAAGACGATTTTGCACAAAGATATCATCACTACGTAGAGCTGTTGTAAAGCCAAAGAATTCGCCACACTCCACCCTTTAAAGCGCCTGAAAAATTATAACTTCTATAAATCACATATTCAGATTGGTTTAAATTTTTCAAATCATTAGACTCAGCTAAATTCATGAATGAAGAATTTATATCTACCCATGCTTACTCATTCAAAGCACCTTCAAGTGCAAACAGAATGGCGTGCCCTACACATAAATCTTGGCGTGCTGGTAAAAATAGTTGTGTAAAACGGTACACACACCAATCATGTGAACCTACAAAAGGTAAATCTAAAGTTTGCCACTCAAGTTTTAAATTCTAATCCTGATTCTTCCAACTCAGCCATGCTTCAGCTAAATCATCTTTATCATTTTGTAATTCAGGCACTTCGTCGTGATTGTCACTTTTCTCATCAAGCCCACTGATCTTCGTAGCTTATTCCTACCTGTATACCTGCAATGGCCGCTGTTCCATATTGTAAAAAGCTGCCTGTCGTAGCTGTATCTTGGTTAAAATCGCGAACGAAAAAAACATCATGGGTTGAATCATATAAAGTGCTAATTGACCACTGATTTGACCACATTGCAAAGCATTGCTCACGTTTCCTTATCGGCATTCATCCGAATTTTTCAATAAATCATTGATAACCAAAACTACATTTAAAGTCGCTACAAAACTCAGGTACAACAATAAACAATCATAATTGGTTTTTTACATGAGAAATCACTTTTATCAGGCAAATTTTTGTATTCATGTCTTGCCTGATCAATTTATTGGCTTCTCCGCTAATTTTCAATTTTTATCTTTTCATTACAATAAATTAAGATAAAACAATGTAACGTTTATGACAAATCAACAATCTCCACCTGTAAAACATTCACTGTAAATTTCACATCCAAATTTGCAAATTTCATCGCGTAAATACGCTGCTCATCTTTTTGATATGCTGGTCGTGGATCAAGTGATAAAACTTGCTGCAACTCATCAATCACTTGTAATGTCAATTGCGCTGTTTGCAGTAATTTTTCTTGCTTTTCTTTCGCTTGCTCACTCCAAATGACTGTTTTTCGATCAGGCTCATGCTGTGCATAACCACTAATTGCCTCAGGAACACTATCTGAGTATTGAATATAGGGTTTTATATCGACAATTGGTGTCTGATCAAGCAAGTCACTTCCTATCACATACACACGAACAGACTGACCCACTTTTTCAACTTTTTTAAGCCGTACCACCGACAAACCGAGTGGTGATGGTCGATACATACTGCGTGTAGCAAACACCCCTATTTTTTGATTTCCACCTAAACGAGGTGGGCGTACTTGAGGGCGAAACTTAAAACTAACTTGTTGATTTTTATTATCATGAAACTGCCATACTAACCATAAATGACTAAATTCTTCAATTCCATCGAAAGCCAATAAATCATTATATGGCTCAAACATTTCAATATAGGACTCTACTTGAACTAAATTTGGTTGTCTTGGAATACCAAATTTTTCTTTATAAGGAGAACGCATATAACCAATAATTGGCAAACTAATTTCAGTCATAATCACTTTTTCTGATAAGCTCATTAAAATATATTCAGTTTATCGAGAATGATTTTAGATTAGAATAGTAAGTTGTACTTACTTGAAAATTTAATGAGACCTTTAATGGCTGCTTTCAACGTCGAAAAGATTACTCACGTCCACCATTGGAATGATACTTTATTCAGCTTTAAAACCACACGTGATACAGCGTTGCGTTTTAAAAATGGTCAATTTGTAATGATTGGCCTTGAAGTAAATGGTAAACCATTGATGCGCGCATATTCGATTGCAAGTGCCAACTATGAAGAAGAACTCGAGTTTTTCTCAATTAAAGTTCCAGATGGTCCTTTAACTTCTATCTTACAAAAAGTAAAAGTGGGCGATGACATTCTTGTGTCTAAAAAGCCAACAGGAACATTGGTTCTTGATGATTTAAACCCAGGTAAAAACTTATATCTTCTTTCTTCGGGTACTGGGCTTGCACCATTTCTATCGACTATTCGTGATCCTGAAACTTACGAGCGTTTTGAAAAAATCATTGTTGTTCATGGCACACGCTTTGTTTCAGAATTGGCTTATCAAGATCTCATTGAAAATGAAATTCCAAATCATGAGTTCTTCGGTGAGTTAGGTGCTAAAGAAAAATTAGTCTACTATCCAACTGTAACGCGTGAAGATTTCCATACGCAAGGTCGTGTAACAACTGCAATTGAAACTGGTGACTTATTCGAAAAAATTGGTTTGCCACGTTTCAATCCTGAAACAGACCGTGCAATGCTTTGTGGTAGCCCATCATTCCTTGATGATGTTGCAGCATTACTTGATCAACATGGTCTAAAAGAATCACCTAAAATGGGCGTTCTTGGTGACTATGTGATTGAGCGTGCTTTTGTTGAAAAATAACATTTAAATTTAGGAATTAAATAAAACCGGAATTCATTTTCGGTTTTTTTATATCAGAGTTTTATGTTTAGAAAATAAATAAAATGATGCTTTTTTCTTTATTTCGATAATAAAAGCTATTGTATTTTCTTAATAGCGTTTATATAATAGCCCATATAAACAGACAGGTCTGTCTATTTATTTTTATTAGTAAAACAACATCCAGAGGAATAAATAAAACAATACACAAAAATAAACATAAGAGGAAGTCATAAAACTTCCCACACTAATTGAAATGAATATTTTTCTAATTTATGAAGAAAAATATAAGTTTCAATTTTATATTCAGCGAGGCGTGACAGGTAAAATTGTCACGCCTTTTTATTATTTGAATATTTATTATAGATCCATACAATGACTTATTGTATGGATCTTATATTATACTTTTAGATGCTAAGCATTCAAAAGTTCGAGCTGAATTAATTGCTGAACACGCTTCCAATAATCTTCTATCTTTACAGTATTAGTATCAATCTGCGCTTGAATTGTCATACCATCTAACAAACTCGCCAATAAAGTTGCCAATTGTATAGCTTGCTGAATACCAAGTCCTTCAAGTGCTGTTTTCAACTTTCCAGTTAACCATTCCTTGTACTCTATGGCTGGGCGAATGGTCGATGGATACAACTTTGATATTTCTTCAACTGCTTTTTGAAACATACAACCATTAAAATCTTCCGTATGAAACCAAGCGTCATACCAGAAAAAAATAGTTTTAATGTGATCTATGTAATTTTGGGGCTGACATTCAGCAATTGCTGCTTCCAAAGATTCCTGTATGTTCATATTTCTTTTATTCAAACATTCTTCAATAAGTTTAGCCTTCGAAGGAAAATATTTATAAAATGTCATTTTTGCGACACCGGATTCACTAATAATCCGATCAACCCCAATAGAATTGTAACTATGTGAGTTAAAAAGACGAAGTGCCGTGCTGATAATGTCATCTTTTTTTGACATACTTTACGCCTACTATACTTATCTTCAATTGATTTAATTGAACTGAGTTAATGATTCTATGCAGGTTAATGACCTGTGTTTATGATAAATGCTTAAAAATTATATCATTTTTCTCGTAGTCAATAACTAACTTTTATTCCTTCCAATTAGAACAATATTCAACTTTATCATACAAGTATTTGAAATTAGTATTAATTAATTTAAAATCCCTATAGTAAGTTAATGTTATATTTACTATGATCATATAAATATACACAAATGTAACAATGATCAAAATGACTTTTACAAAAACCACTCAGGCTCGTAGTGATGCACTTTTATTTATTCATCAGTCGCTCCCTACCAATCAATGGCAATACAACGAAGTTGACATTCATGCTTTAAAACAAGCAATGCACAATCATGTATTATTTCAACATCCCATATTAAAACAAATGCTGGAACAGCGCCTCACGCTAGAGCATTTACAGAATATCCATATTCATTACTTTCATGCGATTGTGCATATCTTTACTGATGCATTAAGTATGTTAATTTTTCAAACCCAGCAATTAGATCATGCGATTAATCTTAAAGCCGAATCACGCCACATCGCTAAAATTTATGCTCGTTATTTATTGTCTTTAAACTTAATAGATGAATTAGGCTTTAATTCCGCAAAGCTCGAAAAAAGCTCTCCAAATAAATCACACTTGGTTTATTTTACCCAATTAATAGAACAATTAGACATTTCATCAGACAGTACACCATGTGCCGAAGCTCAGCACATTCGAGATTTTATAAAAAACCACTACAATGAATACAGTCATTTACTCTTAATTCTTGCTTGTACAGAAAAACAAGTTATTTACTTTAGCCAAGCACTTTCTCAGAACCTATACAAGTATGACCCTAAATATTGTCAAGGATACTACGAGTGCCATGGTGAAGCTGATCATTCTGATCGTCTTGCTAATGATGATAATCATGAAGATGATTTATGGTGTCTACTCACACAGTGCTATGTTAAACAAAATGAGCAGACACTGACTATTCTTGAACAAGAATACCTAACATTATGGGCTAATTTTTGGAGCAAAATGCAAAGTATGCAGGACTAAATCTGTTGCATAGTTTGTTTTTGCTCTCCACGTTCTTTTAATGCACGTGTAATAACTTGATAGCCACCTGTTAATCCAAGCGTCGCCATAATAAGCGCTACAATAACGTCAGGTAATAAACTACCTGTACCAAATACCCCAACTGCTGCCAAAATTACGGCAACATTTCCAATAGCATCGTTGCGACTACACAACCAAACCGATTGCATGTTGGAATCACCATCTCGAAAAGCATAAAGAATAAAAGCTGCGATAACATTGGCAATCAAGGCAAGAATTCCAATTGCTCCCATTGTGATTGCTTCGGGTGGAATACCTTTAAAATAGGCATAGGCTGTTTTTGTTATGACAACAAATCCAAATAATGCCATTGTTATACCCTTCAACAACGCAACGGTTGCTCGCCAATATAAGCTCGCACCCAACACAGCTAAAGAAATACCATAATTGACCGCATCACCAAAAAAATCGAGTGAATCCGCCCAAAGTGCAGAGGAATGTGTATAGGCACCACCTATTAATTCAACAAAAAACATAGCTAAATTAATAAATAGTGCAATCCATAATGCTGTTCTAAATTTACTATTTGGCTTCTGTGGTGCAGGTTCATGACTACAAGTACATGCCATTACTGATCCCCTTGATTAAATATTCATATGTATTATGCTTATTTAAAACCTAGGAGTAACTCTAAGGTCAAGAGATTGTGAGCAGTAGATGAATCAATATTTAATCAGCGATTTAGCCAAAAAAACTCAACTTTCTTCAGACACTATTCGATTTTATGAAAAAAAACAGCTTATTAAAGCAAGCTTTCGTGCGGAAAATAACTATAAATATTATGATGATGAAACATTGAAACGACTCATTTTTATTAAACGCTGTCGTTCATTAGACATGACTCTACATGAAATTTCTCAACTTACTGAGCAAATTCAATATCCTAAAAAAGATTGTCAAATTATTGATCAATTGATTGAAGAACATATTCAGCATATTGAAACAAAAATTAAAGAATTAACTTCATTTAAATCCCAATTATATGAACTACGTCAATCTTGTACCTCCAATACCACGATTGATCACTGTCAAATTGTAAAAAATTTAGGAAAAAGTGAATAAAATCCGACTATTTTACTAGGTTGAAACTATTTTTTAATGATCTACAATAAACCCATATTTTTTATATGCCTTTAAAATTTTATGAGTATTTCCCATGTTACAGAACTTTTATCGCCAGCAGGTTCACTGAAAAATATGCGTTATGCTTTTGCCTATGGTGCAGATGCCGTATATGCAGGTCAACCACGCTATAGCTTAAGAGTACGTAACAATGAGTTTGATCATGATAATTTAAAAATTGGCATTTCTGAAGCACATGCTTTAGGCAAAAAATTTTATGTGGTCGCAAATATTCAACCACATAACAGTAAATTAAAAAATTTCATTCGTGATCTCGAACCTATTATTGCTATGCAACCAGATGCGCTAATTATGTCCGATCCGGGCTTAATTATGATGGTGCGTGAGCATTTTCCTGATATATCGATTCATCTATCAGTGCAAGCCAATGCCGTCAACTGGGCAACTGTTCAGTTTTGGAAAAACATGGGACTTACTCGGGTGATTTTATCACGTGAATTGTCTTTAGATGAAATTGAAGAAATTAAGCAAACTGTACCTGATATGGAAATTGAAGTTTTCGTACATGGTGCACTTTGCATGGCTTATTCCGGTCGTTGCTTACTTTCAGGCTATATGAATAAACGTGATGCAAACCAAGGCGCATGTACCAATGCATGCCGTTGGGATTATAAAATTCACGAAGCAGCAGAAGATGCATCTGGGGATGTCATTCCAATCATAGAATTGGAGACAGCATCAGACTGTTGCAACTATAAATATGCCGACGAGCAACACGCCCAAAACAACAAAAAGCAACAACACCAATATGGCGAACCGGTTTTATTACAACGCAATAAAGAGGAAATGTTTGCAGCAGAAGAAGATGAACATGGAACTTACTTCATGAACTCTAAAGATTTACGAGCCGTACAGCACGTTGATCGGCTCGCAAAAATGGGCATTCATTCTTTAAAAATAGAAGGACGCACCAAATCATACTTTTACTGCGCTAGAACAGCGCAAATTTACCGAAAAGCAATTGATGATGCGGTTGCAGAAAAGCCATTTGACTCGGCTTTAATGACTCAACTTGAAGGTTTAGCCAACCGTGGTTATACCGAAGGTTTTCTTCGTCGTCACGTCCATAGTGAGTATCAAAATTATGAATCTGGCTCTTCAAAATTTGATCATCAGCAATTTGTTGGTGAAGTGCTTGAAAGAAATGGGGATTACATCAAAATTGAAGTTAAAAATCGCTTCTTGATCGGTGACTCACTTGAACTGATGACAACCTCTGGCAATATCGCATTTGTGCTTAATGAAATGCTTGATCAAAAAGGAAAGGAAATTTCTGATGCAAAAGGTTCAGGTTATATTGTAGATATTCCAATTCCAGCCGATGTCAATATGGCTTATGCACTACTTATTCGGAATTTACCTAACTCAACAATAGATATCTCAGCATCATCACTCGCCTATCAGGTTGTTTAAAATAAAGATTTTTAAGGTTGAATTATGGCGTTACTGATTACAGATCAATGTATTAACTGCGATATGTGCCTTGCAGAATGCCCAAATCAGGCCATTTTTGAAGGTGATAAAATTTATGAAATAAATGCAGATCGATGTACTGAATGTGTTGGCTACTATGAACGTCAAACTTGTGTCGATGTCTGCCCGATTGCCTGTATTGTTCCAGACCCAAAGCATCAAGAAAGTCAGGAACAACTTTTAAATCGTTTCCATTATCTCAGCTTATTTGGTTAAGGCATTAAAATTTTATGAAACCGTCATCATTTAGACATCAAACTCTTTTACACTTTCAGTATGAGGACATCATCTCAAAGTTGGCATCAAATTTGCTTTATTTAAAGTCATAAAAATAAAGTTATTTGTCACGTTTTATTTATCTATTGACCTTGGTATCTAGAACAGACAAAAACACTAAATTTCTAACAATAAAACTATGTTTACAACAATAAATAAGTCAATACAAAAATAAGAATGAAACAGCGCAAAAAGCCGAAGTATCATGGGGAGATACTTCGGCTTTTAATTTTGACTAAGTATTGCTTTTATATAGATTGTGCTGCTTTAACTACATGAGACTGTCGAAAGTAAGCCAATGAAGGCTTTACTCGACAAAACCAAGACTCACCAGCTAGTAAAAGTAAATAGATGTGATTCAATTAGCTAAAATATCACTCTTTATCTTTTATGCAGTCAATTAAATTGTGTATCAATACAAAATTTTCATTCTCCAACGAAATATGACACTGACAACTGGACTAAAAAGTCTGCACAAATCAAAGTTCAAAATTGCTGTATATGTAGACTTTTAAATTTCTCTTTATGTATAAACAAAAACCCTGAATAAATCAGGGTCTTTGTTCAAATCAATCATAAAATGTAGGCTTTTTACTTTAACTTTATATAGCTGCACGCATCATATAATCAAAAGCAGATAATGCCGCTTTCGCACCTTCACCCGATGCAATAATGATTTGCTTGTATGGTACAGTGGTACAGTCACCTGCAGCAAAGAC